>NZ_JBVJQR010000014.1:0-284679 GCF_055608425.1 Kitasatospora sp. NPDC036934 | reverse complement strand
CGGGGTCGAGTTGTGAGGGGCCACAAGGGCTTCACGGGGGTCCAGGCGGGGGACCAAACAGGGCGTGGTCGCCCCAGGTATGGGGAGCCACCACGCCCTGTGTGCGAGGGTCGGCGTCGACGTCGATGTCCGTCACCACGTACGTCCAGTCACCGAGTTCCCTCAGGCACCCGACGCTACTGCCGTCGCTGTCGCCGCAGCGGGCCTTCGCTCCGGTGAAATCGGTGGCAGAGCGCCCGGCGGTGCGGAAGGATCGCCGGGTACGGCCCTTGGTGCGCTCGGCTCCGCCGGACCCGTCACGGAGCATCGATGATCGGCTCGGCCTTCCACGGCCGGCCGGAGAGGACGCGCGTGTCACTCGCCCTGGAAGACCGGCTGGCCATCACCGAGTTGGTGTCCCTGCACGGCCACGTGGTCGACGACGGGAGCCTCGACCGGTTGGCGGAGGTGTTCACCTCCGATGTCGTCTACGACCTCACCGACTTCGGCCAGGAGCCGCTGAACGGACTCCCGGCCGTCCGGGAGGCGGCGTGGGCGCTGGGGGCGGCCAACCCCGTCGCGCACCACGTCACCAATGTCGTCGTCACGGAGGCGGCCGACGGCCGGGTGCACGTCCGGTCGAAGGGGCTCGGCATCCGGGCGGACGGCTCCTGCGGGTCCGTCTCGTACGACGACACCGTGGTGCGCACGGCGGAGGGCTGGCGGATCGGCCACCGCAGGGTGACGGCACGGCGTGCTCCCCTGGGCGGGATGCCCCGGTCCGACTGATCGGGAGCGGTGAAGGGCCGTCAGGGGATCAAGACGTGCCCGGTCGTCGCGTCGACGTGGGACGGGACGGGGTCGTGGCGGTCGCCGACGCTCGGGGTGCCGGTGGGTTCGAACATGAGGATCGCGGCGCCGGTCGGGGCGTGCGGCTTGTGCTCCGTACCGCGCGGGACGGTGAACACGGCGCCCTTCGGGAGCACCACGGTGCGTTCGCCGGCGGGTTCGCGCAGGGAGATGCGCAGTTCACCGTCGAGGACGAGGAAGAACTCGTCGGTGTCGTCATGGGCGTGCCAGAGGTACTCGCCCTCGACCTTGGCGATGCGGACGTCGTAGTCGTTGACGCGGGTGACGATGCGGGGGCTCCACAGGGCGTCGAAGGTGGCCAGGGCCTGGTCGAGGGCGATGGGTCGGTTGCTCATGGGCCCATCCTGGGCCGTCGCGGGCGCCCGGGGTGAGTGCTAGAAATGGCACATGTCGCAAGGATCCTCGCAGTCCGCACGCCCGGCGGGTGGCGTGCACCGGGTCGTCGTGATCGTCGACGAGAACTCGAACCCGTTCGAACTCGGCTGTGCCACCGAGGTGTTCGGGCTGCGCAGACCGGAGGTCGGCCGGGACCTCTACGACTTCCGGCTCTGCTCCCCCGAACCGGGCGTCCTGATGCGGGACGGGTTCTTCACCCTGACCGGGGTCGCCGGGCTGGAGGCGGCCGACACTGCCGACACCCTGATCGTGCCCAACCGCCCCGACGTGGAGGTGCCCCGCCGGCCCGCCGTGCTGGACGCCGTCCGGCGGGCGCACGCACGCGGCGCGCGCCTGGTCGGCTTCTGCAGCGGCGCGTTCACCCTGGCCGAGGCCGGGGTCCTGGACGGGCGCCGGGCCACCGCGCACTGGCAGTGGGCGGATTCCTTCCGGGCCCGGTTCCCGTCCGTCCGACTCGAACCGGACGTGCTGTTCGTGGACGACGGCGACATCCTGACCGCCGCGGGCAGTGCGGCCGCGCTCGACCTCGGGCTGCACCTGGTGCGCCGCGACCACGGCGCCGAGGTGGCCAACGCGGTGAGTCGACGGCTGGTGTTCGCGGCCCACCGGGACGGCGGCCAACGGCAGTTCGTGGAACGTCCGGTGCCCGAGCGGCCCGACGAGTCACTGGCCCCACTGCTGGCCTGGGCCCAGGAACGGCTGGACGCACCCCTCACCGTCGCCGCCCTCGCGGCACACGCGGCCGTCAGCCCGGCGACCCTGCACCGCCGCTTCCGCGCCCAGTTGGGCACCACCCCGCTGGCCTGGATCACCGGCGAACGGCTCGCCCTGGCCTGCCGGTTGATCGAGCGCGGCGAGCCCCGACTGGAGACGGTCGCCCGACGCAGCGGGCTCGGCACGGCGACCAACCTGCGCGCGCTGATGCAGCGCGAGACGGGCATCTCCCCGTCGGCGTACCGGCAGCGGTTCGGGCCGGGGGGCGAGTTGCCGGCGGGGGTGAGCTGACGGCGAGCGCAGCGGCTCGGCGCCGCGAGGCCTCCTTCCCGATCTTCGGATAGTCTGCCCCGACTCAGCGGGCATCGGAGAGGCGACGACCCACACACATGGAACCAGGGAACGCACCGTCCACGCAGGCGGGTCGGCGGGTCGGTCTGGGCTGTCTGGGGGCCGTTCTGACCCTCGTTCTCGGCTTCGCGATCATGACCCGGCAGAACGACAACATCCTCGACACCTGGACCTACTGCTCGGGCTATGCCACCGAGGTCGCGGTCGACACCTCCCCGCACTCGGGCGTGGAGGTCGGCGGGGACCTCACCACGCTCCGGATCCTGCTGTACGGCCTCTCCCTGCCCGTCGGCTTCGGCCTCGGCCGCCTGCTGACCTGGGGACGCTCGCGCCGGGCCGCGATCATCGTCGGCTGCCTGCTCGGCGTGCTGCTCTGCGCCGCCCTCTTCGTCGGAGACTTCGCCCTCCACAACGGGGAGGCGCCCGGCTTCTACCTCCCCGAGCGCTGCCCCGGCGGACACCCGCCGTGGTGGCCCGGCTGGCTGCCGATGCGCGTCAAGTAACTGCCGCTGCGCGTCGGGTGAAGCCGTACCCCCGCGAACGGGCCGCCGGAGCGGCGTGTCATGCTGACCGGCACCAAGCGACCATGATCACGGTCGCTGCAAGCAGAGGGGAATGCCGATGCGGCTCCCGTGGCGTCGACGTCCCGTCGGGCGCTCCCAGCGGCTCCTCGACCTCGCGGGCGTCAAGCCCGGAGCGGTGGACGGCACCGACGACCTGGAGGTCTGCCGACAGGTCGCCTTCCGGGCGGCCCGCCGGGACCACGGCGCGACCGCCGAGATCCTGGCCGCCGTCGAGGACCTGCTGGCGGACGAGGCCGAGTACAAGTTCGTCGTCGCGTTCCTGGAAAGCCTCCAGAACCTCGCGTCCCACGGCCTCGACACGTTTCGGCCGCTCGACGGGATACGCCCGATGCTCGGGCCCCGGAGCGCGGTCTGCTGGGACACCGTGACCGACTTCTGGTCCGCGGTGGCCGACTGGCGGGCGGGCACCGGCGTAGCACTGGAGTCCTCCGACCGGATCCTCGGCGTCGAGAACGAACAGCTGCGGATGCTCCTGTGGACGACGAACCGGACCCTCGCCGGTGGCGAGACGCTCGGGCTCGCCGACGCGGTGCGCTACGAGAAGGCCGTCGGCTCGCCCATCCCCGGATACGGCCACATCGAGGTCGCGCTGAGCATCGCGGCGCGCGACGGGGCCTGAGCGGACTGGGCGGACTGACCCGTAGACCTCCCGCACCACCCTGCACCGGGGCGCCCGAACGGGTTTGACCTTGTCACCGTGACAAGGTGTCCACTTGGGTGCAGGAGGTGGTCCCGATCAACGCCACGAACGTGAACCCGAACGTGAACCCGAACGAGCAGCACACCCGCATGATCCGCGCCCTGGGCGCCGAGGACGCGTCGGTCCGGCTCCAGGCCGCCCTGGCGGTCGGCTCGGACCCCGGCCCCGGCCTCCTGGAGCCGCTGGTCCAGCGGTGCGCGGTCGAGCCGGACTTCTTCGTACGGGACATGCTGTCCTGGGCGCTGACCCGCCTGCCGCCTGAGCTCACCCTGCCCCGGATCCGCCGGGAACTCGACTCGGAGCGCCCCCAGGCCCGCAGCCAGGCGCTGCACACGCTCTCCAAGATCGGCGACCGGAGCGCCTGGCCCTGGATCACCCGCGACCTGCTGCGGGACGCCGACGACGAGGTGGCACGCACCGCGTGGCGCGTCGCGGTCGTCCTCGTCCCGGAGGACGGGAGGGAGGACCTCGCCGACGAACTGGTCCGACAGCTCGGCCGCGGCGACCGCACTGTACGGCTGAGCCTGAGCCGGGCCTTCGTCGACCTCGGCCCGGTGACCGGGAGCGCCCTGGAGAAGGCGGCGGCCGACCCCGAGCCGGCCGTGGCGGCACACGCCCGCGCCACCGTGCTGCTCCTGCGGGACCCGGAGGCCGGGTTCGACGCGGCCGTCTTCGAAGCGCAGCGGCTCGCCGCACTGGGCCCGGAACGAGCGGCTGCCGTCGAGGCCGCGGCGGTAGGCCCGGAGGCCCTGGAGTGCTGATCGGTGATGTCGCCCGCCGCTCGGGTGTGAGCACCCGGATGCTCCGGCACTACGACGCCCTCGGCCTGGTCCGGCCGACCGGCCGCACCGTCGGCGGCTACCGCGAGTACTCCGCCGAGGACGTCCGCAGGATCTTCCACGTGGAGTGCCTGCGCTCCCTCGGGCTCTCGCTCAAGCAGATCGGCCGTGCGCTGGAGGATCCCGCCTTCACGCCGTCCGAGCTGGTCGGCGACCTGATCCGGTGGACGGAGGACCGCCTGGCGCGGGACCAGGAGCTGCTCGGGCGGCTCCGCGCGGTCGACGCCTCGGCGCCCACCGGGTGGCAGGACGTGCTGCGAATCGTCGAGCTGCTCCAGGGGCTCGGCTCCACCAGCGCCACGCGCCGGCAGCAGGCCGTGCTGGCCCGGCCGGAGGGCGCGCCGGTTCCGGCCGAGCTGCTGGCCGGGGCGGTCCTGTCCGAATCCGACCCCAACGTCGCGGGCGCGCTGCGCTGGGCACTCGCCCGGGCCGGCGGCGACGGCGTGCCGGAACTGGCCGCCGGTCTGCGCTCGGAGGACGTCGACGTCCGGCGGCGCGCGGTACGGGCGCTCGCCGGGATGCCCGAGGCCCCGGGCGCGGCCACGGCCCTCGCGGACGCCCTCGGGGACGAGGACCCGACGGTGCGCGAGCACGCCGCGCTGGCGCTGGGCCGGCGCGGCGTGACTGCGGCCGTACCGACGCTGGTCGCCATGGTGGTCGAGGGCTCCCACGACGTCGAGGCGGCGGAGGTCCTGGGAGCCCTGGCCCGGGACGGTGACGCCGAGGACCGGATCACCACCGCGCTGGCCGACCGACTCGCCGCCCACACCCTGGATCCGGTGACCCGGATCCGTCTCACCCAGGCCCTGGTCGAACTGCCGGGACCGGCCGCGCACGCGCTCCTCCACCAGCTGGCGCGGGACGAGGACCACGCCGTCGCCCTCGTCGCCTCGGCCTTCCTCGGACTCCTCGGAGGAGTCCCCGAAGGAGTCCCCGAAGAGGACCTCTTCGAGAACCTCGAAGAGCACTCCCCCGAGGGCGGCGACGGCGACGGCGAGGCCCCCTGAGGTCCCCCGCCGGCGGCACCGCCCGGGGCCGCTACCGCGACGCCGTCAGCCGGCCCTCCGCCACCGGCACGGACTGCTCCCGCCCTGCACGCCCTCGGTAGGCGAGCCAGCCGCCCAGCACGGCCAGCGCGGTCACCGGCCAGGTGGAGATGCTCAACGGGCCGGCGAGCAGCGGATCGACGAGACGCCCCGAGACCTCGCGGGTCAGCGGCAGCGCGAACTCATTGAGCGACAGGTGTGCCGCGACGGCCGCCCACACCGACCCGGTGGACAACCGGACGGTGGCGATCACCGTTCCGAGCAGCACGGCGGTCACCATGGCGACGGCTATGCCGAGCAACACCGAATGGCCGGGGTAGCTCCCGCCGAGCGCGGTCATCGGGACGTGCCACGCCCCCCAGATCGCTCCGCCGATCAGCAGGCCGCGGGTCCTGCCGTACCGCAGCAGCCGGGGCAACAGATAGCCCTGCCAGCCGAGTTCCTCGCCGAAGTACAGCGGCACGGACAACAGCGCGCTCAGCACGAGCGGCAGGACGGTGGCCGGCCCGGGCAGGTGCGCGGGGGTGTACCAACCGACCAGTGTGGCCAGGGTCAGGCCGACGGCGGTGAGGCCGAGCGGGATCGTCAACGCGACCGCGACGGAACGGACTTCATACCGCCACGGGGTGGCCCTGGCGAGTCCGAGGACCCGTAGCGCCTGGCGCGTCCCCCGTCGGCGCACCGTCAGACCGAAGGCGGTCAGCGCCGGCACCAGCATCATCAGGATCATGCACAGCGCCGCGAGCCGCGGCGTCCCTTGCGCGGCGCTCGTCCGGCGGATGCCGTCCACCCAGAGCGGGATCATGGTGACCCACGCGCCGACGAAACCGATCGACAGGAAGAGGACGAGATCGGGGCGCGAGCCGCCCGAAGTGTCCGTTCGTTCCACGGGTTTCACGCACTTCACGGGTTTCATGCAGTTCATGGGTTTCATGGCGGTGACGCTACGAACCGCGGGGTGGCCGGGACGATCGTGCAGGCTCGCCGACCGATGGTGTAGCACACTCCACTGCACCGCGGGCCGAGGAGGCGGAAGACTGGCCACCGTGAACCACTTGTCGATGACGCGGGCGAACACGGTCCGCTCCGCCCGGGCCGCGGGATACTGCGCGACCGTGCTCGTCCGCGCGCTGGCCCTGGTGGTGCTGGTGCCCGTCCTCATGTACTCGGCCGTACTCTGCCTGGTCGGCCCGGGCCTGCTCCTCCTGCCGCACGAACTCCGGCTGCTGCGCCGGATGGCCGACGGCGAACGCGACCGGCTGGGACGGTGGGCGGCGGCGTCGACGGCACCGGCCGGACCGCACACCGGAAGGCGCCTGATGGCGGTGCTGTCCGACCCGGCGACCGGCCGCGACCTGCGGTGGGCGGCGGCCACGACGGTCGCCGGCACCACACTCGGGCTCCTCGGCGTGGCACTGTTCCTGTTCCCGGTGGCCGCGCTCGTGCTCGTCGGCCTGTGGTGGCTGTTCCCCACGGGCGATCCGATCAGGCTCGTCCTGAACATCCCGATCGACAGCTGGGCCTCCGCGGTCTACTCCGGCGTGCCGCAGTTCCTGCTGATCGTGCTGCTCGCCCTCTTCGGCCCGCCGCTGATCGCCAGGCTGGCGGCGTCCCTGAGCCGGTGGCTGCTCACCCCCTCGGCCGCCGCAGTGCTCGCCGAACGCGTGTCGACGCTGGACCGGACCCGCACCGGCGCGCTCGACGCCCACGGCAACGAGCTGCGCCGCATCGAGCGTGACCTGCACGACGGCACCCAGGCCCGGCTGGTCTCCCTGGCCATGCAACTCGGCCTCGCCGAAAGGACCCTGAGCGTCGACCCCTCCGCGGTCGGCCCACTGCTGACCCGGGCGCGGGAGGGCGCCGAGGAGGCGATGACCGAACTGCGTGACGTGCTGCGCTCCGTCTACCCGCCGATCCTCGCCGACCGGGGCCTCACCCGCGCGGTCTCGGCGGTCGTCGCCCGCTGCCCGGTCCCGGCCACCGTGGAGTTCGGCGCGCCCGGGAAGCCCGGCGGCTCTGGCGGCTCCGGCAAACGCGCCGACCCCGCCGACCCCGCCGACCCCGCCGACCCCGCCGACCCCGCCGACCTCGGCGACGTACCGGCACGGATCGAGGTCGCCGTGTACTTCGCCATCACCGAGGCACTCA
The DNA here is from genome assembly GCF_055608425.1 of Kitasatospora sp. NPDC036934. Taxonomy (NCBI): domain Bacteria; kingdom Bacillati; phylum Actinomycetota; class Actinomycetes; order Kitasatosporales; family Streptomycetaceae; genus Kitasatospora; species Kitasatospora sp. NPDC036934. The sequence goes on along the minus strand of NZ_JBVJQR010000014.1, from coordinate 277,052 downwards.
CCAACGCGGCCAAGCACGCCCACGCCGGCTCCGTGTCGGTCACCCTGGCCAGGACCGGCGGCACCCTCCGCGCGGAGATCACCGACGACGGCCACGGCGGGGCGGCCGAGAGCGGCGGCACCGGGCTGCGCGGCATGCGGCAGCGCATCGAGGCGGTCGACGGAGCACTGCGGATCCAGAGCCCGCCGGGCGGACCCACCGTGATCACCGTGGAGTGCCCGTGCGGATCGTGATCGCCGAGGACAACGCCCTGCTCGCGCAGGGACTCACCGCACTGCTGGAAGCCCTGGGCAACCAGGTGCTCGCCACCACCGAGGACGCCGAATCCTTCGTGACGGCCGCCCTCACCCACCGGCCGGACGTGGCCGTGGTGGACGTCCGCCTCCCGCCGTCCTTCACCGACGAGGGCATCAGGGCCGCACTGCGCGCCCGGGAACACGTCCCCGGCTTGCCGATCCTCGTCCTCTCCCAGTACGTCGAGGACACCTACGCCCGAGAACTCCTCGCCGACGGCACCGGCGTCGGCTACCTGCTCAAGGACCGGGTCGCCCGCGTCGACGACTTCCTCGACGCGCTCCACCGCGTCGCGGCCGGCGGCACCGCACTGGACCCGGACGTGGTCCGGCAGTTGCTCGCGACGCGCGGAAGCCCGCTGTCACGGCTCACCGAACGCGAACGCGAGGTCCTCGCGATGATGGCCCAGGGCCACGGGAACACCGAGATCGCCGACCGCCTCGTGGTCACCGAGCGGGCCGTGCACAAGCACATCGGAAACATCTTCGTGAAACTCGACCTCCCACCCGAGGACAGCGGCGACCGCCGCGTCCTCGCCGTCCTCACCCACCTAGGAGCCCCCCAGCGCCGCCCCCACCGGCCCGGTCCGGCTCCAGAACCTCGTCCACGGGGCCATCAACGGCGAGGACTGGAGTGAGGGCTGGGGCATCCCGCTGGAGCAGATCAAAGGTGAGATCGTCGAAGCCGCCCGCGCCTTCCTGGCGCGAGGCGCGGACGGCCTCGCTCCCTCCACGTCAGACTGACCGGCCGCGAGGCTCCTCGACCAGGTCGGACGGGTCGGTGTTGGCGCCGCAGAGCACCACGCAGACCTTCTCCCCGGGCTCGGGCCGGTAGCCGCCCGGCTGACCGGAGGGGCCGTTCAGCGCGGCCAGGGCGGTGGCGGCGCCGTGCTCGACGACCACCCGGTGATCGTCCCAGAGGGCCCGGCGCGCGCGGACGATCTCCGCATCCGGCACCAACACCGAATGCACATGGCCTAGTTGGGCGACATCCAGGGCCGTGGCGGAGACCCGCCGGGCGCCGAGCGAGTCGCCCGCGACCGAGTCCACCGTCACATCGACCGGGCGGCCCGCCGCCAGGGCGGCGTTCAGCGCGCGGCTGTGCTCCGGCTCCACCGCCACCGTCCGGACGCCGTGCTCCCGGGCGGCGGTGGCGACGCCCGCGAACAACCCGCCGCCGCCGACCGCGACCACCACGGTGTCCACGTCCGGGATCCGCTGGTGGATCTCCTCCAGCAGCGTGCCGGCCCCGGCCGCGATCAGCGGATGGTCGTACGCGTGCGCCGCGAGAGCCCCGCCCTCGGCCGCGAACTCCTCGCACGCGGCCAGCGCCTCGGCGTACTCCGAGCCCACCAGCCGCACGTCGGCGCCGAGGCCGCGGAGCTTGGACACCTTCACCGCCGGCGCCGTGGCCGGCACGAACACCGTTGCCCGCACGCCCTGTTGCCGCGCCGCCCAGGCGCACGCCAGCCCGGCGTTCCCGCCGGAGGCGATGGTCACCCCCGCAGTGGGCAGGGTTCCGGCCTCGCGGTGCGCATGGAGGAAGTTCTGCGCACCACGGGCCTTGAACGATCCGGTGTGCTGCATGAACTCCAACGCCAGCCACAGCTCACCGGGCTGCCCGGGGCGCGGATCGACCGCCGTCAGGGCGACCGGCCGGACGTGCCCCGCGATCCGCTCGGTGGCGGCCTCGATGTCGCCGTACGTGAGGTGGTGCACTTCGCTGCTCCTGCCGATGGGGGATCACGACCAGGCGACGATCATGCCCGTGTCGGCCGGGCTGGGGAAGGGTCCGCCGAGCCCGTCCACGCACACCACTCGCCGGCATCGGACACCACTGCACGAATCATGGCCGCAGCCTAACGAAGTCCCCTGCCCGCCGCGCCCGGCGCCGGGCGCGGCGGGCGATGTGCCGGGCGGCTCAGTGGCGGTGGTGGTTGTCGGGCTGGGCCGGGTCGCCAGGGTGTTCCAATCCCGCTACCAGGGTGAGGCGTTGGGCGCGTTCGTGGTCGAGCCAGCGGACGAAGGCGGCTCGGCGGGCGGCCTCTCGGAGAGTCGGGGTGGGGTCGGGGTTCTGCGGGATGGTGAGGGTGGCGAGGAGCATCGCCGTCCAGGGGCCGACGGTGACCCACTCGCCCGGCGGGGCCTCGCGGAGGGCTTCGGCGAGGGCCGCCGGGAGGGTGTCGGGGTCGGCTTCGAAGCCACCGTCGGGGAGGGCGAGGTGCCAGCGGGTGGCCGGTGGGCGGGCGGTCATGCCCCGGTAGTGGGCGATGTCCTCGGGCGGGGGCTCGATGCGGGCGGTCACGGATGCGTAGACGGCACGGACGGCTGCGCTGCCCTCGTAGGCCGCCGCCGTGATGGAGCCGAGTTCGACGGCGGCCTGTTGGTCGAGGCGGGCGGGGCCGGAAGACCCGACCGGCAGCCCCCGCTCGGCGGCGACCGTCTCGCAGAGGGCCTCGGTCAGCAGCACCTGCGCGACCCACCGGACCAGTTGCCGGTCCTCCGAACTGCCGGGCTGCGGAAGGGCGGTGGAGCGCGGGCCGGCCCGCAGGGCGGCGAGGCGCGCGTCGAGGGCGGTGCGTGGGATCGGGTGCCCGTCGAGCAGGCCGAGGGTCATGCCTCCACCACCAGGGCGACGGTCGGGGCGTACTGGCAGCGGCCGAACCACATCACCTTGGCCAGGGCCCAGTACGCACCGGGGTCGAGGGACTCGGGAGCGGCGACCGCGAAGTCGACGGTGACGGCGGAATCGGCCGGCACGGCGAAGCCGCGCACCGGGTCGACGATCGCTCCCCAGGTGCCCCACGGGGAGACGAGTTGCAGCTCACCACGGATCTCCCCGCGCGTGCGGTTGGTGAGGGTGAGGCAGAGAACGGCCCGCCCGCCGGGGGCGACCCGCAGGAGTTCGTCGGAGACGTCCACGGACAGTCCGGTGTCCCGGCCGGTCATCGCCTTGGTGCCCTGGGCGGCCGTCCAGTCCTCGGGGGCGTCCCCGGCGACGGGCAGCAGCCCGGGCAGCTCGCCGACGGCGATCGACACCACGTCCTCGATCTGCTGCCCGTCGTGCTCGATCCGGACGGCCGCGAAGTGCAACCCGGGTTCGACGTCCGACGGCGGTGTCAGGGTCACCGGGAACCGCAGGTGACCACCGGCCGTCAGCCGGTACGGGCGGGTGCCGACGCTGCTCGCCCAGCCCTCCGGCGGCAGCACCACCGCCGTGCCCTCGACGGCGGCGTCCCGCAGCTGCGAGGAGAGCACCACCGAGAAGGTCACCGCCTCCCCCGCCGTCCGCAGCAGTCCGGGCGCGGCACCGACCGACACCGGCAGGTAGCCGAGCGGTGCCGGGCCCCGGTTGTGCAGCCAGTAGCGGGCGTGGACGGGCTGGGCGGGTTCGGCCACCGGGCCGAGCTCGGGGCCGTCGGCGCGGGTCGACACCTCGGGAACCCCGAGCAGGGTGACGATCTGCGACCCGGCCAGGGCCAAGTCGGCCGGGCCCTGGGGGCGTTCCAGCAGGTCGGCGGAGCGCAGGTCGGTCAGGCCGAGCGCGCCGCCGAGCCGTGCCGTCCGGCCGAGGCCGGTCGACTCGACCAGCCGGACGGTGAGGTCGCCGCCCCCGGAGGACGCCGAGCCGTGGGCGATCGGGTTCCCCACCGGCTTGAGCGCGCCGAGCAGCACCTCGCGCTGCGGCTCGACCCGCAGCCAGGAGAGGGTCCCGGGCAGCGGCCCGTCCTGCACGGCGGCGACGAGCCGCGCGTACAGCGGGTGGTTGAACTCCTGCCCCTGCGCGGGCAGCGTCTGGGCCCGCCAGTCGCCGTCGCCACCTACCAGCGCATAGCTGAACTCATGTGTCCAGTGCTGGAGTTGGAAGGGGGAGCCGTCCGGCAGGGTGCGTCGGGGCGGGTCGATCCAGACGCCGGACGGCCAACCGGTGCAGGAGCGCATCAGCGACAGGTGCAGCGCGCCGCTGGTGTCCACGGCGAAGCCGGGCAGGCCGAAGCTGAGCAACGCCACGGTGTGATCGGCGAGTTGATCGGTCACGACCGCCGGGCAGACGGCGGTGATCCGGGCGTCCGCGAGGTCGTCCACCAGGGCCGCCACATCGGCGACCACCAGGGCCGGCAGGGCGCGCAGGTCGCGCAGGTCGGCGTCCGGCCGCCACACCTCGACAAGCGGGGTGAGCGCGGGCACCCACACCGCGCCGTGCGCCTTCAGCGCGGCCGCGTACTCCTCTCCCGCCTCCTCGACCAACTCCCTTGCCGCATGGTTGACTTCCGGGCCGCCGATGACGATCCGGAAGTCCGGCAGGTTGGAGTCGACGTCCAGCCAACCGTACCGCGCCCAGTCCGCCCCCGAGGTGGTGGCGGTGACGCCGACCCGGGCGAGTGCGACCACCAGCGGGCGGGCGTCGGCGGCATCGTCCAGCGTGGGGACGACCACCTCGGCCACGCCGAGTGCCCGTGCGCCGGTGACCTCGCCGGTGGCGGAGGTGAGCACGGCGCGCGCGGTGGCACCGAGGCCGAACCAGGTGTTGGCCGGGTTGTCCAGCGTCCACGGCGCCTCCGCCGAGTCGACGTCGGGCATCGCGAAGCCGCGCCCGACGACCGCCCCGGCGACCTCGCTGACCGGCAGCCCACCGGGGACGTCCACCGGGAAGCGCAGCCGCAGCAGCCGGTCGGCGCCGGAGTAGTCGAGGACCCTGGTCCGGCAGTCGACCCGGTCCAGGCCGCGCCAGAGCGTCACCGTCTGCTCGTAGCGGAGGCCGTCGACCGTGCCGCCGATCACCAGCCGCTCGCCGAGCGTGCCGGCCTCGCGGCGTACGGAGCCGGCGGCGGCCCCGGAGCCGGCCACCGGCCCGCTCGGCACCAGGTGCCACGGGCCCTCGCCGAAGTCGGGGTGCTGCGGGTACTCCTGGTACACCCGCAGTTCGTTGCCGATCCGGCCTTCCTGGATCAACTCCCGTTCGTGCAGCAGGTCGTGGACGGATGACAGCCCACCGCCCCGCGCCGGGTCGGCCGTCACCCGGTACCGGCCGTTGGTGATCACCGCACCGGGGGCCTCGACCCAGGTCGGCTCGGGCTCCCCGGGAACCAGCCGCCAGGTACGCCACCCGAGCGCGGGCACGTCCGCCGCCAGGAAGCGCAGCGTCCCCCGGTCGACGGCGCTCGGCACCGGCGCGCCCGTCTCGTCCAGGACGCGCACCGACGCTACGCCGGGCGGCAGTTCGACCGTAGCCAGGCCCGTCCGGTCGAAGGACAGCGTGTTGGTCACCACCACCGCCGAACCCGCACCCACCGCAGAACCGGGGCCCACCGCAGAACCGGGGCCCGCCGTGGAGCCCCCCACCGTGGAGATCCGGGCCGTCAGCGCGTCCAGCGCCGCGTCCCGGACGGCTGCGGCAAGGTCGTACGCCTCCCGCCAGCCACCGAGCAGGTCCAGGTACACCTGGTCCGACTCGCTGCCCGTGATCGCGTCGTGGTGCGCGCCGTAGGCGAGTTGGCGCCACACCTTGTCGAGCGCGGCGGCCGGGTAGCTGCCCAGCCCGTTGACGACGGCCAGCGCGGCGAGCTTCTCCGCGTCCACCGCCGCGACCTCGCCCGCCCGTTGGGCCTGCTTGGTGTCGATGTAGGAGACGTCCTTCCCGGTGTACACCGGGTTCATGTCGCGGGTCTGCGGGCTGGGCCGGCGGCCGGCGGCGGCGAGGTCGGCCCGGACGGCGTCCAGGAAGTCGCGCGGGGTGGCGCAGACGAACCGCGGCCACAGGTACTTCTCGGCCCAGGAGCGGTGGATCGCGGTGACCCACTTGTTCGGCGGGGTGTAGTCCGTCCCCACCGGCAGCAGCAGGTTCTTCGTCGCCCCGACCGGCTTGAGCTTCCGGTACAGCTCGTACACGGCCTGCTCGGCGGTGGCGAGGTCGGGCGAGGAGTCCATCCACCAGCCGGCCGAGTAGTGGTGGGGCATGTAGTGGGTGAGCACGCCCTCGCCGCCGGGCGCGATCCACTCGAACTCGCTGGGGAACTGCATCACCCGGGCGTCGTCCTTGCCCTCGCGGAAGTTCTTCTGGATCGGGCCCCACTGGTGGAACGGCCCGCGGGCCCAGGCGCTGCCGGTGAGCCCGGCCGCGGCGAGGTGGCCGGGGAACTGCGGGTCGTGCCCGAACACGTCGAGCTGCCAGGCGGTCTGCGGGTCGCCGCCGAGGATGTCGCGCTGGTAGCCGATGCCGTAGACGATGTTGCGGATGGTGGTCTCGGCGCCGGTGAGGTTGGTGTTGGGCTCGTTGTAGGTGCCGCCGACGAGTTCGACCTGCCCGCGCTCCAGCAGGGTCCGGAGCACCGAGCGGCGCTCCGGGTGCTGGTCGAAGTACGGCTTCAGGTAGTCGACTTCAGCGAGCACGAACTTGTACACCGGGTCCCGCAGGGCGAGGTCCAGGTGGGCGTCGACCAGGGCGAAGCCGTTGCGCTCCCACAGCGGCCGGGTGGTGGCGTCGGCGGAGAGCAGCTCCCACGGGGAGGTGTAGGCCGCCTGGGTGTTCCACCAGACCGGGTCGTAGTGGAAGTGGGAGACCAGGAACATCGTCCAGCCGGGCTCCGCGACCTCCACCACGCCGGCGGCCTCGCTGGACGACGCCCTCACCTTGACGGGAAGTCGGGAGCCGACGGCCGCCCCGGTGATCTCCAGCGGGACTTCGACCAGCCCCGTGCCGGTCGCCTCGCCGCGAACGCCCGCCCCGCTGACGGCGATCCGGGCGGCCGGTCCCTCGACCGTGACCCGCAGCAGCTGGCGCGGGGCGTCCTCGGGACCGGTGAACAGGTCGGTGCTCTCGACGGCGGTGATGGTGGTGACCGGCACGGGGGGTCCTTTCGGTACGGAGGCCTACTGGCCCCAGGCCTCGAACTCGTAGATGCGCGCGGCCGGGTCGCTGTTCTGGGTGGGCTTGGTGACGACCAGCCGGACGTAGCGGGCAGTGGTGTCCACCGGGTGGGTGGTGGTGCCCGCGGTGTTGCCGGTCACGGTGGCGACGGTCGTCCACGGGTCGGTGGTCCTGGAGCGGGTCTGGATGGAGAAGTCCCGGGTGTTGTACGAGGCGCTCTCGCCGCCCGCCTGGGCGTGCTTGACCACGAACGTGGACAGCTTCTTCGCCGAACCGAGGTCCACCTCGAGCCACTTGGACGCGGTCAGGGTGCACCACTTGTCGCTGTTGCCGCCGTTGACGCTCCCGTTGACGGCCTTGGCCGGGCCCTCGTTGGCGTTGCACTGGCCGGAGGCGGTGGCGGGGCGCTTCAGCGCCAGATTGGTCGAGGTCGAGGGCGGCGAGCCGTCCCAACCGACGGTGGTGGAGGCGACGCTGGAATGCCCGTAGGTGCTGGACACCGCCTCGACGTCCAGTGTGGTGGTGGCCTCCGTACCCGCCCGGTCGAGCTTCCCGACGAAGTACGCGTCGTTGGGCGTGGCCCCCAGGAAGGTGCGGGTGCCGTCCGCGTTGCGCCGGTACACCTCGTAGTGGTGGACGTTGCCGCCGGGCGCCGCCGTCCAGGAGAGCCTCAGCGACTGGCTGGCGCCGGCCGTCACGTCGCTCGCGCCGAGGACGGTCAGCCCGCCCGGCGCGGCCGGCGTCTCCACCGAGCCGTCGTAGAGGGCGACTTGGCCGACCCGCAGGTCGTACGAGGGATCCGACCCGGCGGCCTGGAGGGCGAGCTGGGAGATGGTGCGGCCCGCGTACCGGGAGAGGTCGAGGGTGTGCCGCTCCCAACCGGTCCCGGAGTTGTCCCCGACGTCCACGGTGGTGAAGCTGCCCGGGGCGTCGGTGAAGGAAACCGCGGCCTTGAGCCTGGTCGGGCCCGCGGCCGGGGTCTTGACCACCAGGTCGAGCTTGGTGTTCGCGGCGACGGGCAGCTTGGTCTGGTACAGCCGTACGGTGTTGGTGGCGTCCAGAGTGCCGGTCAGCCGCAGCGAGGAGCCGCCCTGGTAGGCGTCGGTGAAGTCGACCGACGGGCTCAGCTTGCTGCCGCTGGAGTCGACCACCCAGCGGTAGGTCGGCGGGACGTCCTGCAGTGAGAGGTTGTTCCAGCCGCCGGTGGCGACCCGGGTTCCGGCCGCGTTGTAGAAGTCGCCCTGGCCGGTGTCGAAGTTGGTGACGAAGGGCTTGGCGGTGATCGGCGAGGACTCGGCGACGTAGCCGGCCAGACCGGGCCAGCTGCTGGAGAGGTCGGTGTTCGACGGGTCGTTCTTGGCGCCGACCCAGTAGCGGGCGTCCTTGGCGTAGAAGTCGGCCCGGTCGGTGGCGGACTTCCAGGTCCACTCGGGGCGGTAGAGGCCGAGCGAGGTGGTGTGCGGCTGCCCGGACGGGAAGAGGGTGTTCCAGTCGACGGAGGTGTTGTAACCGTTCGCCTCGGTGTCGACGCCGGAGTACAACTCGTACTCGCTGCGGCCGAGTTGCCGGGCCAGGGTGCGGGAGGAGTCCAGACCGTCGGACGTCCAGCCGAAGTTGAGGAACATCGAGTCCGAGGTGCGCTTCGGACCGTCCTGCAGGAACGGCGAGTTGGCGGAGGTGAGGGCGTTCTGCCAGTCCACCGCGCCGGATGTGGTCATCGCGTCGTACCACATGAACTCGGTGCCGCTCTGCGCCTTGGTGTACTGCATCAGGTCGCGCAGGTCGGTGGCGAGGCCCGCATCGCCGCCGCCGGTCTCCTGGTTGATGAACCAGCCGTCGAAGCCGTAGTACCGGGCGGCCTGGGTGAGCTTGTCGGCGACGGGGTAGCGGCCGCCGGACTTCTGGACGAAGTCGCGCACCCACTGGAGCTGGCCGCCGTACGCGGCGGGCGGGAAGAAGACGGTGCCGTAGACCTTGACGCCGTTGCGGTGGGCGGCGTCGATCACGGTCGGGTTCGGCGCGAGGATCAGGCCCTCGCCGGCCGAGCCGCCCCAGAACACCAGCTTGTCGACGTACTGCCAGTAGCCGAAGGCGTAGTAGTTGGGGTCGGCGGAGCCCTGGGAGGGATTGTTGGAGGTGGGGCCGAAGGAGACCAGCGAGGCGATCTTCCCCTCGCCCGCCCGGGCGTTGGGGTTGGCGGCCAGGGCAGGGTCGCTGGTGCGGGGCTGGAGCGGGACACGGGAGCGGTTGAACCGGGCGTCCGGGTCGGTGGCCGGGTCCCAGTTGAGGATCGAGCTGGGGTACCAGTAGGAGGCGTACGGCTGGCTGCCCGAACCGGCTGTCGCCGTCGTGGCGGCGGAAGCAGCGGCGGGCCCGGTCCCGGCGGCGGGTGCCGGGGCCGGTCTCGGTGCGGCCCCGGCCGAGGGAGCAGCCCCGGCCGAGGGAGCGGCCGTCAGCGCGGCCGTCGCGAGCGCGGCGCTGAGCAGCAGGGGGAGGCGTCGTGACATGCGGTGGCTCCGATCGAGCGGAGGAGGTGGGGGCGGGCCGCCGTCGCGGACGGGGCCGGGCTGCATGTGGGCGTGCCGGTACTGAGCGGTGGAGTCGCAACGAGCGGTCCTCCCGGGGGCCGGGACCGGTACGCACCCAGGGTGGAGCCCGCTCGGCGCAGCGAGGCTAAACCGGTTCAGAACGACTGTCAACGGCCCGCGCAGCAACCACTCCACGGAGCTACGTCGCGCCGAGCCAACCGGCGTACGACACGCCCCCCGGCGGCGAGGTCGACTCCCGCACCGTCAGCCGGGGCGTCGGCATCTGCAGGTCCCGCCCGGCCCCCGCCCCGTCCAGCGCCTCCAGCAGGCTGCGGGCGACCTGCTCGCCGAGCGCGAAGGTGTCCCGGCTGAGCGCGGTCAGCGGCGGGTGGACGATCCGGGCGAGCACCGAGTCGTCGAAGGAGACGATGGACAGCTCCCCGGGCACCGCGACGCCCATCTCCCCGGCCACGCCGAGCCCGGCGACGGCCATCACGTCGCTGTCGTAGACGATCGCGGTGGGCCTCCGGGGCCGGGAGAGCAGGGTGCGGGTGGCCGCCGCGCCCTCGGCGTCGCTGAAGTCGGTGGGCACCGACAGAGCCTCCTCCAGGCCGAGCCGGCGCGAGGCGTCGCGCAGCGCGCGGATCCGGCGCTGGGTGTGCTGGAAGTGCGGCAGCCCGGCGAGGTGGGCGATCCGGCGGTGCCCGATGGCGGCCAGGTAGTCGACGATGGAGAGCATCGCCTCCCGGTCGTCGGCCCAGATCCGCAGCTGGTTGCCGCCCTTGCCGGGGCCGCCCAGCACGACGGCGGGCAGCCCGAGTTCGTCCAGGACGGGCAATCGGGGGTCCCTGACCTGGAGGTCCACCACGATGAAGCCGTCCACCCGGTGTTCGGAGGCCCAGCGCCGGTAGACCTCGATCTCGGCGGCGGTGTCCTCGACCACCATCAGGTGCAGGGCGATCGAGCTGGCCGAGAGCACCGCCTGCAGGCCGGACAGCAGTTGGCTGAAGAACGGCTCGACGCCGATGGTGCGGGCGGGGCGGGCTATCACCAGGCCGACGGCGTCGGACCGGGCCCCGCCGAGGGCGCGGGCGGCGCTGTGCGGGCGCCAGTTCATCTCCTCGGCGACCCGCAGGATCCGGTCCCTGGTCGCCTCGCTGACACCCGGGCGGCCGTTGAGCGCGAAGGAGACCGCGCCCTTGGAGACACCGGCCTGGCGCGCGATGTCGGCGATCGTCGGTCTGCCCACGGAACCCGACTCCTCTCTTGACAGCCAAGTTTAGGCGGGAGCATAGTCCCTGCCAGAGCTAGACCGGTTTAGTTAGTCAGTTTCTGGAACTCGACACAACCCAAGAACGCGCAAACCCGCGAGCTCACCGTCCACGTGCACCCACCCCGGACACAACACCCCGGACACCCGCCCCGGACACCCACCCGAGCTCGCCGCGATCCCCCACCCACCCCCAGGACCGGGAGACCCTCATGCGAAGAATCTGGGCGGCACTGACCACGACGGCCCTCACCGCGGCGGCCCTCACCGGCTGCGGACTCGGCTCCGGAGACACCAAGAGCAGCGACAACGTGGCGAGTGCGGCCGCCACCGGTGAGGTCAAGGGCAAGGTCTCGATCCAGACCTGGTCGCTCAAGCCGAAGTTCACCGACTACATGCAGGGCGTGATCGACGGCTTCAAGAAGAAGTACCCCGGCGTCGAGGTCGACTGGCTGGACCAGCCCGGTGAGGGCTACGCCGACAAGGTGCTCAGCCAGGCCGCCTCCGGCACCCTGCCCGACGTGGTCAACCTCCCGCCGGACTTCGCCTTCCCGCTGGCCAAGAAGGACGTCCTGCTGGACGTCGCCAAGGCCGACCCCAAGGTCGCCGACGAGTACGTGGCCGGCGGCGTGAACGCCTACCGCTACCACGGCTACCAGGGCACCTTCGGCTACCCCTGGTACCTCAACACCGATGTGAACTACTGGAGTTCGGACCTTCTCGAAAAGAACGGCCTGGACCCGAAGAAGCCCCCGGCCGACCTGGACGAACTCCTCGCCCAGGCCCGGGTGATGAAGGAGAAGTCCGGCGGCCAGACCTACCTGATGAGCCGCAAGCCGGGCCTAGGCGACCTCTACAACATCGGCGTGAAGATCATGTCCGACGACGGCAAGTCCTTCACCTTCAACACCCCCGAGGCCGCCGCCCTGCTCGACAAGTACCGGGACGCCTTCAAGGACGGCCTGATGCCGAACGGGGTGCTCACCGACACCTACGCCGGCAACTCCAAGCTGTTCAGCGCCGGTACCGCGGCCTGGACCACCGGCGGCGGAAACTTCATCACCAGCCTCGCCACCGACAACCCCTCGCTCGCGCCGAAGGTCGTCCCCTCCCCCGCGATGGGCACCCCGCCGCTGTACGTCCAGGGCCTGTCCATCCCCAAGAACACCAAGAACCCGGCCGCCGCGGTGGCGCTCGCCCGCTGGGTCACCAGCCCGGAGAACCAGGCCGCCTTCGCCCACCTGACCAGCGTCTTCCCGTCCACCAAGGCCTCCGCGAACGACCCCTTCTTCAGCAGGAGCGACGGCACCAACGCGGGCGACGCCAAGGTGATCGCCTTCAACTCGCTCGCCAAGGCCCAGCTGATCCAGCCGGTCGAGGTGGACGACGCGATGGGCACCATCGTCAAGCAGCAGTTCGCCCTCGCCATCGGCGGCCAGACCAGCTCCAAGCAGGCGCTGGACACTGCCGTCGAGCAGTGCGACAAGCTGCTCAAGGGCTGATCCACCCGCCCCGCACCACCCCACCGCGCACCACCCCACCCCACGCCGTCCCACACCCCCGGTGACTCCCGTACCGGCGCAGCGGCGGGCCTCCCCCACACCCGCCGCCCCGGGAATGACCCGTACCGCCCCGGCCCCCGGAAGGCCCAGGGCCCAGCCCCAGGAAGGCCCCCGCATGACCCACCGGCGTTGGTTCACCCCATGGCTGCTCGCCGGCCCCGCGATTCTCTGGCTGGCCGTCTTCAACCTCTGGCCGGCCGTCAACACGGTGATCCTGTCCTTCACCAACGCCAAACCCATCGGCGGCGGGCACTTCACCGGCCTGGAGAACTACGGCCGCCTGCTGGACGACGCCCAGCTCGCCGACGCCCTGCTGAACAGCATCGTCTTCATGCTGGTCTGCCTCCCGCTGCTGACCGTCCTGCCGCTGCTGCTCGCCCTGCTCGTCCAGCGCCGGATCCCCGGCATCACCTTCTTCCGCACCGCCTTCTACACCCCGGTGATCGCCTCCGCGGTCGTGGTGGCGCTGATCTGGGGCTGGGTGCTGGACGACCGGGGTCTGGTCAACGGCCTGCTCCAGCAGACCGGCCTGGCCGACTCCCCGGTCTCCTTCCTCACCGACCGCTGGCTGCTGCTGTTCAGCGCGATCGCCCTGACCGTCTGGAAGGGCCTGGGCTACTACATGGTCATCTACCTGTCCGCCCTCGCCAACGTCCCGCGCGAGCTGCACGAGGCGGCGGCCGTGGACGGCGCGAGCTCGCTGCGCCGCTTCTGGCACGTCACCCTGCCCGGGGTGCGGCCGACCATGGTGCTGATCTCCGCGCTGATCTCGGTGAGTTCGCTGCGCGTCTTCTCCGAGCTGTACGTACTCTCCAACGGACAGGGCGGCCCCGGCGGCCGCGACATGTCGGTGGTGATGCTGATCCAGATGTACAGCCGCGGCTTCAACGGCCACCTGGGCTACGCCTCCGCGCTGAGCCTGCTGCTGTTCGTCATCACCCTCGGCCCGATGCTGTTCCTGATGCGGCTGAACCGGAAGGCGGCCTGACCCCGTGACCACCCTCCGCCCGAAGACGGCCCGCGGCTTCAACACGCCGTCCCCCGCCCAGACCGCCGCCCGCTACCTGCTGCTCCTGCTCGTCCTGCTGCTGGTCATCGGCCCCTTCCTGTGGCAGTTGTCCACCGCCCTCAAGGGCCCCGCCGAGGACGTCTACACCCGCACCCCGGCCTTCCTGCCCGAGCAGCCGACCCTCGGCAACTTCGGCAAGGTCGCCGACACCATCCCGGTGTGGACGTACGCCCTCAACTCGCTGACCGTCGCCGCCGTCTGCATCACCGGCAACGTGGTCGGCTGCACCCTGGCCGGCTACGCCCTGGCCCGGCTGCGCTTCCGCGGCGCCAGGCTGGTGCTCGGCCTCTTCCTGGCCACCCTGGTGCTGCCCGGCGAGGTCACCATCGTCTCCCAGTACGTACTGGTGCGCGGCCTCGGCCTGGCCGACAGCCTGGCCGGCGTGGCCCTGCCCGGGGCGATCGCCATGCTCAACGTGCTGCTGATGCGCACCGCCTTCGCCGCCGTGCCGCTGGAACTGGACCAGGCCGCGCTGGTGGACGGCGCCAACGTCTGGCAGCGGCTGTGGTACATCGGTCTGCCGAACGTGCGCGGCATGCTCAGCGTGATCGTCATCTTCACCTTCATCGGCGCCTGGGACGACTTCCTCTGGCCGCTGATCGTGCTCAACGACCCGCAGAAGTACACCCTGACCGTCGGGCTCCAGTACCTCAACGGCACCTTCTCCGCCAACCCCCGGCTGATCGCGGCCGGCACCATGATCGCCTTCCTGCCGATCGTCGTGGTGTTCGCCGTCTGCCAGCGCTTCTTCTTCAAGGGCGTCGAGGAGGGAGCCGTCAAGGGCTGAGCCCCCCGAGGACGAGACCCCGTCCGTACGCCCCGAACCAGTTGAGGTAGCCCCCGTGACCACCCCCGTGACCGCCACCCCGCAGGCCCCGCGCTTCGGCGTCAACTACACCCCCAGCTCCGGCTGGTTCCACCACTGGCTCGACTTCGACCTGGACGCCGTGCGCGCCGACTTCGACTCCGTCGCCGCCCTCGGCCTGGACCACGTCCGGGTCTTCCCGCTGTGGCCGCTGTTCCAGCCCAATCGCACCCTGATCCGCCCGCGCGCCGTCGAGCAGCTGACCACCCTGGTGGACGCGGCCGGCGAACGCGGCCTGGACGTCGCGGTGGACGGCCTCCAGGGCCACCTGTCGAGCTTCGACTTCCTGCCGTCCTGGACCCGGACCTGGCACCGCCGCAACCTCTTCACCGACCCCGAGGTGCTGGACGGCCAGGCGGACTACCTGCGCACCCTCGCCGGGGCGCTGAGCGAGCGGTCGAACTTCCTCGGGATGACGCTCGGCAACGAGATCAACCAGTTCTCCGGCGCCCCGCACCCCGAGCCGGACCGCTGCACCCCCGCCGAGGCGGAGGCCTGGCTGCGCCGGATGCTCACCGCCTGCGAGCAGGGCGCGCCCGGCCGGCTGCACCTGCACGCCTCCTACGACGCCGCGTGGTACCTGGACGAACACCCGTTCACGCCTTGGCACTCGGCCCGCCTCGGTGCCGCCACCGCCGTGCACTCCTGGGTGTTCAACGGCACCGCCCAGCGCTACGGCGCCCACTCCACCGCCACCGCCCAGCACGCCGCCTACCTGGTCGAGCTGTCCAAGGCCTGGGCCGACGACCCGGCCCGCCCGGTCTGGCTGCAGGAGGTCGGCGCGCCCGCCCCGCACATCACCGCCGCGGACGCGGCCCGGTTCACCGGCGCCACCGTCGAGGCCGTACTGGACTGCCCGGACGTCTGGGGCGTCACCTGGTGGTGCTCCCACGACGTGGACCGCTCGCTCGCCGACTTCCCCGAACTGGAGTACAGCCTCGGTCTGTTGACCACCGATCGGAGGGTCAAGCCGGCCGGCGCCCGGCTCGCCGAGGCCGCCGCAGAGGCCCGCCGGAGCTGGCGGCCGCCCGAGCCGCGCGGCACCGCCGTGGTGGTCGCCACCGGCGACGAGGTCACCTCCCCCCGCCGCGCGGACTGCGGCCCGGGCGGACCGGTGTACGAAGCCTTCATGCGCCTCGCCGAGGCCGGCGCCCGGCCGACCACCGTGCTCGCCGAACGCGCCGAGGACGCGGCGCACCTGGCCGCGCGCGGCATCACCGAGGTGGTCCACCCCTCCGACGTACGTCCCCGGTAGTACCCCAGCCGTCAGTACCCCAGCCGTCAGCACCCCAGCCGTCAGTACCCCAGCCGTCAGCACCCCAGCCGTCAGTACCCCAGCCGTCAGTACCCCAGCACGCAACGGAGCCTGCCGACATGCACGATGACCGCACCCTCGTCGAGTCCCGCCTCAAGCGCGTCCTGGAGGAGCGCATCCTCCCCG
This sequence comes from Kitasatospora sp. NPDC036934, assembly GCF_055608425.1. Classification (NCBI taxonomy): domain Bacteria; kingdom Bacillati; phylum Actinomycetota; class Actinomycetes; order Kitasatosporales; family Streptomycetaceae; genus Kitasatospora; species Kitasatospora sp. NPDC036934. Next base: position 261,156 of record NZ_JBVJQR010000014.1, on the reverse strand, counting down.
CCGTCTACCCCGAGTCCGTCCCGCTGGAGGCCGGCATCTGGACCGCCCCCGGCGAGCCCGTCCCGGTGGCCGAGGGGCTGGCCGCGCCGCGCACCCCGATCGCGGCCGGCGACGCCTGGGGCGCGCCCTGGGGCACGAGTTGGCTGACCGTGTCCGGCACCGTGCCCGAGGCCTGGGCCGGCCGGACGGTCGAGGCGCTGATCGACCTCGGCTTCGACGCCAACATGCCCGGCTTCCAGTGCGAGGGCCTGGTCTACCGCCCGGACGGCAGCCCGGTGAAGGGCCTCAACCCGCGCAACCAGTGGGTGCGGATCGCCGCCCCGGCGGCTGGCGGCGAGCAGGTGCTGCTGCACGTCGAGGCCGCCGCCAACCCGGTCATCCTGGACTACCACCCCTTCCTGCCAACCGAGTTGGGCGACAAGGAGACGGCCGGTGACCAGCCCCAGTACAAGCTGGCCCGGCTGGACCTCGCGGTCTTCGACGACATCGTCTGGCAGCTGGCACTGGACCTGGAGGTGCTCGGCGAGCTGATGGCCGAGCTGCCGGTGGACGGCTCCCGCCGCTGGGAGGTGCTGCGCGCGGTCGAGCGCTGCCTGGACGCGATCGACCTTCAAGACGTCAACGGAACGGCCGCGCAGGCCCGTTCGGAGCTCACGGCGGTGCTGGCCGCGCCCGCCGCGCCGTCCGCGCACCGGATCAGTGCGATCGGCCACGCCCACATCGACTCCGCCTGGCTGTGGCCGCTGCGCGAGACGGTGCGCAAGGTGGCCCGCACCACCGCCAACATGACCGCGCTGCTGGAGGACGAGCCGGAGTTCCGCTACACCATGTCCCAGGCGCAGCAGTACGCCTGGATCAAGGAGCACCGGCCCGAGGTGTACGCCCGGGTGCGCAAGGCGGTGGCCGAGGGCCGGTTCATCCCGGCCGGCGGCATGTGGGTCGAGTCCGACACCAACATGCCCGGCTCGGAGGCGATGGCCCGGCAGTTCGTGCACGGCAAGCGGTTCTTCCTGGAGGAGTTCGGGATCGAGAACCACGAGGCCTGGCTGCCGGACACCTTCGGCTTCACCGGCGGCCTGCCGCAGATCATCCGCAACGCCGGCTCCAAGTGGCTGCTGACCCAGAAGATCTCCTGGAGCCAGGTCAACAAGTTCCCGCACCACACCTTTCTCTGGGAGGGTATCGACGGGACCCGCATCTTCACCCACTTCCCGCCCGTGGACACCTACAACTGCTCCATGAAGGGCAGCGAAATCGCCCACGCGGCAAGGAACTTCAAGGACAAGGGGGTGGCCCGGCACTCGATCGCCCCGACCGGCTGGGGCGACGGCGGCGGCGGCACGACCCGCGAGATGGTCGCCAAGGCGGCCCGGCTGCGGGACTTGGAGGGCTCGGCCACCGTCCGCTGGGAGAACCCCGCCGAGTTCTTCGCCAAGGCCGAGGCCGAGTACCCGAACCCGCCGGTCTGGGTCGGTGAGCTCTACCTGGAGCTGCACCGGGCCACCCTGACCAGCCAGGCCAGGACCAAGCAGGGCAACCGGCGCAGCGAGAACCTGCTGCGCGAGGCCGAACTCTGGTGCGCCACCGCCGCGTTGCGCAGCGGCAGCGGCAGCGGCAGCGGCAGCGGCACCGGCACCGGCACCGGCACCGGCACCGAGGAGGCGTACGAGTACCCGTACGAGCAGCTGGACCGGATCTGGAAGACGGTGCTGCTGCACCAGTTCCACGACATCCTGCCCGGCTCCTCGATCGCCTGGGTGCACCGCGAGGCCGAGGCCACCTACGCGGCGCTGGCCCGGGAGCTGGAGGCGCTGATCGGCGCGGCCCAGCAGGCGCTGGCCGGTCCGGCGGAGGGCGGGCGCGAGCTGGTGTTCAACGCCGCGCCGCACCCGCGCTCGGCCGTCCCGGCGGGCGGCGCGGCCGTCGCCGTCACGGCCGGTCCGGCCTGCACGGCGACCCCGCTCGACGGCGGCGGCTTCACCCTGCGCAACGGCCTGCTGGAGGTGGTGGTCGACGCCGACGGCCTGATCGGCTCGGTGGTGGAAACGGCGAGCGGCCGGGAGACCGTCGCCCCCGGCAGCCGGGCCAACCTGCTGCAGCTGCACCCCGACTTCCCCAACATGTGGGACGCCTGGGACGTCGACCAGTTCTACCGCAACACCGTCACCGACCTGACCGGCGTGGACTCGCTCACCGCCTCGGCCGACGAGGACCGGGCCGAGGTCCGGATCGCCCGCTCCTTCGGCTCCTCCACCGTCGTCCAGACCCTCACCCTGCGCGCGGGCGAGCAGCGGCTCGACATCGACACCGAGGTCGACTGGCACGAGACCGAGAAGTTCCTCAAGGCCGCCTTCCCGCTGGACGTCCACACCGAGCGCTACGCCGCCGAGACCCAGTTCGGCCACCTCTACCGGCCCACCCACACCAACACCAGCTGGGACGCCGCCAAGTTCGAGGCCTGCAACCACCGCTTCGTCCACCTGGACGAGCCCGGCTGGGGCGTCGCCCTGGTGACCGCCTCCACCTACGGCCACGACGTCACCCGCACCGTGCGCCCGGTCGACGGCGGCACCACCACGACCGTCCGCTTCTCGCTGCTGCGCGCCCCGCGCTTCCCCGACCCGAAGACCGACCAGGGCCTGCACCGCTTCCGGCACGCACTCGTCCCGGGCGCGGCGATCGGCGACGCCGTCCGCGAGGGCTACCGGATCGGCCTGCCCGAGCGGCGGGTCACCGGCAGCGCCGAGCGGGTGGCACCCCTGGTCGAGGTGGACGACGACGCCCTGGTGGTCAGCGCCGTCAAGCTCGCCGACGACCGCAGCGGAGACCTGATCGTCCGGGTCTACGAGGCGGGCGGCGGCCGGGTCCGCGGCCGGCTGAGCACCTCCTTCCCGCTGGCCGGCGCCGTCCCCTGCGACCTGCTGGAGCGGCCCTGGGACGGCACCCGCGGCGAGGTGACGGTGGCGGACGGCTCGGTCCGGCTGGCACTGCGGCCGTTCGAGCTGGTCACCCTACGGCTCAGCGCGGCCCGCTGACCGACCGTCCCGCGTACCGTGAGAGCGCCCCGGCCCCGCCCGGCCGGGGCGCCGCCGATCCCCGTGGAGCCCGCCATGCCGTTCACCCCGCTGTTCGCCGCCGTCGACATCGGCGGCACCAAGATCGCCGGGGCGCTGGTCGACGGCGCCGGGCGGCTGCGGCACCGGCTCCAGCTGCCCACCCCCGCGCGGGAGCCGGGCACGGCCGTGCTCGCCGTCGTCCACAAGGTGCTGGAGCAGCTCGCCGGCACCCCCGACTGGACCGCCGTGACGGCCGTCGGCATCGGCAGCGCCGGCCCGGTCGACCTCGCCGGCGGCACCGTCAGCCCGGTCAACATCCCCGGCTGGCGCGGCTTCCCGCTGGTCGCCGAGGTAGCCGGGCACCCGGCGGTGGCCGACCGTCCGGTCCGCCTGGCGGGGGACGGCGTCGCGATGGCCGCCGCCGAGCACTGGCAGGGCGCGGCCCGGGGCGCCGACAACGCCCTCTGCCTGGTGGTGTCCACCGGCGTCGGCGCCGGGCTGGTGCTGGACGGCGCCGTCCGGCCCGGCCCCAGCGGCAATGCCGGACACCTCGGCCACATCACCGTCGAACTGGACGGCGAGCCCTGCCCGTGCGGCTCCCGCGGCTGCCTGGAGGGCCTGGCCAGCGGCACCGCGATCGCCCGCCGGGCCCTCGCCGACGGCTGGCGCCCGCCCGGCGGCGACCGCACCGCCCGCGGCGTGGCCGCCTCCGCCGCCGCCGGCGACCCGGTCGCCCTGGCCTCCTTCGACCGGGCCGCCCAGGCGCTGGCCGCCGGGATCGCCGCCACCGCCGCCCTGGTCGACCTCCAGCGGGTGGTCGTCGGCGGCGGCGTGGCCACCGCCGGAGCGGTGCTGTTCGACCCGCTCGCCCGCCACCTGGACCGCTACGCCGCCCTGTCCTACCTCCGCGGCCTGGACGTGCGCCGCGCCGAACTCGGCACCGACGCCGGGCTGATCGGCGCCGCCGCGCTCTGCCGCTGACACCTGCCCCCGGAGACCCCGGCATGCCGCCCTACGCCCTGCTCGACAACCCGGTCCGCCGCTACGACTGGGGCTCCCGCACCGCCGTCCCCGCCCTCACCGGCACCGCACCCGACGGCACCCCGCAGGCCGAACTGTGGATGGGCGCCCACCCCTCCGCGCCGTCCCGGGTGGACGGACGGCCGCTCGACGCGCTGATCGCCGCCGACCCGGACGGCCTGCTCGGGCCCGGCACCGTACGGCGGTTCGGCCCGGCGCTGCCGTTCCTGTTCAAGGTGCTGGCCGCCGACCGGGCACTCTCCCTCCAAGTCCACCCGAGCCGCGCCCAGGCCGAGGCCGGCTACGCCGACGAGCAGGCCCGGGGGATTCCCGTGGACGCCCCGGAGCGGGTGTTCAGGGACCGCTCCGCCAAGCCCGAACTGCTGTGCGCGCTGGGCGACTTCGAGGCCCTCTGCGGCTTCCGCCCGGCGGCCGGCACCGCCCGGCTGCTGGACGCCCTCGGCGTGCTGGCCCCCTGGTCCGCCGCCCTGCGCGAGCGGCCCGCCGCCGAGGCGCTGCCCGTCCTGCTCCGGCAGGCGCTGGCCGCCGACGGCTCCCAGCTCGCCGCCGACGGCTCCCGACTCGCCGCCGTCACCGCGGCGCTGCACCGTACGGCGGCCGCCGGCGGCCGCTACGCCAAGACCTGCGCCGCTTACGCCCGGCTGGCCGACGAGCACCCCGGCGACCCGGGGCTGCTCGCCGCGCTGCTGCTCAACCACGTCCGGCTCCGCACCGGGCAGGCGCTGTACCTGGACGCCGGGGTGCCGCACGCCTATCTCCGTGGCACCGGTGTGGAGTTGATGGCCAATTCGGACAACGTGCTGCGCTGCGGGCTCACCAACAAGCACGTCGACGTGGACGGACTGCTGGCCGTCACGTCCTTCCGCGCCGCCGGGCCGGTCCGCCGCACCGCCCGCCCACTGAACGACGTGGAGGCCGAATTCCGCTCCCCCGCAAGGGAGTTCCGCCTCTCCCGGCTCCGGCCGTCGGCGGCCCCGTACCGCGTCGAACTGCCCACCCCGCAGATCCTGCTGTGCGTCGCGGGCCACGCCCGACTGCACTCCCCCGGCTTCCCCGGCCTGGACCTGCCCCGGGGTGCCTCCGCCTACCTGCCCCCGGGAGCCGGACCGGTCGAACTGACTGGCCCGGGCGCGGAGTTCTTCCGCGCCACCACGGGCGGCTGGGTCCCGGTCCGAGCTTCAGACGACGGGTGTCCTCAGGCGGGCAGCGGGTGGCCGAACAGCAGGTCGTAACCTTCCGGCAGCTGCTCGACGACCCGGTCGACCACGTCCCCCGGGACGAGGTCGGCCACGGTGCTCAGCACCGCCCCGATGTCCCACTGCGCCGTCGCCGTGGTAGCGCCGTCGATCCAGCCCACCACGGCCTCCACGAAGCGCTCGGCGGTCAGCGGTTCCGCGGCGGGTCCGGCGGCCCGGAGCAGCGAGGCGTACGTCCCGGGCAGCGCGTCGGCGATCTCCATCCGCTCCGCGCCCACCAGGTGCTCACCGAGCAGCCCGAGCACGACCCGGGAGGCGTGGTCCGCCTCCGCCGCGCCCCGGTACTCGCCGCGTTCCACGACGCGGGCGAGGAAGTCCTCCGAGGAGATGGTCATCGCGTCCTCCTTCCGGCCTGCGGGGCCGGGCCGGGCCGGCGGCGATGGGTCCGGAGGGGCCGCCTCATCGCAGCCCGTGACCGCCGGGGGACGTACCGGCTCCCGTGCTGCTCAGGGTACTGCGATCCGGCCTTGGCGATACCCGCCGATCCGGCCGGGGGCCCGGTCCCGAACGCAACCTTGACGACGGGCGCCGCGGGACGCGAGGGGCCGGCACGGGAGGGAGGTGCCACGGGGCGGGGGCGTCGCGGGAGGGGATGCCGGGGCGGGGCCGGAGGCCGGACCGACGGATCGACGCCGTTGTCGATCACGCCGCCGGCCCGCGCCGTCACCGGCACGGGAGCCCACGGGTGGGCGGGGTCAGCCCGCCGAGGTGCGGCACCGGCGGCGCGGGCCCCGCGGCGAGCCCACCCCGCCACCGAACCCGGCCGGCATGCGCGGCACCGACCCCGGTGCCGTCGGCCTCGCGCCGGCAGCGCCGGCAGCGGCGGCAGCGGCGGCAGCGGCGGCAGCGGCAGCAGCAGCGGCTCTGCCGACGGCCCGGCCGTCGCCACGCCCCGTGTCCGGAGCCGCACCAGCCTCCGAGACCGACATAAACGCCGACAGAAAACGCCGCTCGTTCTGGCTGAGTTTGCGCGAACGCCCGGATTCCTGGTCCCGCGCGACCACCACGGTCCGCGCCCGCATAAATGTCAGCGGATCACGGCAGACATTCACCTCGACGTGCGCGGAACTCCGTCCGAGGTGTTTCACGGTGAGCCGCACCGACAATGGCTCGGGGCGGTGGTGCAACTGCTCCAGGTAATCGATTTCATGTCGGGCGATAATGAATCCTGACGAAAACAGCGATTGCCGGACGGCGGTCGCGTGGTGCCGGAGCAGGTCGTGAATCCCCTCCTGGATGTAGCCGACCAGCCGGGCGTTGTTGATGTGCCCGTTCTCGTCGACGTCGCTCCACCGGGTGGGGCAGGACAGCACGTGCACGCCCGGGTGCAGCGCGCTCACTGCTGCGTCAGCCCGGCGCCGGCGCCGGTGGGGAGCAACGCCCGCTGCAACCTGGCGTAATAGCCGGACTGTTCGGCCGCCATCCGGGCCGCCGTCCAGCCCTCCTCGGCGGCCTCGGCGGCCGCCTGGACGACCAGGCTGTCGAGCATCATGTCGACCGACCGGCAGAGTTCGGCGACCGCGGCGAGCCGTTCGGTGACGTCCGCCGCACCGGCCGCGTTCCGGGCGGGAAAGGCCGCCAGCGAGTCGACCGCGAGCTGCAGATCGTCGATGGCGTCCGACCGGCTTTCCTCCGGGGAATTCCGCATGCTTTTCTCCAGGACCAATTCGAGCCATTACGGCCCGGTAACTGACGTTCGAATACACCCTGATCGGTGTCGGCCCCCCGACGGCTTCGACGCTATCCCAGTCGGCGCGGGTCCGCAGATGGTTTTCGGACCACGACGGGAAACTGACTTCCATTGGAGTAGTTTGCCGGGGTACACAATATGCCCCATCAGCCGAACGCGGTAAGCAGAACGGGTGGTATCGCCGACCCGCCGAGCAAGATCGACTACGGTCCGTCACGAATCTGCTACCAGCCGCCCCACCAGCGCGCCTTGTACAGGTGGGTGCCGCGCAGCGTCCGCGCACCCTCCGGCCGGTGCAGCCGGATCACCGAGGTGCACCAGTCGCAGGCCGCGGAGTGATCGGGCGCCACCGTGAGCAGCCGTCCCGTCCCGGGCTCGTCGCCGATGCTCTTGACGTCCCGCTCGGCGGCGGGATCGGCCAGCCGTACGGCCGTGAAGCGGTCGGAGGCCGGGTCGTAGCGCCACAGGCCCCGCAGGGTGCTCAGCCAGAACCGGCCCGGCTCCGCCAGCACCGGCGCGAGGTCGTGGCCGCCCCGGCCCGGCAGCGGGGCGGTGCGGACCTCGGTCAGCGTCGGCGCGGCCGGCGAACCGCCCACCCGCAGCCCGACCAGCGCCTCGTCACCGAGCACCCAGAGCAGCCCGGACCGGCCGTCCCAGAGCACCCCGTGCGCGCCGGGCAGCCCGAACTCCGCGTACGCCGTTGCACGCGGCCCCTGCGAGGCCGCGTACAGCCGCACCCAGCCGGCCGCGGCCACCACCGCGACATCGCCGTCCGGCAGCAGCTCCATGCTGTGCGGGTTGACCCCGGGGCCCAGGTCCGCGGCCCAGTACGTCCGGCCGGTGGCGGTCTCCACCACGGCGGCGAGCCCGCCACTGGCGGTGGTCAGCAGGTAGCGGCGGCCCTGCCGGATCCGGCTCTTCGCCTCGTCCACCAGCGACCAGCTGCGGTCCACGGCGAGATCGGCGAGGTCCGGCGCCCGGTCCGCGCTCCAGGACCACACCACCGGCAGCCGGTCCGGGCCCTGGTAGGCCATCAGTTCCTCGGCGCTCTGCAGCACGAACACCCGCCGGGAGCCCTGGTCGGCGACCACCACCTGCCAGCCCGGCCGCCCCGCCTCCGCCCGGCCGGCGGGCACGCAGCACAGCAGGGCCAGGCACAGGGCGGACAGCATTCGCATCGGCACGCCCCCACGGTGGCCGCTCCCGCACCGCCCCGCACCACGACTCGGCCGAACGGAGCCGCACCCGGCACGGCCCTCAGTGCCCGCGCAATGCCGGGATCCGAGCAACCGACCAGCCGCCCGGTCAGACCTCCAACAGGTCCAGCACCCGCATCCAGTCGTACGACCCCGGTGTGAACTCCGCGATCCGCACGCCCATCCGCCGCAGCCTGGTCAGGCTCTCCTCGTACGCCGGATGCGCCGCCTGGGCCGCACTCAGGCACGGCTGAACGGCGACCGGGATCCCCCACCCGTACGTCTCGCACAGGATCCCCAGCGCGAGCGTGTCCGAGATCCCGGCGCTCCACTTGTTGATCGTGTTGAAGGTGGCGGGCGAGACGACGAGGGCATCCGGATCCGGCAACGGCCGAGGATCCCCCGGCTTCCGCCAGGCGGAGCGGATCGGGAAGCCCGTCTGCTCCTCGACCGCATCCACATCGATGAACCCCATCGCGAGCGGAGTCGCCACCACCCCCACCTCCCACCCCCGCCGCTGCGCAGCGGCCACCAACTCCCCCACCCCACCGGCCACTCCCGCCGCACACACCACCACGTACAGCATCGGCATCGCCCGCACTCCCCTCTCCACTTAGCGGCCCACCACCAGATCCGCGTGCACAGTCTTCCCGAACGCCCCGACGGAGACCCCCCAACGCCCGCCCGTCACACGGCCGAGCCACCGTCGCCCACCGGAATCAGCGGCGGGCCGCCGACAGTAGCCGTGCCCGCCCCGGACCGCCCGCGCCTGCGGTGCCGCAGGCGCGGGCGAGGAGCAAGCGCGCCCGGCCGTGGAGGAGTTCGACGCGCTGGATTGTCCGGCCCGGCGGCACCATGAACCCCGGGGAGTGGGCGGCGTCAGGTCGGTATCCGTGCCGGGGTGACCACGGAGGACGGTGAGCAGCGCGGGGAGGTGCGGCAGACGGTCAGCGGCCGGGGGTTGAGGCCGTCGAGGACCTGGACGGACCACAGCACCGGGTAGCTGCCGCCACAGATCCCGCAGGTCGGCGGCGGTGGCGGGGTGAAGCCCTCGGGTGCCGGGCCGAAACCTGGCGGTACGGCGGGTGGCGCGGGCATCGGGGCGATGGTCGGCATCGGCGGAACGGCCGGCATCGGCGGGACAGCCGGCGGCGCGGACGGCACCGGCGGCGCGGACGGCACCGGCGGCGCGGACGGCACCGGCGGCGCGGACGGCACCGGCGGCACCGGAGGCGGAACCGCGCCCCACACCGCCAGTCCCGCCACCAGCGCCTCGAAGTCGTACCCGCACTCCCCGCAGGTGATCAGGGCCCCCTCCGTCCGCATCTCCCCGCAGCCCGGGCAGAACGTCACCGGGTGCTCGTCGACCTCGGTGCTCTCGCAGCGCGAGCAGATGAAGTCGGGTTCGACCTTGCGGTGTTGGAGGAACGCCCCGAAGAGCTGGAAGGGGCTGACCTCACCGTCCTTGCCGTGCGTCGCGTGCACGACGGAGGTGATCATCTTCAGTCGGCGTCGCCGTTCCCGCATCCGCTGGAGGTCCAGGTTGACGACCTTGGTCTGCCGACAGTCCCGGCAGGTACACAGGGTCCGTACGGGCAGTCGGGAGCGGATCGCGAACTGCCGGTACAGGAACTCGAAGGCCGGGCGTTGTTCGCCGCCGACCCGCACGTTCACCACGCCGCAGCCGACCGCCGCGACGCTCCCCTCGACCGCTGCGGCCAACTGCGCGACCTCGGCGCCGAGTTGCTCCGGCACGCCGTCCGGTCGGCGACTCATCAGCACCGGGATCGCCAGCAGGCCCATGAGGGCACCCCGGTCCAGGGCGACGGCGCCCTCCCGGGACTGGAAGACGACGCCCTGGACCCCGCCCCACAGGGACGGTCCGGTGGCCCGGGGCGCGCCGGAAAGTCGGTCGTTGACGAGAGCGGTGACGCCGCCGACCACCCGCTGACCGGTCTGGTGGTGCCGGGCCAGCGCGTCCGCCTGGGGCGCCCGGGCCCACCAACGGGGTTGGGGGAAGCCGGCCGCCGCGTCGGGGTCGAGGCCGGTCAGCGCCTGGTCCAGGGCCAGCAGCGCGCTCTGGTAGGCCGTCACGTACGGGGCCTGCACGCCCAGGGCGACCACCGAGACGGCGCGGTCGGTCATGTGCAGCGACACCGTGGTGCCGTGGTCGAGGTCCGCGGCGAACCGCAGCCGCGCCGCCAGCGGGACTTCGTCGGGCAGCAGCATCGCCGAGCGGACGGCCGAGCCGCGCCGGGCCTCCACCACGGTGGCCAGCTCCGCGGTGACCTGGAACCCGAGCGAGCGCAGCGCCTCCACGGCGGCGCCCCGGACACGTCCGGCGTCGGCCCGGACGCGGCGCTCGGCGTCGAGGGTGATCGAGGCCAAGACTCCTCCGTGGGGCTGGAATTCGGTACGGGACGACCGCACGACGCGACGCTACCTACGGTACGGCCGAACGACGGTGCGGGAGTCTAGTCAGGGACGACCGCACCCCGCACGAGGAATCGCCGGATCGACTGCCCCACCCCGGCCCGAACGCGCCGCGCCCGCCCCGTACCTGGAGGCCGGGGGCGGGCGGGGCGGGCAGGCGTCGGGGGCGTCAGCCGATGGTCGAGCCGGTGACCGGCTCGGACAGCTCGACGGTCTTGCCGTTCGCCCCGGTCTTGACGAACTGCCAGGTGAGGCCGTTGATCACGCCCTTGTCGAGCGGGGCGAGCTTGGCGAATGCGGGCTGGCTGAGATCGATGTGGGTGGAGTCGCAGGACGGACACTGGTCCTTCACCGGCACGGTGATGGTCTTGCCCTGGTAGCTCACCTTGACCGAAATGCCCTTGCACAGCGGGTCGTTGTTGGGGTTGGCCGAGGTCCACCAGGAGTGCGGGACGGCGACCAGCAGCTGGTCGGCGGCGTTGATCCGGGTGCCGCAGGCGCCGTAGCCGGCGTCGTTGTAGTAGGTGGCCTTGCCGGTGATCGGCTTGTTGAGCGGTATCGCGGCGCTGGCGGAGCCGGCCGTGAGGGCGATGAGGGCGGCGGCGGCGAGCGGGGCGCCCGCGAGGATCCTGAGGTTCTTGCCGATGGCGCGCATGGTTCGTTCCCTCCGGTTCGTCGGTGCCGGGACAGTCATGGGCATGACAGGCAGAAGTCGCCGAAGCCGCAGTGCAGTTCGGCGGTCCGATCCGACCCGGTGCCCACCCGGTGAAGGGAACGTATGCGTTCCACCTCGGCGTGGTCCAGACCTCCCCGGTGTTGCCATGAACACAAGTCAAGAACCTTTACCAACGCGGCCGAAGGGGCGAAGATGCGTGACCACCCCGCCACGGAGGGTGTTGAACAGGCTGTCACCCCCGCCCGCTCCGGAGGCCCGCCCCATGCGCACCGCACTCGCCGCCCTGCTCCTCGGCGCCGTCCTGACCCCGGCCCTGGCCGCTGCGGCGCCGGCCGCCGCGACCCAGCGCGAGGCGACCCAGCGCGAGGCGACCCAGCGCGAGGCGACCCGACGTGAGGTGAACCAGCGTGAGGTGAACCAGGGCTACAGCATCCCGGTCGGCGGCGTCACCGACCTCGGCGCACTGCCCGTCCTCGGCAGCCTCGGACTGGACTTCGCCCACCTGCTCGGCCAGTAACCCTCCCCGGCCCCGGTCCGGTTGGCGAAGACCACCGACCGGGACCGCCCACCCGGGTTAGGCTCGACCCGCGCGGCCCGCCGCCCGCGCTGCCGACCTAGGGGGGAACGCGTGATCGGGGACCTGCTGCCGGACGCCGTGGTGACCGAAGTGGCCTACGACGACCCGCCCGAGGCGCGGCTGGAGCCCGCCGAGGAGGCGGCCGTCGCCCGGGCCGTGGACAAGCGCCGCCGCGAGTTCACCACCGTCCGCCACTGCGCCCGCACCGCCCTGACCCGCCTCGGCGTTCCGTACCGCCCGCTCGTCCCTGGCCTGCGCGGCGCACCGAGCTGGCCGGAGGGCGTGGTCGGCAGCCTCACCCACTGCGACGGCTTCCGCGCGGCCGCCGTCTCCCGGGCCGGCACCCTGGCCTCGCTCGGCATCGACGCCGAACCCGCGCTGCCGCTCCCGGAGGGCGTCCTCGAATCCGTCGCCCTGCCCGTCGAGCAGCAGCGGCTGACCGCGCTCACCGCCGCACAGCCGGCCACGCCGTGGGACCGGATCCTGTTCAGTGCCAAGGAGTCCGTCTACAAGGCCTGGTTCCCGCTGACCGAACTCTGGCTGGACTTCCACGAGGCCGAACTCGACCTCTCCCCCGATGGCACCTTCACCGCCCGGCTGCTGGTCCCCGGCCCGGTGGTCGGCGGCCGCCGGCTGGACGGCTTCGACGGCCGCTGGGCGGTGCGCGACGGACTGCTCGCCACCGCGATCGCCGTCGAGCCGTGAGCGTCGAGCCGTAGCTGCGGAGCCGAAGCCGAAGCCGTCGAACCGTAGCCGTTGATCATCCCGTCGCAACCGTTCGTCACCCGGCGGTTCGCCGCCCGGGCATATCCTCGACCCCGTGACGGTGACCTATGTGATCGACGGCAACGGGATCGGCAGCCTGGAGGACTTCTGGGACGTGGTCGGGCGGGAGATCGGCGTCGACGGCTACTTCGGCCGCAACCTCGACGCCTTCGCCGACTGCCTGAGCGGCGGGTTCGGCACGCCCGAGGACGACGACTACGTCATCGAGTGGCGCCACCACGAGGCCTCCCGCCGCAGCCTCGGCTACCCGGAGACGGTCCGCCAGCTGGAGCGCCGGCTCGCCGGCGCCCACCCCGAGAGCCGCGCGTACGTCGCCGCCGAGCTGGCCGCGGCCAAGGCGGGCAAGGGGCCGACGGTCTACGACTGGCTGGTCGACATCATCGAGGAGCGGCACCCCGGCGGCCTCCGCCTGCTCTGACCCGCGTGGTCCGGCCGGGCGGGGTGTGACCCCATGCGGTGGACCCCGCGTGGTGGCCCCCGCCCGGCGTGACGCGCCGGGAACTCCCGCGGACTCCCGGGGGGGCTACAGCACGTCGGACAGCCGGACGAACCGCCGCCCCGCCGCGAGCAGCCCCGGCAGTGCCGCGGTGAACCCGGCGGCGGTGCCCCGGCCCGGCTGGTTCATGTGCCCGATGACGATCGCCCCCGGCGGCGCCGACGCCACCTCCCGCCGCACCTCGGCGGCCGGCATCGTCGCGCCGCCGTCCCCGTTCACGGTGAACCCGGCGATGCGTTCGCCCAGGTCGGCGACCACCCGGACGGCGACGTCGTCGTAGTACGCGGTGCCGGAGCGGAAGAACCGCGGCGGGCGCCCGAGCAGCTCGGTCAGCTTGCGGGCGTTGCCCGCCACCTCGTCGTACACCTCGCCGACCCCGCTCGTACCGGCGATCCCCTCCGCCGAGCGGCCGGTCACCGAGAGCGGACGGTGCACGGTGCCGTGGTTGCCGATCTCGAACAGCCGGTCGGCGGCGAGTTGTTCGAAGATCTGCGGATTGGCGTCGATCCAGCGGGCGTTCAGGAACAGGGTGGCCGGGACGGAGTGCGCGCGCAGGAAGTCGATCAGGTCGGCGTCGTAGCGGCTCCCGCCGGGCCCCCCGCAGGCGTCGAAGGTGAGCGCCATGGCCTGCTCGCCCTCCGGCAGCCCGGTGACCACCCCGGGGAGGTCCAGACCCCACGCGGTCGGCGCCACGGCCCCGTAGCGCCGGACCAGCTCCGCCCGGCCTGGCTCCCGAGGGGCGGCGGACCCGGCGGCGGAGGGCGCGGCCGACGGCGTGTCCGAAGGAGTGCCCGAAGGAGTGGCCGAAGGAGTGGCCGAAGGAGTGGCCGAAGGAGTGGCCGAAGGAGTGGCCGAAGGAGTGGCCGACGGCGAGGCCGACCCGGCCGCCGGGGCCGCCCCGCCCCCCGCCACCTCCCGTCCCGCCCGGCACCCCGCCAGCGCGCCCCCGGCCACCACCGCCGTCAGCAGAACCCGCCGACTCAGTGCCACATCAGCCTCCAGACCGACCCGTCGCCACCTGTCATGCCAACCGGCACATGACTATGAACCGACCGATCGTCACTCAGCGCAACTTGCCCCGCTCGTGCCCCGGTCCCCTTTCACCGGCCCGCCCCACCCCGGTGGGCCCCGCCTCACCCGGGGTTCACCCCCCGGGGTAGGCGTGCCGACGGATCCGCCCGCCCCAGCCCGGAGGCCCCGATGCCCGCCGACCCCACCCCGCCCGTCCGGCCCGAGCGCCCCGCCGAGCCACCGAACCCCAGCAAGCCGCCGAACCCCGCCCGCCGCGACCTGCTCCGCACCGGCCTCGCCACCGGCGCCGCCACCGCCACCGCCCTCGGCCTCGGCCTGGCCGCGAGCGCCGCCACCGCCGGCTCCGCCTCGGCCGCCCCGAGCCAAGGCCCCAGCCAGGGCCGAGGCCAGGGCCCGGACCGCGGCGACCGCACCCTCACCCTCACCGGACACCTCCCCACCGGCGCCCCCGACTTCGTCCACCTCCCGGTCGAGGTCCCCGAGGGCGTCCGCGAGATCGCCGTCTCCTACGGCTACGACAAGCCGCAGGTCCCGGCCGGCACCCCCGGCAACTCCTGCGACATCGGCATCTTCGACGAGCGCGGTACCGACCTCGGCGGGGACGGCTTCCGCGGCTGGTCCGGCGGCTTCCGCACCGAGTTCGCGCTCGCCCGCGACTCCGCCACCCCCGGCTACCTCCCCGGCCCGATCAACCCCGGCACCTGGCACGTCGTCCTGGGCCCGTACCAGGTCGCGCCGCAGGGCCTGGAATACCGCGTCCAGGTCACCCTCCGGTTCGGCGAGCCCGGGCCGGAGTTCACCCCGCACTACCCGCCGGAGCGGGCCCGCGGCCGCGGCCGGGCCTGGTACCGCGGCGACTGCCACCTGCACACCGTGCACTCCGACGGGCGCCGCCTGCCCGAGGAGGTGGCCGCCGGGGCCCGCGCGGCCGGCCTGGACTTCATCGTCTCCACCGACCACAACACCAGCTCCTCGCACGCCCTCTGGGGCCCGCTGGCCGGCCCCGACCTGCTGATCGTCCCCGGCGAGGAGGTAACCACCCGCAACGGCCACTGGCTGGCCCTCGGCCTGGAGGCGGGCCAGTTCGTCGACTGGCGCTACCGCTCCCGCGACGAGGAGTTCCCGCGCTTCGTCCGCCAGGTCCACCGCTCCGGCGGCCTGGTGGTACCCGCGCACCCGTACTGCCCGTACGTGGCCTGCCAGTGGAAGTTCGGCTACGACCAGGCCGACGCCGTCGAGGTGTGGAACGGGCCCTGGACGTACGACGACGAATCGGCCGTCGACACCTGGGACTCCCAGCTCGCCGCGGCCCTGCGAGGCGGCGGCCGCGGCGGTGGATCCGGCCGAGGATCAGGCGGCGGATCCGGCCGCCGCTCCTGGCGGCCCGCGATGGGCAACAGCGACGCCCACAGCGCGCCGCAGGTCATCGGTCTGCCGCACAACGTGGTCCTCGCCGAGGACCTCACCCGGGACGCCGTCCTGGACGGCCTGCGCGCCGGGCGCAGCTGGCTGGCCGAGTCCGCCGCCGTCCAGCTCGACCTCACCGCCACCGGCCACGGCCGCCAGGCGGGCATCGGCGAGGAGCTGACCGTCCCCGCCGACGCCCCGGTGGACGTCCGGCTCAGCGTCTCCGGCGTGCCCGGCGGCACCGTCCGCCTGATCACCGACGAGGGCCAGATGCACCAGGAGTCGCTGTCCGCCGACGGCTCCGGCACGGTCGTCTGGCGCACCACCGCCTCGCTCGCCGGCTACGTCCGCGCCGAGGTGCGCCACCCCAGGGCCGACGGCACGCCCGGCAAGGGCAACACGATGGGCGCGGACCTCCCCTGGGGCCCGATGGCGGCCCTCACCAACCCGATCGTGCTGCGTACCGACGAGCACTGAGCACGCCCGCCGACCCGCCCACGGGCCGGGAGGGGGACGACTCGGGGCACCCGTTTGGACTAGGTTGATCCCCGAAACGCATCAGTCGTGGGGACGAGGCGGTCGGCTGTCCGCATCCGGGCCGACCGGCTCCTTCGCACTCCCACCGCCTCGCCCCGGCTGCCCGTCCGTACCCGTCCCGTCCCCGGCCCGCGAAGGGATCAGCAGCTGTGAACCGTACGACCGTAGGTGGGCCGGAGCTCGGGGGCGGCCGGGGGGCCGGGGGCGTCCTCGTCCTCGTCGACCCCACCGGGGCCGCCGGCGAACGAGGGGGCGGCAGCCGGGTCGCGGCGCTGCTCGCCCAGGAGCTGCGCCCCAGCGTCCACCTCCGGACGGACGACTTCCTCCAGGTCATCCGCAACGGCCGGCTGCCGGACGGGCTCCCCGAGACGGCCCGCCAGCACGCCACCGCCCTCGCGGCCACCGCCCAGGCCGCCTTCGCCTACGCCACCGGCGGCTACCAGGTCGTCGTCGAGTGCACCGAGCCCCCGGCCACCCTCGACACCTTCCGCCGCGAGAGCCGCGCCACCGGCGCCGCCCTCCACCACGTCGTCCTCACCACCACACCCCCCACCACGCCGCACGAGCTCGACACCACCCCCCTCACCCCCGAAACCACCGCCGAGTCCCTCCTGGCCGCCCTCACCACCCGCACCCACCTCCTCGGCTGGTAGCGGCCGCTGCGGGTGCGGGTGGCGTCAGACGCCCACCACGCCGTCGACGGCCTCGCGGAGGAAGTCCGCGTGGCCGTTGTGCCGGGCGTACTCGTGGATCAGGTGGAGCATCACCAGGCGCAGCGAGACCTCGGCCTGCCAGCGCGGCTGGTAGCCGGTCACGTCGAGCGACGGGGCGGCCAGCTCGATGCGGCGGGAGTGCTCGACCTCGGCCCGCCAGGCGGCGAAGGCCTCGGCGCGGGTGGCGCCGGTGGTGTCGTAGGCCACCTGGTAGTCGTCCTCGGACCAGACCAGCGGGACGTCCTCGCCGTCGATCACCCGGCGGAACCAGGTGCGCTCCACCTCGGCCATGTGGCGCACCAGCCCGAGCAGGCTCAGCGTGGACGGCGGGCTGGAGCGCAGGCGCAGCTGTTCGTCGGTGAGGCCCTCGCACTTCATGGCGAGGGTCGCCCTGTGGTAGTCCAGGAACTGACGCAGCATGTCGCGCTCGCCGCCGGTCAGTGACGGTACGGGACGGTCTTCGGTGCTCATCGGTCGGTCGCTCCTCCGGTTCGGGTTCCCGGCTGGTTCGGGTTCCCGGCTGGTTCGGATGCCCGACCGGTTCGGGTTCCCAGCTGGTTCGGACACCCGGCGGACTCTAGCGAACCGGCGCCCGCCGGACACCGCGTTTTCCGGCGCCACCGCCGGCCGCCGCCCGGCTGCCACCGCCCGCCGCCGCGTCACGTCGACCCCGAACCCGGGCGGTCACGTACCGTGTTCGGACCGCCACCGGTTTGGGTACGTACCTCGGCGCGCCCGACCGCCGGGCGCCCACCGAGCAGGAGACCCGACCACCCATGGACCACAACCACATCCCCCCGACGGTCCGCCGGACGTACGGCGCCGATGACCTCGCCAAGGCTGCCAGCTTCGCCGGCGGATTCATCAACTTCGGTGACTGGCACGGGATCGACCTCACCGCCCCGTCCCCCGAGGACCGGGTGCACAGCCAGGAGCAGCTCTACCGCCGGGTGCTGAACACCTTCCCCGAGCCGCGCGAGCAGCTGCGTCTGGCCGAGGTCGGCTGCGGCCGCGGGCTCGGCGCGGCCCTCGCGCTACGGGAGTTCCGCTTCGCCTCCGTCACCGGCATCGACATCCACCCCGACCAGATCGAACGCGCCCGCGCCGTCAACGCCCGGGCCCTGGCCACCTACCCCGACCGGCTCGCCTACACCCTCGGCTCGGCCGACCGACTCCCATTCGCCGACGGCCACCTGGACGGCCTGTACTCCGTCGAAGCCGCCCAGCACTTCCGCGAACTCACCACCTTCGCCCGCGAGTCCGCCCGGGTCCTGCGCCCCGGCGGCCGCCTCGCCGTCACCACCTTCTTCGCCGCCCCCGGCCCCGAGGTCGCCGAACGCCTCAAGATCCTGCTCGCCAGCTTCGCCGACGGCCTCGACGTCGCCCACCCCCTCGACGCCTTCACCACCGACCTCACCGGCGCCGGCTTCACCGACATCACCGCCCGCTCCATCGGCGCCGACGTCTGGCCCGGCCTCGACCGCTACCTCACCGACACCGTCCCGCCCGCCCACTGGAGCCGCAACTTCCTCCCCGCCTGGCGCGACGGCCTCCTCGACTACCACCTCGTCACCGCCACCCGCGCCTGACCCGGCCACCCGTCGGACAGGCCCGAGCCCCGGCGCGCGACGGCCGCGACCTGACGGGCCGCCCGGAGGTGGGCGGCCCGTCAGGTCGCGGGGGCCCGGTCCGGCCCTGGTGAGTCGTCGGTCAGGGTGCCAGGCCGTCCGGATGCCGCCAGCTCACCAGGCGGGCCCCGTCCGGCGGGGCGTCCAGGACGTCCTGCCCGAAGACCCGGTTGATCGAGGTGCCGCCGTTCAGCGAGATGTCGGCCCCGTAGACGTGCAGCGAGACCGCCCGCCCGGTGCCGCCGTTGGACACCCGGTGGATGTCCTCGTCCGGCGGCGCGAGCAGCTGCACCCGGCCCGCGGAGCAGGTGGTCCGGCCGGACGGCACCAGCACCCGGCGGCCGGAGCGGGGCATCCGCCACAGCCGGTACGCCTCGTCCACCTCCACGCCCTCCAGCACGCCGGAGACGCACCAGGCGAGGTGGTCGTGGATCGGGGTGGCCTGCCCGGGCAGCCAGGTCAGGGCCACCACGGAGTGGGTCCGCCCGGCGTGCAGCAGCCGCTGGGCGTAGCCGGCGGTGTCACCGGCGCACAGGTCCGCGGGGACGATCAGCCCGGCGCGCAGGTACTTGCGCAGGGTGTCCGCGGTGAGCTGGGCGGTCAGGACGTCGGCGGCGGCGTAGCGATCGAGGTCGGACAGGAACTCGTCGAGGTTGGAACCCGTCGTCATGGCTACCGCCCCGCCCCGGTGAGCGCGTGGACCTCCAGCTGCGCGAAGGATCGTCCGTCCGCGTCCTCGTCCCGGCGGCGACGGCCGCCGGCGAGCGAGCCGAGGACGGCGGCGGCGAAGCCGATCGGGATCGAGATGACCCCGGGGTTCTGCAGCGGGACCGGCGCGGTGGTGGTGCAGGAGATCAGCGCCGTGGCGTTGCCGACCTCCTTGCTGGCCGCCGGCACACCGCAGTCCTTCGCCTGGGCGGCCGTCAGCTTCACGGCGGGGACAGTGGCGCTGGCGCCGCCCCAGCAGATCGGGGAGAGCAGCACCAGGCCGATCGCGCTGACCAGGCCGGCGTAGATGCCGCACTTGGCGCCGAAGGTGGTGAAGCGCCGCCAGAACAGGGTCAGCAGGATGGCGGGCAGGTTGGCCGAGGCCGCGATGGCGAAGGCCAGCGCCACCAGGAACGCCACGTTGAGGTCCCGGGCGAAGATCGACAGGGCGACCGCGACGGCGCCGATGACCACGGCGGCGATCTTCGCGGTGATCAGCTCCTGCCGCTCGGTGGCCCGGCCCTTGCGGATCACGCTGGCGTACAGGTCATGGGCGAACGAGGACGAGGAGGTCAGGGTGAGCCCGGCGACCACCGCCAGGATGGTGGCGAAGGCGACCGCCGCGATGAAGGCCAGCATCAGTGAGCCGCCGGTGGTGCCGGCGCCGCCGCCCAGGTGCTCGGCCAGCAGGGTCGCGGCGGTGTTGCCGGACGGGTCCTTCTCCTTGATCGTCGCCGTGCCGACCAGCGCGGCCGCGCCGAAGCCCAGCACCAGGGTCATCAGGTAGAAGACCCCGATGATGCCGATCGACCAGTTGACCGACTTGCGGGCGTCCCGGCCGGTGGGAACGGTGTAGAAGCGGACCAGCACGTGCGGCAGCGCCGCGGTGCCCAGCACCAGCGCGGTGCCCAGGCTGACCAGGTCGAGCTTCGACCAGCCGTCGGTCGCCCCGTACTTCAGGCCGGGCTGGAGGAAGGCGTCGCCCTTCTTGGAGGCCGCCGCGGCGTCCCCGAGCAGGTGGCTGACGTTGAACCCGTACTTCGCCAGCACCCACACCGTCATGGTGGCCGCGCCGGCGATCAGCAGCACCGCCTTGACGATCTGCACCCAGGTGGTGCCCTTCATCCCGCCGACCACGACGTAGACGATCATCAGGGCACCGACCCCGACGATGGTCCACACCTGCGCGGCGCTGCCCTTGACGTCGAGCAGCTGCCCCACGATCGTGGCCGCACCGACCATCTGCGCGATCAGGTAGAAGATCGATACCACGATGGTCGACACGCCCGCGGCGGTCCGCATCGGCCCGCTTCGCAGCCGCGCGGCGAGCACGTCGGCCATGGTGAACCGCCCGGTGTTGCGCAGCAGTTCGGCCACCAGCAGCAGCGCGACCAGCCAGGCCACCAGGAAGCCGATCGAGTACAGGAAGCCGTCGTACCCGGCCAGCGCGATGATCCCGGCGATGCCGAGGAAGGAGGCCGCGGACAGGTAGTCGCCCGAGATCGCGATCCCGTTCTGCAGCGCGGAGAACTCGCCGCCGCCCGTGTAGAAGCCGCCGGTGCCCCGGGTGCTGCGCCGGGCCCACAGGGTGATGACCAGGGTCACCGCCACCAGGGCCACGAACAGGCCGATGGTCAGGCCCTTGTTCGACGTCGACGTCGACGCCGCCTGTGCCGCCTGTGCCGTCGCGGCGGCGGCGTGGGAAAGGTGCTGTGTCATGCCTTGATCTCCGTCGGCTCCTGGTCACCCTCGCGGCGACCGGAGGCCGCCGCCTTCCGCAGCGCCGCCGCCAGCGGGTCCAGCCGCCGGGCGGCGAACCGGCCGTAGGCCATGGCGATGGCGAAGGTTGAGACGAACTGCAGCAGTCCGAAGACCAGGGCCACGTTGACGTGCCCGGCGATCTTGGTCGCCATGAACCCACGGGCGTAGGCGGAGCAGAGGACGTACGCCAGGAACCAGAGCAGGAACGCCGCCGTCACGGGGAAGACGAACCTGCGGTAGGTGGAGCGTAGTTCGGTGAATCTCGGATCGTCGCCGATCCAGGGTGTGTCACCGCGCGACGACGCGGCCGGGTCAGTCATGTGGGTCCTTCGGAACGGTGCGGAACTTGCCGGTGGCCCGACCGTAGAAGTGCCCGGTAGACAAGTGATCAACGCGCGATCACCGGCGCCCCGGCCCTACTCATCTCAGCGCGTCGGCTCCGACAAGGGCTTCGAGCTGCTCTTCCACCGCCTGGTGGAGGAGGCCGCCGCCCGCGGGGTACGGGCCGTCCACTACGCCCTGGGCAGCGAGCAGGCCAAGGCGTTCCGCGGCGCCGTGGCCACCGACCAGCACTGCTTCCTTCGTCGGCTGCCCTGAGGCGCGTGTCCGCTACTTCTGCCAGCCGATGGTCTCGGGCAGCGGGCTGTAGAAGATGGTGGCGCCGACGTTGGCGAGGCCCTTCCGGATGCCGTAGGTGGAGGGGCCGCTGTAGAGCGGCAGGAAGGCGTACTGCTGGAGGGCCTGCTGCTCGACCTTGTTGACGGCCGCGGTCTGCTGGCCGAGGTCGGCGATCTGGCCGGTGGCGCGGATCTCCTGGTCGAGTGCGGGGGTGCCGGCTCCGGTGATGTTGGAGTCGCGGTCCGAGCAGTAGAAGTCGCACAGGTAGCGCGCGCCGAAAGGGTCCGTCGAGCGGTTGCCGGAGATGAACAGGTCGAAGCGGCGCTCGCTGAGCACCTTGGAGAAGTCGTTCTCGGAGACCTTGTTGACGTCCAGCTTCACGCCGACGGCCTTGAGCATCGCGGTGAAAGCCCCGGCGGTGGCCTTCTCGATGGGGTCGTCGCCGAGGAGGGTGTAGCCGAGTTCGAGCTGCTTGCCGTCCTTGGCGCGGATGCCGTCGGCCCCGGGCTTCCAGCCGGCCGCGTCCAGGGTCTTCCGAGCCTCCTGGGGGTCGTACTTCAGAACGGCCGCGACGTTGTCCTGGTAGCCCTGCTGGAAGCTGTAGAGCACCGCGGAGCCGGGCAGCGGCTCGGTGTAGTCGAGGCCCTGGAACCGGATCTTCGCTATCTGCGCGCGGTCGATGCTCTCCTGCACCGCCTTGCGGACCTGTATGTCACCGAGGAGCGGGGACTTGGCGTTGAGGTACAGCGAGTACTCGAAGGGACTGCCGCCGCTGCGGATCTCCGCGTCCTTGACCGCCCTCACCTGCTTGAGGTTCTCCGCGTCCACGGCGGAGGTGTAGTCCAGCTCGCCGTTCTTGAAGGCGTTGATCGAGGCGGCGCTCTCCAGGTTGACGTAGACGCGCTTGTCGAGCTTGCCCTTCCTGCCCCACCAGTTGGGGTTGCGCACGAAGGTGATGTTGCCCGAATGGGCGTCCCAGGTGCCCACGGTGTACGGGCCGGTGCCCCACTCGGGGTGGGCCGTCTTCACGTACGCCTTGTTGAAGTTGTCGACGGTGGCGGCCTCGGGGTGCAGGAAGGTGGTGAACAGCGCAGACCAGGAGGCGTTGACGCCCTTGAAGGTGATGACCGCCTGCCTGTCGTCCGTGCCCCGGGTGACGGAGGTGATGCGGTCGTAGCCGTCGGTGGAGTTGGCCGCGTAGTCCTTGTTCGAGCCGTTGTTGGCCTTCCAGGTGGCCTCGATGGCCCGCCAGTCGATGGGGGTCCCGTCGTTGAACACGGCCTCGGGGTTGAGGGTGATGACGACCTTCTGGTCACCGCCCTCGACGGAGACCTTCACGTCGCTGTAGTAGTCCGGGTTGTACTGCACCTCGCCGGTGGGCGAGTAGGTGATGGCGTCGGCGTTGTACCAGGACCAGATCCGCAGGGCGTTCAGGGTGCCGTTGACGTTGAAGGGGTTGCCCTGTTCGTCGAAGGTGCCCGCGGTGGTGTAGGTGCCGCCGTCCTTGATGTTCTCGTACGGCTGGGGGTTGTAGTCGGTGACCGAGGACGCGACGCCGGCGGCGTTCTGGGCGTTCGGCCCGGCGGAGCCGGATGAGGACGAGGACGGGGACGACGAGGAGCACGCCGTGGCGGCGACCGAGACGGCGGCGACGAGCGCGAGGGGCGGGACGAACTTCCTGAGCATGGGGTGTCCTTGGTGGGAATCGGCGGGAAACAAGGGGAAGGGGCGGGACGGGATGGCGCGGGGGTCAGACCGCGTGGCAGGCGTACTGGTGGTCGGAGCCGTCCGGGGCGCCGGCGGTCACCGGCCGTTCGGTGCGGCAGCGCGTCCGTACGCTCTCGTCGGCCTCCCGGTACAGCGGGCAGCGGTCGGCGAACACGCAGCCCTCCGGCAGCCGGGCGGCGCTGGGCTGCTCGCCCACCAGGACGATGCGCTCACGCCGGCGCTCTCGCTCCGGGTCGGGCACCGGGATCGCCGACAGCAGGGCCTTCGTGTACGGGTGCCGGGGCCGGGCGAAGATCTCCTCGGTGGCGCCGGACTCGACGATGTGCCCGAGGTACATCACCGCGATGCGGTCGGAGACGTGGCGCACCACGGCCAGATCATGGGCCACCACCAGGTAGGCCAGGCCCAGTTCGTGCTTCAGCCGGGCGAGCAGGTTGATGATCTCGGCCTGCACCGACACGTCCAGGGCGGACAGCGGTTCGTCCAGGGCCAGCAGCTTCGGCTCACGGGCCAGGGCGCGGGCGATGCCGACCCGCTGGCGCTGGCCGCCGGAGAGGGCCGCGGGGAAGCGGTCGCCCATGGCGCGGTCCAGGCCGACCAGGTCCAGCAGCCGGGTGACCCGGGACCGGACGGCCGTCCGGTCGGCGTCTGCGGCCTGGAGCGGTTCGGCCAGCAGGTCGAAGACGGTCAGGCGCGGGTCCAGGGCGTCCGTCGGATCCTGGAGGACGATCTGGACGTCGCGCCGCAGCTCGCGCACCCGGGCCGCCGAGCGCAGGGTGGCGACGTCGGTGCCGGCCAGTTCGATGCGGCCGCCCTCGGGGGCGCGCAGCCCCAGCACCTCCCGCAGCGTGGTGGTCTTGCCGCTGCCGGACTCCCCCACCAGGCCCAGGGTTTCGCCCGCGCGCAGTTCGAAGCTGACGTGGTTGACCGCGTGCAGGGTGCCCACCCGGCGCTTGAGGAGGGCCCCCTTGGTGACGGGGAACGTCTTGACCAGGTCCTCGACCCGCAGCACCACCTCGCCGACGGTCCGGCGGCCGTCGCCGGCCGGTGGCACGGGAGTGGCGCCCTCGGCCGGGTCGAGGGTCCCGTCCACGATCTCCTGCGCGCGGTGGCAGGCGACCCGGCCGTGCCGACCGCTTGGCTCGGTCGACGTCGGTACCCTCAGGGCCGGTTCGGTGGTCCGGCACACGTCCTGGGCCACCGCGCAGCGGGGTGCGAAGGGGCAGCCGCCGGGCAAGCCGGCCAGGGACGGCGGCTCGCCGCCGACCGGGATCAGAGGCCGTTCGACGCCGCTGTCCACGGTGGGGACGCTGGCCAGCAGTCGGGCGGTGTAGGGCATCGTCGGGCGGCGGAACAGCTCGTCGACGCCCGTGTGCTCGACGATCCGTCCGGCGTACATGACGGCGACGTCGTCGGCGTGGCCGGCCACCACGCCCAGGTCGTGGGTGATCAGGACGAGCCCGGCGCCGGTCTCGCGCTGGGCGAGGCGCAACACGTCCAGGATCTGCGCCTGGACGGTGACGTCGAGCGCCGTGGTGGGCTCGTCGGCGACGAGGACCGAGGGCTTGTTGGCGATGGCCAGGGCGATGACGACGCGTTGACGCATGCCGCCGGAGAACTCGTGCGGGAACGACTTGGCGCGTTCGCGCGGGTCGGGGATGCCGACCAGGTCGAGCAGTTCCACCGCCTGCTCCCACGCGTCCCTCTTCGACAGCTCCCGGTGCACCCGCAGGGCCTGGGAGAGCAGCCGGCCGACGCTGAAGATGGGAGTGAGCGCGGACATCGGGTCCTGGAAGACCATGCCGATGGACTCGCCGCGCACCCGGGACAGCGCCTTGTCGTCCATCGCCGCCAGGTCGCGGCCGCCCAGCAGGATCCGGCCGCCGAGGCGCGCGGTGGGCGGCAGCAGGCCCATGACGGCGAGGGCGGTGGCGGACTTGCCCGAGCCGGACTCGCCGACGATGCCCAGGGTGCGCCCGGGCAGCAGGTCGAAGTCGATGCCGCGCACGGCTTCCACCGGCCCGGCCTCGGAGGGGAAGGAGACCCGCAGGTCGCGGACGGACAGGACGGGTGCGGGCTCGGTCGGCCCGACGGTGGGCCCGGCTGTGGATCCGGCGATCGGCCCGGCGGTGGAGCCGGCGTCGGGTCCGGTCCGGCGGCTGGGTGCGAGGGTCATCGTCGGCCTCCTGCCGCGCCGGTGGTGGACGTGGGGTCGAGGGCGTCGCGCAGGCCGTCGCCGACGAAGGTCATCGAGACGGTGAGCAGCACGGTCAGCCCGGCGGGGAAGGCGAAGAGCCAGGGGGCGCTGGTGATGGTGCCCGCGCCGTCGGCGAGCATCGTGCCCAGCGACACGTCCGGGGGCTGCACACCGAAGCCGAGGAAGGACAGGGCGGTCTCGCTGAGCACCGTGGAGACCACGCCCAGGGTGAGGTTGACTATGAGCAGGGAGCCCAGGTTGGGGATGATGTGGCGCAGCACGATGCGCAGCGGGCGCACGCCCATGTACTCAGCGGCGCGCACGTAGTCGCGCTCGCGCAGGGACGTCGACACCGACCAGACCACGCGCGCGGTGGACATCCAGCCGAACAGCGTCAGCACCAGGATGAGGACCCGCCAGTCGCCCGCCAGCCGGTGCGAGACCAGGGCGAGGACGAGGAAGGAGGGCACGATCAGCAGGAAGTGGATGACGGCGAGGGTGGCCTTCTCCACCCGGCCCCCGACGTAGGCGGCGCCCGCGCCCACCACCGCGGCGATGGCGACGGTCAGCAGGGACACGCTCACCGCGATGACCAGCGAGCGCTGGAGGCCGTGCACGGCGGCGGTGTAGACGTCGTTGCCGCCCTGGTTGGTACCGAACCAGTGCTCGGCGCCGGGGGCCTGGGTCAGGGCCGAGAAGTCGGCGTCCGCGTAGCCGTACGGGGTGAACAGGTCGCCGAGGGCGCTGAACAGCACCAGCAGCAGGAAGATCACCACACCGGCGACGGCGATCCGGTTGCGCAGGAAGCGCCGCAGGTAGAGGCGGCGCCGGCCCAGGTAGCGCCCGTCGTGCCCGTGCGGCGGCGGGTCGGCTGCCGGTGCGGGTGCAGGTGCAGTGGCGCTGGCGAGGACGCCTTCGGAGGTGGCGTCGGAACCCACCGGAGTGCCCATCTCAGTTCACCCGCACTCTCGGGTCGAGCAGAACGGTGGCGATGTCCGCGAGGATGGCGCCGATCGCGGTCAGGGCGGCGGCGAAGGCGGCGGTCGCCACGGTGCCGTGCACGTCGTTCTTGTTGATGGTCTGGATGAAGTACTGGCCCATGCCGTTCCAGCCGAAGATCGTCTCCGTGAGGACCGCGCCGGTGAAGACGGCCGGGATGCTGAAGGCCACGGACTGCGCGGTGGGGATCAGCGCGGTGCGCAGGGCGTGCCGGCGGATCGCCTGGGCGCGGGTGAGCCCGGTGGCCCGGGCGGTGCGGACGAAGTCGGAGTGGATGACGTCCAGCAGCAGCGAGCGCTGGGTGAGGTGGTGGCCCACGTACCCGGTCAGGGTGAGGGTCAGCGTCGGCAGGATCAGGTGCAGCAGCCGGTCCCCGGCCGTCGCCCAGAACCCCTCCACGTCGGGCGAGTTCTCCCCCGCGACGTACAGGAAGTGCCAGCCCGCGTGCTCGTTCAGCCGGATGGCCAGCAGCACCAGGACGAGGGCGGCGATGGACACCGGGACGTTGAAGAGCGCCATGGAGAGGGCCTGGGCGGCCCGGTCCCGCCAGCCGTACTGGCGCGAGGCGGTGTGGACCGCGAGCGCGACACCGACGACGACGGACAGCACCGTCGCGCCGATCACCAGTTCCG
Source organism: Kitasatospora sp. NPDC036934 (assembly GCF_055608425.1). Taxonomy (NCBI): domain Bacteria; kingdom Bacillati; phylum Actinomycetota; class Actinomycetes; order Kitasatosporales; family Streptomycetaceae; genus Kitasatospora; species Kitasatospora sp. NPDC036934. The sequence continues at coordinate 233,989 of NZ_JBVJQR010000014.1, read as the reverse complement.
CGCTGACCAGGGAGCGGTAGCCGATCTCCCCGTTCACCTGGACGCCGACCGGGGAGCGGCCCCAGTCGAAGTGCAGGACCACCCCGGTCAGCCAGTCCCACCAGCGGTGGAGCAGCGGCTCGTGCGGGTCGAGGTTGTAGGGCGCCAGGGCCCGGGACAGCTGCTCCTCGGTACGGACCGGGCGCAGCTCCTTGAAGTTCGAGCGCGGGTCGAGGAACCAACTGGCCAGGAAGTACGTGGCGTTGGTGGCCACGGCGATCACCAGGAACCAGCCCACCGCCCGGCGGGTCACGTACCGGAGCACGGACAGCACCTCCCCACCGGATGCGGCGGGTGCGGCTGGGGAGCGCCGGGTCTGGGGGAGGTACGCATGCGGGTGGGGTTTCCTCGGTCCAAGGGGTGGGTGCACGACCGTGCAGCAGCCAGTCTGTGTGCGAGCGGACCCGTGGCACCAGGGATCGAGGCATCTGGCCACGAAGACGAAACACCCCCGCAGCACAGGTTGTGCTCGCGTCACATTCCCGACGAATTCGCAGGCCGGAGCGGTCTCCGGGGCCGCCGGGCGCGGTGGCCCCGGAGGCCGGGCGGGCGCGGCCGCCGACCGGCCGCATGACAGCGCGATGACGGACCGTGGAACAGCCGATCGACGGACCGGGTACAGGACCCGCCTCTCCGACGACAGTCACGTGACTGATGCCTGCCCGCCGCACCCGCCGACCGAGGAGAGCCGCTCCCACGCGCGGCAGCCTTCCGCCGGCCGTGAGCCCGGTCGGCCACCTCCGTCAGGCGACCGCGACCGGCTCCACCGGCACCGCCGAGGGCGCCGCCAGGGACGCCAGCCGCCGCCGGCTGGCCCGGCGCTGGAGGGCGGCGAGACCGGTGCCGGCCGCGCCGAGGGTGAGCCAGCCGGCCGGGCCGGCGGCCATCACCACGCCGGTGAGCAGCATCGGGCCGACGGACTTCTGCACGGACTGGGACATTCCGGCGACCCCCAGGTAGGAGGCCCGGGCGCGCGGCGGGGCGAGGCTGACCGCCAGCTCCCAGGAGCTGACCGAGCGCATCAGTTCAGCAAGGGTCACCAGCGCCGCGGCGGCCAGCAGGGCGAGCGAGGCGGTCAGCGGTCCGCCGCCGGTGGAGAGCGCGATCAGCAGGCAGCTCGCGAGCAGGGCGACGCCGTACCAGCCGACCGCCCTGATCGCGCCGCCCGGGCGCTCGGCCCAGTTGGAGACCCGGAGTTGGAGCAGCACCACCAGCACGGTGTTGAGGGTGAGGAAGGCCGGGACGACGGCGTGCGGCGCGGCGGTGCGGTGGATCAGCCAGAGCGGAAGGCCGACGTTGAGGACGGAGTCGTCCAGGCACATCGGCAGGTCCAGCAGGACGAACAGCAGGTAGCCGCGGTCCCGCCAGGGGCTCGGCGCGGCCCCGGCGGCCGGCGCCGCACCGTCGACCGTGCCGCCCGCCGTGCCGCCCGCCAGCACCGGCGCCGCCGAGGAGGCCGCCACCAGAACCCGGCCGGCCGGCTCCCCGGTGCGCCGGATCAGCGCGGCGGCCAGCAGGTAGGAGAGCGCGTTGGCCACGATCAGCGCCCGGTAGGCGGTGGTGGTCCCGACGGCCAGGCCGATCGCCGCGAAGCCCGTCCCGACCGCGTACCCACCGTTGGCGACGCTGCGGAACAGCGCCTGGTAGGTGGCCCGGCGCCCGCCCGCGACCCGGGTGGCGAACAGCATCTCCAGGGTCTTGGCGCCGCGCTCGGCGAGGCAGGTCAGGGCGACGGCCGCCAGCAGCGCGGTGAACTCGTCGACCACCAGCAGCAGCGCCATGGTGGCCACCCGCAGCAGGTGGCAGCCGATCAACAGCGCGCGCACCGACAGCCGTTCGGCGGCCCGCCCGGCGAGCGGCGAGCCGATGATGCCGGCCACCGCGCCGACGCCGAGCAGCAGTCCGAGCCGACCGGCGTCCATCCCGCAGACGTAGCTGAAGTACAGCACCGAGGCGGCGGCCCACACCCCGGTGCCGGTCCGGTCCACGCCCTGGGCCAGCAGCATGATCCGCGCGTCCCGCCCGCCCGGCGGTCGCCGCAGCTGTGCCCACAGTCCGTTCCCCCGCATGACGGGCCCCCGTTTCACGTCCACCATCAATCTCGATATCAAGATACTTCACATCGAGATAGGCAGGGAACCCCCGGATCCGGAACCCCGTCGGCGCGTTCCGGAACCCCGCCCCCGACTCCCCACCACCGAACCCGCTGGGAAACCCCATCCGCGCCCCGCCCCGGCAACCGGTCCGCAATGAGAAAGTCCCTGCCCGACACACGGCGTTGTTTCCATCGACCGAAGGTCACCACGGCGTGGCGGGACGGGACATCGCGGGGCGGGTCGGCATGCGGCAGACGGGGGTCGGGCGCAATGATTCGGATCTTGTTGGCGGAGGACATGCGCATCCTGCGCGGGGCCCTGCTCGCCCTCCTCACCCTGGAGGACGACCTCGAGGTGGTCGCCGAGGTCGCGACCGGCAACGACATCCTCGCCGCGGTACTGGAGCACCGGCCGGACGTCGCCGTCATCGACGTCAACCTGCCGGGCCTGGACGGCATCACCGCGGCCCGCGAGGTGCAGGCCCACCTGCCCGGCTGCCGGACGCTGATCCTCACCGCCCTCGACCAGCCCGGGATGATCCGCCGGGCGATGGACGCCGGGGTATACGGCTACCTGCTCAAGGACGCCCCGCCGTCCGAACTCACCGCCGCCATCCGCACGGTGGCCGGCGGGCGCCGGGTGATCGACCCCCAGCTGGCAGTCGCGCTGTGGGACCGCGGCCAGAACCCGCTGACACCCCGCGAGACCGACGTCCTGGCCCGCGCCTCGGCGGGCGAGGAGGCCGTCGACATCGCCGGGCAACTGCACCTGTCCGTCGGCACCGTACGGAACTACCTCACCACCGCCGTGGTGAAGCTCAGCGCGCGAAATCGACTGGACGCGGTTCGAATCGCTCGGGACAACGGCTGGATACCGTAACCTCCCGTCCCGGCTCGACCGGGCAGTCCGCCACCACGTGGAACCAGCCCTCCCGGTCGACGAGCGACGTCAGACTGCCGCCGATCCGCTCCACCCGCTGCGTCAGGTTGTCCAGTCCGCCGCCGCGGCGCCGGCCCCGGGACGCCCTCGGCCGCACCCCTCGTTGGACACGGTCAGCCGCACCCGCCCGCCCCGCCGGCGGACGTCTGGATGGCGAAGACCTTCGAGTGGTTCAACGAGATCGGCTACAAGGCGGACATCCCCGCGCTGCGCGCCGCCCACCCCGGTCTGCTGACCTTCGCCGAACTCCTGCGCCGCAGCGGCTGGGCGCCGCAGGCCGGCTAGGCCGCGCCGGGATGAGCGCCCTGACACCCGGCGCCGCGACGACGGCGCCCCGACGTCCGAACCTGCCGACCCTCGTCGGCATGCGGTTCCTCGCCTCCGGGATGGTCTTCTTCTCGCACGCCTTCTTCCGCTTCCTGCCGAGCAGTTGGACCTCCGGCACCGGCGCGGGCTTCTGGTGGAGCGCCGCCGGGTCGACGGGCGTGTCGTCCTTCTTCGTCCTCAGCGGCTTCGTGCTCACCTGGTCGGCCCGGCCGGGTGAGCCGGCCCGGGCCTTCTGGCGTCGGCGGCTGTGCAAGATCTACCCCAACCACCTGGTGACCGCAGTGGCGGCGGTGGCCCTGATGCTGGTCTGCGGGGAGGCATTCACCGCGGGGCAGTTGGTGCCGAACCTGCTGCTGGTGCAGTCCTGGATCCCGCGCATCGACGTGCTCACCGGGATCGACCAGGTGAGCTGGTCGCTGTGCTGCGAGGCGCTGTTCTACCTGCTGTTCCCGCTGCTGCTGCCGCTGGTCGGCCGGATCCGGGCCGGGCGGCCGTGGTGGTGGGCGGGCGGTGCGGCGCTGGCGGTGTTCTGCGTGCCGGCCGTCTCGGCGCTGCTGCTCTCGGGCGGCCCGCACATCTCGCCGCGGATGGACTACTCCGTCACCCAGCTGTGGTTCGTCTACTTCTTCCCGGTGATGCGGGCCTTCGAGTTCGTCCTGGGGATGCTGCTGGCCCGGATCGTGCTGGCCGGCGGGTGGCCGCGGATCGGCCTGCTGCCCGCCGGGCTGCTGTTCCTGGCCGGGTACGCCGGGGCGCTGTACGCCCCCGGGCAGTTCGGCACGGCCGCGCTGACGATCGTGCCGCTGGCGCTGCTCATCCCGGCCGGCGCCGCCGGCGAGGTGCTGCTGGAGCACCACCACGAAGACGGCGGTGCCGACCGAGCCGCCGACCCGCTGCGCCACGTTGAGCTGCGGGGTCGCGTCGTTGATCTTGGCCGGGTCGATGGCCCGGAAGGCCGCCGTCATCGCGGGCATCACGGACAGTCCGATGCCGAGGCCGCGGACCACCATCGCCACGCCGAGCACCCAGTACGAGGTGCCGTCGGAGATCAGGACGAAGGGCAGCGCGGCGACCACGCTGACCGCCGCGCCGATCACGCAGGTGACGCTGCCGATCTTCTCGAACAGCCGGCTGGACATGCCCATCGCGACCGCCGCGCCGAGGCCCTGCGGGGCGAGCAGCAGCCCGGTGTGCGAGGCGTCCTCGTGCTTGACCACCTGGTAGAAGAGCGGCATCAGGATCATGCCGCCGTAAGTGGCCGCGCCGAACACGAAGGTGACGAAGGACGCCGAGCTGAACAGTTGGCTGCGGTAGAGCCTCATGTCCAGCAGCGGGTGCGGCACCGGAGCGATCGCAGCACGAACGCGCCGGTGAGCGCCAGCCCGACCAGCAGCGGGACCAGCACCTTGGCCGAGGTCAGGCCCGCGCTGCCGGCTTCGGAGAGGCCGTAGGTGATGCCGACCATGCCGAGGCCGACCAGGAGGAGTCCGGGCAGGTCGAGCGGTCCGCCCCCCCGGCCGGGTCCGGCGGGAGCAGCCGGGCGGCCAGGAAGAGGCCGATCGGCCCGAGCGGCGCGTTGATCAGGAAGATCCACTGCCAGCCCGCGCGGTCGACCAGCAGGCCGCCGATGGTGGGCCCGACGACCGGGGTCAGCACCATCGGGATGCCGACCGCGCCCATCACCCGGGCCAGCCCGGCCTGGCCGGCGGTGCGCACCAGGATCATCTGCCCGGCGGGGATCATCATGCCGCCGCCGATGCCCTGGACGGCGCGGGCGGCGATCAGCGCGCCCAGGTTGTCGACCAGGCCGCAGACGATCGAGGCCAGCGTGAAGAGCAGCAGTGAGGCGATGTACAGGCGCCGGGCGCCGACCCGGCGGGCGGCCCAGCCGGTGACCGGCAGGACGGCGGCCTGGGCCAGCAGGTAGGCGGTGACCACCCACTGCACGGCGTCGAGGGTGGCGTCCAGCTCGGTGGTGAGGGACTTGAGGGCGACGTTGACGATCGTGGCGTCGAGGAAGGCCAGGACGGCGCCGACCAGCACGACGACGACGACCCGCCGGGTCTCCGGCGTCAGTCCCGGATTCTCCACCACGGGGGCCGAGGCGTTCTTGGATGCTTTCACAGCAGCAGCCTCAGCCGACGGTTCGCTTCTGTCAACCAGTTGGATGACTAACTCGTCTACTAAGTTGATGCAGTCATACATAGAGGTGATGCCGGTATAGACTGCCGCCATGAGCGAGTCATCGACCGAGGTGGAGAGCAAGCGGCGGCATCCCCGACGGTCCCCCACCCCCGAAGAGCGGCAGCGGGACGCCGACCGCTCCCGGCAGGCCCTGTTGAGCGCCGCGCTCGACGAGTTCGCCACGAAGGGCTTCGCCGGCGCCCGCGTCCAGGACATCGCGACCAACGCGGGCGTCAACAAGCAGCTGATCAACTACTACTTCGGCGGGAAGGAGGGGCTCTACCGCGAACTCCAGCGCAGCTGGAGCGAGAGCGAGGCGGTCTTCGCCGACCCGGACCTGCCGCTGGAGGAGGTCGCCGCCCGCTACCTCAGGGCAGGGCTCGCCGACCCGCGACCGGCCCGGCTGATGGTCTGGCGCGGTCTGACCGGCGACGGCTCGGCCGCCGACGAGGTCGACGGCGACACCACCCTCGCCCAGGACCTCGCCAACCTGCGCCAGGCCCAGGCCCGCGGCGAGATCGCCGCCGACCTCGACCCGGGGTTCGTCCGGCTCGCCGTGATGGGCATGATCCTGGCCCCCGTGATGCTCCCGCAGACCGCCCGGGAGGCCAGCGGCCTGACCCCGGACGACCCGGAGTTCGAGCACTACTACGGCGAGCAGCTGCGCCGACTGATCCGCCACCTCGGCGACCCGGCCCGGCCCGGCCGCCCCGAGAGCGACCCGAACCCCGCCCCCGGAACCGCCGCCCCCGCAACCGACGATCGGACGCCGTGATGACGAGCAATCCGTTCAGCGAGACCGAACTGCGCTACCTGGCCTCCCAGGGCCACGGCCGACTGGCCACCGTCGGCCCCGCCGGCGAGCCGCAGAACCGGCCGGTCGCCTTCACCGTCGACCCGGCCACCGGCGCCATCGACATCGGCGGCCCGAAGCTCGCCGCCAGCCGCAAGTTCCGCAACGTGGCGGCCAATCCGCGGGTCTCCTTCGTCGTGGACGACTACGCGCCCGAGGGCAGCACCCGCTCGCGCTTCCGCGGCCGGGGCATCGAAATCCGCGGCCGCGCCGAGGCCCGTCACGGCGAGACGCCGCCGAACCCGTACTTCAGCGGCGAGCTGATCCGCATCCACCCCGTCCGGGTGATCGCCTGGAACCTCGACCCGGATGCCCCGGGGGTCGACGCCCGCGACGTGCCACCGGCCCCCCGGTAGCACGCACCGGGGGGCCGGCCGAGGCATCAGGGCCAGGCATCAGGGCCGGGTGTCAGCGCCTCACCAGGTCTCGCGGGTCAGCTCCGCAAACCGGGCCAGCCGGGCGATCTCCGCCTGGACGCCGCCCGCGCCACGGCGGCTGGACAGCGTGACGTGGCTGGCCCCGGCCTCCCGCGGCTCTCGTCCAGGGCGGCCCGGACGGCCTCGGCCATCTCCCGGCCGTCCGTCTTGAGGCCGGTCATGTGGTACGCGTTGCAGCGGGTCGCGAAGCCGCCGATCTCGGCGTAGACGTGGGCGCCGCGCTTGAGGGCGGCCTCGTACTCCTCCAGCACGAACATCGCGGCGCCCTCGGCCAGTACGAAGCCGTTGCGCGAGCCGTCGAACGGCCGGGAGGCGTGCGCGGGGTCGTCGTTGCGGGGGGGGTGGCCTTGATCGCATCGAAGCTGGCGACCACGATCGGGGAGATCGGGGTGTCGGCCGCCCCCGCGACGACGGTGTCCACGGTGCCCTCGCGGATCAGCTGGGCTCCGTAGCCGACCGCGTCCAGGCCCGAGGTGCAGCCGTCGGAGGTCATTACCACCGGGCCCTCCGCGCCGGCCACCCAGGCGACCTCGGCGGGCATCACACCGGGGCTGAGGTAGTCCGCCATGTGGAGGGACAGGTAGCCCGGGTCCATCCGCCAGTCCCGGCCCGGTCGGACAGCACCAGGTACTCGGCCTCCAGGCTGGTCGCGGAGGCGACGGCGCTGCCCAGGCTGACCCCGATCCGGTGCGGGTCCAGTGCGTCGGTCTCCAGGCCGCTGTCGGCCAGCGCGTCCCGGGTGCAGGCGACGGCGAACTGGGTGGCCCGGTCCATCCGCCGGATCTCCCGGAGGCTGAACCCCTCGGCCTCGGCGTCGAAGTCCACCTCTCCGGCGATCTGCGAGCGGAACGGCGAGGCGTCGAAGAACGAGATGGTCCGGGTGGCGGTGCGCCCCTCGGTCAACAGGTTCCAGAACCCCTTGGTGCCGGGGCCGCCGGGGGCGCGCACCCCGATTCCGGTGATCACTACACGCCGGGTCATCGCCGGCCTCCGTCCGTACGTCGCGTCACGGTCCGTTCCTTTCGCCTGCGTCCGGTGAGTCCGGTGAGGACGTCAGACCCCCGGACCGCGCTCCGAAGGCCATCAGCAGGCTGGGGCGGCGGGCTCGAGCCCGACTCGACTGCGGATAGGAGCGCGAACGAGCGGCACCCCGACGGGCCCGCCGGGACGGCCGCCGGGTACCGGTCGGCGCTCTCGACGCCCCGGCAGCGGTGCGCCACACTCTCCCCAGCAGCACCCGCGCTCCCAACGCACCGGCACCGACGCATCGACCCACCGCACATCGGAGAGCCACACGGTGACCACTCGCCAACTGCTGGAGATCGCGTTCTCGTCCGGCCGGTCCGGCTCCGGACCGGCCACCTGGGGCCAGCGGGCCATCTGGGACGCCGTCCGCCGGCTGCCCCCGGCCGACGCCCCGCGCTACAACATCGCCACCGCCGCCCCGCTGGACCCGGGCCTGCCGGTGCCCGTCCTGCTCGACGCGCTGGAGCGACTGCTGCACCTGCACGACTCGCTGCACACCCGGCTACGCCCGACGCCCGACGGTCGACTGGATCAAGTCGTCGATCCAGACGGGGTGTTGACCGTCGAGGTGGAGCCGGTGACGGACGGCGCCGACCCGGCCGAGACCGGCGCCCGGCTGCACCGGGAGCTGGCCGGGCGCCCCTTCGACACCGCCGCCCACTGGCCGCTCCGGGTCGGCGTGGTGACGGCCGACGGCCTGGCCCGGCACCTCAGCCTGGTGCTCTCGCACACCGCCGTCGACGGCTCGGGGATGGGCCGCCTGGTCGCCGATCTGACCGCCCTCAGCCTGGGCACCTCCCCCACCGAGCTCGCCGGGCTCCGCACCCCGGCCCAACAGCCCCTGGAGGAGTCCGGGTTCCAGACTTCCGAGCGCGGCCGGCGCCGCGACGAGGCGGCCCGCAAGCAGGTCCTGCGCAAGCTCCGGCTCGGCCCGCCGCGGCTGTTCCCGCAGCCCGCGACGGCCGGGGCGCCGCCGGCCCGCTTCCCCAACGCCGTCCTGCGCTCCCCCGCGCTGCCCCGCGCGGTCGAACTGGTCGCCGCCGCGCACCGGGTGAGCACCTCCTCCGTCCTGCTGGCGGCCACCGCCGCGATGACCGCCCGGCTGTCCGGCCGCACCGAGGCGGTGCTCCACGTCGTGGTCAACAACCGCTTCCTGCCTGAGCTGACCAACGCGGTGAGCGTGGTCGCGGGCGACGGACTGTTCCACCTCCCGGACGCCACCGCCGAGTTCGGCGAGGTCGTGCGCCGCACCCACGCCGCCGCCATCGGCACCTACCGGCACGCGTACTTCGACAAGCTCGCCCTGGCCGCCGAGACCGATCGGCTCACCACCGAGGGCGTGCCGCTCGCCGACCGCTCCTGCGTCTTCAACGACACCCGCGAGCTGGTCCCGGCCACCCCCGACCCGGGCGAGGACGGCACCACCCTCGACTGGCCGACGGAGTTCGAGCCCCGCCCCGGCCTGACCTACGCCCTGGACGCCCTGCAGTCCCCGGAGGCCCTCAGCCTGGCCATGACCGCCGACCCGGCCGTGCTCCCACGCCCGGCGATGGAGCGCTTCCTGCGCGGCGTCGAGCAGCTGATCCTCACCGAGGCCGCCACGTCAGGCGCCGCCGTCCCCGCGTGACCACCACCGCACCTGCCCGGCCGCGTACCGTCCTCGGCCGCCCCGAGGACGGTACGCGGCCGGCCGCCGAACAAACGGGTTGACCCGGACCCTAGCCTGGAGCCCGTGCGGATCCTCGTGGGGGACTGACGCACGACACCCCCTCCTGACCGATTGTCAGTACCACCCGCTAGGGTCGGGCCCGAACAATCGCACCACACCGGTACGAACCGACATCAGCACGCCCAGCCAGACCCAGCGCACCCAGAACCGCCCAGCACCAACACCACCAGGGGGGACCATGACCACTCCGGGCACCAGCCCGCTCACCACCGCCGACCTCGTGGACGGCTGGCACCGCGTCGGCGTCCGCCCCGGCATGGCGCTGATCGTGCACTCCTCGCTGTCCAGCCTCGGCCGGGTCGAGGGCGGGGCCGCTGCCGTGGTGGCCAGTCTGCGCGAGGCCGTCGGGCCGGGCGGCACGGTGGCCGTGCCCGCCTTCACCGGTTCCACGGTCTGCGACCCGGCGCCGGACCACGCCGGCCTGCCCACCCCCGAGGTCGCCGAACTCCGCTCCCGGGTCCCGCTGTTCCACCCCGAGCTGCCGTCCCCGATGGGCGCGGTGGCCGAGACGCTGCGCGCCCTGCCGGAGAGCCTGCGCAGCACCCATCCGCAGGCCTCGGTCGCCGCCGTCGGCGCCCACGCCCGGGAGGTGACGGCCCGCCGCTCGCTGGGTTTCGCCGTCGGCCGGGAGTCGCCCTTCGGTGCGCTGCACGACCTCGGCGGGTACGTGCTGCTGGTCGGCGTCGGCCACAACCGCAACACCTTCCTGCACTACGCGGAGACCTTCGCGCCCAACCGCCGGTTGAAGCTCCGCCGCTTCCCGATGGCCATCCAGGGCGAGCGGGTCTGGATCGAGACGCCCGACGTGGGCGACGACAACGACACCCACTTCCCGGTGGTGGGGCGGGAATTCGAGGAGCTGGCCGGCATCCGCGAGGTGCTGGTCGGCAACGCGCCCTGCCGCCTCGTCCCGGTCCGCGAGCTCATACCCTTCGCCGTCCGCCGCCTGACCGAACTACTGGCGGCGGACGGCTCCTGAGCGGTGTGGCCCGGCCCCCGTTCGCGCTCCCGTGTCCGAGCGCGAACGGCCGACCGGACCACGCCCGTCACCGCACCACGATCCCGGGCGTCAACGCCCCGTGTCGTGGACGGAGTTGGTCTCCTCGATCTTCTTCCACGACTTCGGCTCCACCACCGCCCGGGCGTCGTCCTGCGCCCCCGGCGCCGGCGAAGCGGCCGCCGCCGGGGTGCCCGGCGCCACCGGCCCCACGGCCGGCTTGGCAGCGGTGAACAGCCAGGTCGTGAAGAGGTCCCCGAGTTTCTGCCCGGACACCTTCTCCGCGTAGGCCTGGAACTCGGAGATGGTCGCGTTGCCGTACTTGCGCTCGGTGGGCCAGCCCTTGAGGATCCGGAAGAACTTCTCGTCCCCGACGGTGTTGCGCAGCGCCTGGATGGCCACCGCGCCCCGGTCGTACACGGCGGTGGCGAACTGGTTGTCCGGGCCCGGGTCGCCGGGCTTGACGGTCCAGAACGCGTCGTCGGCCGGGTGCGAGGCGTAGATGTAGTCGGCCAGCTCCTGCGCGGTGCCCTCGTTCTCGTGCTCGGACCAGAGCAGCTGGGCGTACCGGGCGAAGCCCTCGTTCAGCCAGATGTCGCTCCAGCGCGAGAGCGAGACGCTGTCGCCGTACCACTGGTGGGCCAACTCGTGCACGACCACCGAGGTGTTGGTGCCCTTGGCGAACTGCTTGGGGCTGTAGAAGACCCGGGTCTGGGTCTCCAGGGCGTAGCCGGTCGGGACGTTGGGCACGTAGCCGCCGACCGAGCTGAACGGGTAGTCGCCGAAGTAGCCGCTCAGCCAGTCCACCAGCTCGCCGGTGCGCTCCACGCTGGCCCGGGCCGCGTCCGCGTTCTCGCCGAGGTCCTTGCTGTACGCGTTGTAGACCGGCACCCCGCTCGCGGTGGTGTCGGTGGTGATGTCGAACTTCCCGACGGCGAGCGTGGCCAGGTACGTCGCCTGGGGCTTGTTCTCGCGCCAGCTGTAGCGGGTCCAGCCGGCCTGCGAGCTGGTGCCGGTCAGGACGCCGTTGCTGATCACCTGGTTGCCGTCCGGCACCAGCACCGAGACGTCGTAGGTGGCCTTGTCGCTCGGGTGGTCGTTGCTCGGGAACCACCACCAGGCCGCCTCGGGCTCGTCGGCCGCCACCGCGCCGTCCGGCGTGCGGTGCCAGGCGGTGAAGCCGTACTTCTTGACCTCCGACGGCACGCCCTTGTACCGGACCACCACGGTGGCCTGGCTGCCCTTGGCCAGCGGCCGGGCCGGGGTGATCTGCAGCTCCTGCTCGCCACTGGTGGCGAAGGTCGCGGGCCGCCCGTTGACCCGCACCTCGGAGACGTTCAGCGCGAAGTCCAGGTCGAACCGGGAGAGGTCCTGGGTCGTCGTGGCCAGGATGGTGGTGGTGCCCTCCAACTCGTCGGTCGCGGGCTGGTACTTCAGCCGGATGTCGTAGTGCGAGACGCGGTAGCCGCCGTTGCCGTAGGTCGGGTAGTAGGGGTCGCCGATCCCGGCCGCGCCGGGTTGGAAGTCGGCTGCCGAGGCGGGGACGGCCAGGAACAGGCTCAGGGCACTGGCGGCGGAGACGATCAGTCTCTTGCGCAACGTGGTCCTCCAGGATCACCGGAACGATCGGGTCGGATCGATCCTTGTCCCGGCGGCCCGCAGTCCACTCCCCAACGATGAGATGTTCATGAAAAGAAACGCGCCGAAATGACGGCGTCCCACCGCCGTCACGCGCCCCACCCGCCCCACCGGCGCCGCCCGACGCCGCCTCAGGCCCCGAGCACCACCGGCGCCCGGACCAGCGAGCCGTACTCCGTCCAGGAGCCGTCGTAGTTCTTCACGTGCTGGTACCCGAGCAGCTCGGTGAGCGCGAACCAGGTGTGCGCCGACCGCTCGCCGATCCGGCAGTAGGCGATCACCTCACGCTCCGGCCCGACGCCCTTGCCCCCGTACAGCGCCCGCAGCTCCTCCGCCGACCTGAACGACCCGTCGTCGTTGGCCGCCTGCGACCAGGGCACGTTGACCGCCCCCGGGATGTGCCCGGGCACCTGGGCCTGCTCCTGCGGCAGATGGGGCGGCGCGATCAGCTCCCCCCGGAACTCCGCCGGCGAGCGCACGTCCACCAGCACCGAGTCCGCCCCGGGCTTGGCGAACACCTCCGCCTTGGCCAGCACCTCGTCCCTCAGGGCCCGCAGTTCGGGCCGCTCCGGCCCGGTCAGAACGTACGAGCTGTGTTGGTAGTCCATCACCTCGTGGGTCAGCTCCCGCCCCTCCAGCTCCCACTTCTTGCGCCCGCCGTCCAGCAGCCGCACCGGCCCGAACCCCCGCAGGCGCAGCAGCCAGAACGCGTACGCGGCGAACCAGTTGTTGTTGCCGCCGTACAGCACCACCGTGGTGTCGTCCTCCACCCCGGCCGCCCGCAGCAGGTGCTGGACGGCCCCCCGGTCCGCATAGTCCCGCCCGACCTGACTGTGCAGGTCGGCGGTCCAGTTCCAGCCGACCGCACCCGGAATGTGGCCCCGCTCGTACGCGCTGCCGTCCTCGTCGACCTCGACCACCCGAACCGTCCCGTCGTCCAGATGGCGGGCCAGCCACTCCGTGCCGACCAGCGCCTCAGGATGCGCATAACCGTTGCCGGTCATCCCGGGACCTCCTTCGCTCCGCCCAGGCTGCGGCACCCGACCACCGGACATCACGAAGCACCGGCGACCGGGCCGGACAGTTCGACGCTACGCCGACCGTCCGGCCCGGGCCACCTCGCGGAAGGCTCCGTTCAGGAGAAGACGACCGAGCGCAGCTTCAGCCGGTCGCCGAGCTTCTTCCCGGGGTTCATCACGTAGAAGACGTCACCGCTGCAGTCGAAGTCGAGGAACACCGTCGCGGTCGAGGTGGTGAAGTTCTCCGGCGCGAAGGCCGGGTCGTTCTCGGTAGCGCCGAACAGGTCGATGCACTTCCCGCTCTCCGGGTCGGCCAGCCCGGCCGGAACGCCCGGGCCGACCTTGTAGAGGAAATCGCCGGTGGCGGCGTTGGCCGACATCGGAACGGCGAGGACGAGGGCGGCGGCGCTGGCGACGGCGAGCACGGCATTGCGGAGACGCATGGAAAAAGCCTTTCAGGCGGTACCCGGACGGGTACCTGGTGAACTGGTGCGAGATCACCCTAAAGGCCCGAAATCCGCAGAAACGGTTCTCCCAATCCACCCGTTCGAGTGGTTTAGCCGCCAAAGCCGCCACCTACGCCCACCATCGATATCCATCGACATTTCGATATCCGGTTCCCTGACATCCGTATGTCAGTTCGGCGGCGCCGTGAAGAGGTATCCCGAGTCGATCAGCACCGGCAGGTACGCCTTCAGCGCCGCCACCGTCTGCGAGCGGTCCCCGCCGCCGTCGTGGTTGAGCACGATCGACCCGGGCCGGACGTCCTTGAGGACGGTGTCGATGATCGACGACGTCCCCGGCCGGGACCAGTCCCTCGGGTCCACCGTCCAGCTCATGTTCCGCAGCCCCAGGTCGGCGGCCACCCGCAGCGACACCGGCGAGAAGTCCCCGCCCGGCGCCCGGAACCAGGTGGGCAGCCGCCCGGTGGTCCGGTGCAGCAGGTCCGAGGTGCGCTCCAGCTCGTCCCGAACGGCGCTCTCCGACATGTGCCGCAGATCCGGATGGGTCCAGGTGTGGTTGGCGATGTGGTGGCCCCGGTCCGCGATCTCCTTCACCAGGGCCGGGTGCTCGACGGCGTTCTCGCCGATCAGGAAGAAGGTCGCCCGGATCCCGTGCTGCTGGAGCAGCGCCAGCACCTGGGGCGTGTACCGGGGGTCCGGCCCGTCGTCGATGGTGAGCGCCACCACCCGCTGGGACGGGTCCAGGTCGTACACCGGCTTGCTCTCCGCCTCGCTGAGCGCCTTGCGGACGGGCTGGACGGTCGGCGCGACCGAAGGACCGGCGGACGGCGGCGCCGGGGAGGGCGTCGGAGAGGACGACGTGGGGGACGCGGCCGCCGAGGGCACCGGCGCCCCGGGCGTCTCCGTCACCAGGACCTCCGTCCGCCCCTCCGGAGCAGCAGTGGCAGCCCAGGGGCTCTTGCAGGCGGCGGCACCGCCGAGCAATGACATCCCGGCCGCCACCATCAACAGCCTGCGCGAGGTGATCCGAGAGGTCACCGACAACTTAATCTGACGATCAGACAGCATTCTTGATGCTTGCCCCGCCGCTCACCGGCCCTCTCCCCGGGCACCCCGGACGGCCCCGATCACCACTCCGACGGCCCACGGCCGCGCCGCCCCCACGACCGCCACACCGTGCATCCACCGGTGTGATGATCTGCCATCAGAGGACATAGCCATGACGGTGGGTCAGGACTTCCCCCAACAGGGCCCACAGGACGAGGACGCCGCCGAGCCGAGCCAGTGGGAACGTTTCGGCGTCGACACCACCACTCCGCACGGGTCTACGACTACCGGCTGGGTGGCACGAAGGCAGTCCCGAGCGTCAAGGAGATGGCCAGGGCCAACCGCTCCTCTCCCCGGTGCTCGCCTGGCGCCCGGACGGCGAGCCCCCGGCCGACCCCAGGGCCGCCTACGACTGGGGCGGCGTCGCCACCAAGCACTGACCCCCCGTCGCGGCTGTTGAAGCCGGCCTCACTTCAACAGCCGCGACATCCGCCGGTCCGCCAACGGCTTGCCCCCGGTCTGGCATGTCGGGCAGTACTGCAACGACGAGTCCGCGAAGGACACCTCCCGCACCGTGTCCCCGCACACCGGACAGGGCAGCCCCGTCCGCCCGTGCACCCGCATCCCCAGCTTCTTCTCCGCCTTCAGCTCCCCCGCCGCCAACCCGCGCGACCGCTCCACCGCCTCCCGCAGCGTCCCCCCGAGCGCCTCGTACAGCCGCGCCGTCTCCTCCTCCGTCAAGCTCGACGCCAACTTGTACGGCGACATCCGCGCCGCGTGCAACACCTCGTCCGAATAGGCGTTGCCCACCCCCGCCAACACGCTCTGGTCCCGCAACACCCCCTTGAGCCGACGCCTCTCGCCCCGCAACAAAGCGGCGAACTCCTCCACCCCGAACCCCGGGTCCAACGGATCCGGCCCCAACCTGGCCACCCCCGGCACCTCCGCCGGATCCCTCACCACGTAGACGGCGAGCCCCTTCTTCGTCCCCGCCTCGGTCAGGTCGAACCCGTCCCCGGCCTCCCCCGCCAGCCGCACCCGCACCGCCAACGGATTCCTCGCCCCCGGCCGCGGCGGCTCCACCGGCAGGACATCCCGCCACCGCAACCACCCGGCCCGCGCCAAATGAACCACGAGGTGCAGCCCACCCACCTCCACGTCCAAGAACTTCCCCCGCCGCCCCACCGCCCCCACCACCCGCCCCTCCAGGGCCGTCACCGGCGGGTCGTACGTCTTCAACGCACTGATCGCCACCGGCTGCACCCGAGCGATCTCCCGCCCGGTCAACCGCTCGGTCAGGAACGCACACAGCGCCTCCACCTCGGGCAACTCCGGCATGCGCCCAGTCTCCCCCACCCCCCACGAGCACGCAGGCCAAAGCCCCCGCGCCCACCCCCTCCACCGCCCCCACCTCCCACCCGCCCCAGGCGAGAGGGACGCGCTGCGGAAGGGGGCGGTGGAGGGGGTGGGCGCGGAGAGGGGCGTGACGGGTGATTTTCAGACCGCCAACGACGAGCACCCCGCGCGATGAGGGTCGGCGGTCCGAAAATCACCCAGCCCCCGGAGCACCCACCCCCGGAACCGCCCCCGGAACCACCCACCCTCCCGAAAGCCCACCCACACAACAACAGCCCCCCGCAACGCCCCCCTTTGCCCCACCCCCCAACAAAGCGCAGGCTGGTCCCCGGAGGAACCCCCATGACCACCCTTGAGGAACAGATCGACATCGCCGCCCCCGTCCTCGCCACCTGGGAGCAACTGCACCGCGTCCACGACTACCCCCAGTTCGTCGACGGCGTCCGCAGCGCCCACCCCCACGGCCGGAACCTCGCCCACCTCGGAGTCCTGGTCGGCAACACCGAACGGTCGGTGGACACCGAGATCACCGACCGCGGCCGGGGCCGGGTGATGGCCTGGCGGACCCTGGACTCCGTCCACCTGAGCGGCGCGTTCGCGCTGCTGCCGCTCGACCCCCGGCACACCCGGCTGCAGATCCGGGTGGAGTACGACCCGGAGGCCGTGCACCAGGAGTTCGGCGGCCCTCGCGGCTTCGCCCAGGCCGGGGCGATCGAGCGCGCGGTGCGCGGGGACCTCGAACACTTCCGGGACTTGCTGGAGGCCCGGGTGACCGCCGCCGACAGCCACCCCCGCACCACCCCCACCGAACCCCACGCCAGCCCCCGCGCCGAACCCCACGATGCCCCATAAGAACCACATAAGCCCAGCTCAGCACGGGTCGTGAGGCTGTTCACAGCCCGCCGACGACAAGACCGTTCCGCTTTCAACCTGTGGCAGACTCGGATGCCATGGACATCGGACCGGTCACCAGGACGCTCCGCGCGGCGGTCTTCGCCGCGCTGGTCGTGCTGCTCGCCGGGCTGGGCCAGGTGCTGGTCACCGGCCGGACGCTGCCGGTCGGCACGATGGGCCTGGCCGCGGCGGCCGTCTTCGTCCTCGCCCTCGCCCTGGCCGGCCGCGAACGCGGCTACCCGGCGGTCGCGGCGGCGTTCCTCCCGCTCCAGCTCGGCGTCAGCGCCCTGTTCGACCTGGCGCAGCGCTCCTGCCCCTCCCTGCCCGCCGACGCCGGGCAGGGCTTCCGCCCGCTGCTCTGCGGCGGCGGCTCGCTCGGTGGCTTCCTGCTCGGTCACGGCGTGTCCGAGCAGAGCGGCGTCCTGCTGCTCCTGCTGCTGCACACGGCGATCGCACTGGTCGGCGCCTTCTGGCTGCGCCGCGCCGACGCCGCGCTGAGCGGCCTCACCCGGGCCCTCCAGGTGCTGGGCGAGTTCCTGCACTCCCACCTGCCGGCCGCCGCCCGCTGGCTTCGGCTGCTGGCCGCGCCCGTCCCGGCCCGCCCGGTGGTCCGGGTGCCGTTCCCCCGGACCAGCCGCGTGCTGGTCCCGGCCGAGGACGTGGTGGTGCGCCCAGCAGTCCGGCGCGGTCCGCCGGTGTTCGCCCTGGCCGTCTGAGCCCCTTCGCCCAGCGGTCGTCTCTCCGTCGCGCCGACCCGATACCGGTCGTGCCGCACACCCGTACGCCCGAGAGCACAGGACGACACCCCATGAGCAACACCCGCAAGACCGCCCCGAAGACCAACGCCACCGACCGCATGCGCGCCGCCCGCGCCCAGGCCGAGCGCTCCGACCGGATCCGCCGCCGGGTGGTGGTCGGCGCCGCCTCCGCCGCCGTCCTCGCCCTCGCGGCCGGTGTCGCCTTCGCCGTCGGCGGCTCCTCCGGTTCCTCCTCGGCCGCCGGGGCGAACGGCCCTCTGGTCGTCCCCGCCAACGCGGGCGGCGCCGACGGCACCGTGATCAGCTACGGCAAGGCCGACGCGCCGCACACCCTGGAGATCTACGAGGACTTCCGCTGCCCGTTCTGCGAGCAGCTGGAGACCACCACCGGCACGACCATCCAGCAGCTGGCCGACAACGGCACGTACAAGATCGAGTACCACCTGGCGACGTTCCTGGACAAGAACCTCGGCGGCAAGGGCTCGCGCACCGCGCTGGCCGCCGCCGGGGCCGCGCTGAACGAGGGCGTGGACAAGTTCAAGGCCTTCCACGACGTGCTGTACGCCAACCAGCCCGGCGAGCGCAGCGACGACTTCGGCGACGTCAACCACCTCCTGGACCTGGCCGGCCAGGTCCCCGGCCTGAAGACCGACGGCTTCGTCAAGGCCGTCCAGGACGGCACCTACGCCCCGTGGGCGGCCAAGGTGAACGAGCAGTTCGACAAGAGCGACGTCACCGGCACCCCGACCGTCAAGCTCGACGGCAAGAAGCTGGACGTGCTGACCAACGGCAAGGCCGCCTCCCCCGAGCAGTTCACCGCGATGGTCAAGCAGGTGACCGGGTGACCATCCCCGCCCCCACCACCGAAACCCCGGCCACCGAAACCCCCACCGCGCGGACCTTCGGCGCTAGCCGCCCGTTCGCCTGGCTGCTGTTGATCGGCGGCGCGGTCGGCCTGTTCGCCTCGACGGTCCTCACCCTGGACAAGATCCGGCTGCTGAAGGACCCGTCGTACGTCCCCAGCTGCAACATCAATCCGATCATCAGCTGCGGTTCGATCATGCGCAGCGAGCAGGCGGAGGCCTTCGGCTTCCCCAACTCGCTGATCGGCCTGGTCGGTTTCGGGGTGGTGATGGCGATCGGCGCCGGGCTGCTCGCCGGGGCGGCGTACCGGCGCTGGTTCTGGCTCGGCCTGCAGGCCGGGACGGTCTTCGGGGTCGGCTTCGTGACCTGGCTGATGCACCAGGCGCTGTACCGGATCGGCGCGCTCTGCCCGTACTGCATGGTGGTGTGGGCCGCGATGATCCCGCTGTTCTGGTACACCACCCTGCACAACCTGCGCTCCGGGGTGATCCCGGGCGGCCCGAGGACGCGGACGGTGGTGCGGGAGGCCGTGCGCTACCACTGGGTCGTCCCGGCGCTCTGGTACGCGGTGATCGCGCTGCTGGTGCTCAACCGGTTCTGGTACTACTGGAGCACCTTGCTCTGATCCCCGTCCGCCGCCCCCTCTCCACCTCCCAGCCGAGGGGGCGGCGAACCCTCCCCCTGACGAGGCCGCCATGCGACGCAAGATCGTCCTCTTCTCCAACGTCTCCCTGGACGGCTACTTCGAGGGCCCGGACCACGACCTCGGCTGGCACCGGGTCGACGACGAGGTGCACACCCACTTCAACCGCGTACTCGCCCGGATGGGTGGTTTCGTCTCCGGCCGGCGCACCCACGAGCTGATGGCCTCGTTCTGGCCCACCGCCGACCGGGACCCGGCCGCCGACGGCCCGATGAAGGAGTTCGCGGGCATCTGGCGGGCGATGCCGAAGACCGTCTTCTCCCGCACCCTCGACCACGCCGACTGGAACACCACCGTCGTCCGCGAGGTCACCCCCGAGACCGTGGCCGCCCTCACCGCCGGCCCCGGCGGGGACCTCTCCCTCGGCGGCGCCGATCTGGCCGAGTCCTTCCTGGCCCAAGACCTGATCGACGAGTTCCGGATCTACGTCCACCCCGTCGTCCTCGGCCGCGGCACCCTGCTGTTCCGCCCCACCGGGCAGCCCGTCCCGCTCACCCTGCTGGAGACCCACCGCTTCACCAACGGCGTGACCCTGCTGCACTACGCCCGGGACCGCGACGCTACGTCGACACCCCGGTGAGCCGGGCGAACGCGGCAGTGCCCGAGTAGCCGACCAGGAAGCCCATCAGCACGCCGCCCCAGAAGTCCTCGACCGTGACGAAGGACGACGCCTCCGGCTTCTCCCTCCGGCCACGGTCACGCTCGATCCGTCGTAGGTTCGCCCGGCTCCGTGCTCACTCCTCGGCCGGCTCGAACCTGAACCGCTCGACCTCGGCCAGGAGTTCGTCCCGGCGCCGGTCGTCGATGAAGGAGGCCCGGAAGGAGTTCGCGGCCAGCCGGCGCAGGGTCTCCTGGTCGAGGGCCAGAGCCTGCCGGACGGCCCGGAAGTTGTCCTCGACGTAGCCGCCGAAGTAGGCCGGGTCGTCGGAGTTGACGGTGACCAGCAGGCCGGCGTCCAGCATCTCGCGCAGGGGGTGGTCGGCGAGGGTGTCGATGCAGCGCAGCCGGACGTTGGAGAGCGGGCAGAGGGTGAGCGGGATCTGCTCACGGACCAGCCGGGCGACGAGTTGGCCGTCCTCCAGGCAGCGCAGCCCGTGGTCGATCCGCTCGACGCCGAGGACGTCCAGTGCCTCGGTGACGTACGAGGCCGGGCCCTCCTCGCCCGCGTGGGCGACCCGGCGCAGCCCGGCCTCGGCGGCCCGGCGGTAGACCTCGCGGAACTTCGCGGGCGGGTTGCCGACCTCGGCGGAGTCCAGGCCGATGCCGGCGATCCGGTCGAAGTACGGGCGGGCGGCCTCGAAGGTGTCCAGCGCGGACTCGGCGGACTCGTCGCGCAGGAAGCACATGATCAGCTGGGTACTGATGCCGTACCGCTCCTCGCTGCGCGAAAGTGCCCGGGTCAGGCCGTCCACCACCACGCCGAGCGGCACCCCGCGCCCGGTGTGCGCCTGGGGGTCGAAGAAGATCTCCGCGTGCCGCACGCCCTGTTCGGCGGCCCGGGCCAGGTAGGCGTCCGCGAGGTCGGCGAAGTCCTGCTCGGTGCGCAGCACGGCCATCAGCGCGTAGTAGAGGTCGAGGAAGGACTGCAGGTCGCTGAAGGAGTACGCCTTCCGCAGTGCCTCGGTGTCGGTGTACGGCAGCGTGACGGAGTTGCGGGCGGCGAGGGCGAAGGCGAGCTCGGGTTCGAGGGTGCCTTCGATGTGCAGGTGGAGTTCGGCCTTGGGAAGCGGCATGGGCGATCTGTCCGAGCTGTCGGGGAACGGGATGGAAGGAACGGAATTCATCCTACGATCTTCCCGATCTTCGGGGGCGCCGAGGGCAGATCCCGCAGGGTGCGCAGTGGCGAGAACAGCGGCAGCGTGCCGGCCAGTACCAGCAGGCCGGTCATCACCCACATGGTGGTCCGCAGCCCGATCGCCGCGCCCAGCGCGCCGCCGGCCAGGGCGCCGAGCGGGATGGTGGCGTGGATGGCGAACATCGAGCCCGCCGCCACCCGGGTGAGCAGCGCGGGCGGGGTGTAGGACTGCCGGAAGCTGCCGAGCACCACGTTGCAGAGCACCACCGCCGCGACCACCCCGAGCGCGCCGACGACGTACAGCGCCGTGCCGAGCCCCGGGGCGGCCAGCGGCATCAGCAGCCCGAGCGGTACTGCGGTGAGCAACACGATCCGCACCGCGCGGGCCGTGCCCAGCCGGCGGCACAGCGGTCGGGCCGCGGACGCGCCGAGCACCCCGCCGACCGCGGCGGCGGAGGCGAGTGCGCCGACCCAACCGGGGGCGACCCCGGCCTCCCGGACCAGGAACAGCACCAGGATCGACTGGTAGGCCATGAGCGCGAAGTTAGCCGCCGCGCCGAAGCACAGGAAGGCCCGCAGGTAGGGGTCACGCAGCAGGAAGGACAGCCCCTCCCGGACCTGTCCGAGCAGGCCCGCCCGCTCGGGGGCCACCGACTGCGGCCGGGAGCGGATCCGCAGCAGGGTGCCGGCCGCGATCAGGAAGCTCACCGCGTCGATGAGCAACCCAGCTGCCGCGCCGAGCAGTTGAACGGTGAGCCCGGCCAGTCCGCGGCCGGCCACCTCGGCCGCCGAGCCGCTGCCCTCCAACTTGGCGTTGCCCTCGATCAGGTGCTCCGGCGCCACCAGTTCGGGCAGGTAGGCCTGTTCGGCCGCACCGAAGAACACCGCCGAGACCCCGCTGAGGAAGGCCACGGCCAGCAGCTGCGCCAGGGTGAGCACCCCGAGCCGGCCCGCCACCGGCACGCTGGCGAACAGCGCGGCGGAGCCGAGGTTGCAGCCGATCATCACGGCCCGCCGGGGCGCCCGCCCCACCCACACCCCGGCGGGCAGGCCGAACAGCAGCCAGGGCAGCCAGACCGCGCTGGTCAGCAGGCCGGTGGCGAGCGGCCCGGCGTCCAGGGTGAGCACCGCGACCAGGGGCAGCGCGACGGTGGTCACGCTGCTGCCCAGCCGACTGACGGTCTGCCCGGCCCATAGCAGGCGGAAGTCCCGTTGGGCGAACAGGCCCCAGCTGGACCGGACTTCGGTCGCGCCGGGCGGGGCGGCGACGGCGGTCACGGCCGCGCCGGGACGCTGTGGGCGAAGGCCAGGACGGTCTCGCGCTCCCGCCCGTCCTGGGGCACCGGCCGCTGCGCCCACTGCTGGATCACCGCGTGCAGGTCGGCCGCCAGCTCCCGGGCCTCCGCCGGGGTGAGCCGCAGCCAGGTCTGGGTGGCCACCGAGCAGCCGTCCCGCCAGTCCGGCGGGTAGCCGCCGCGTCGCACCGCCCACTCGCGGACCAGCTCGACCTGGCGTTCCAGCAGGATCGACCCGGCCGCGTCGGCGACCGCCTCGGTGACCGGGTCCCCGTCGAAGTCGGCCCTGGTCCAGGTGAGTTCGCGGTCGGTCCGCCGCCACCACCGCTCGCGCCGGTCCCGGGCGAACTCGGGCGCCTCCTCGATCAGTCCGCTCTCGGCCAGCACCTTCAGGTGGTGGCTGACGTTGCCGACCGCCTGCTCGGTGCGCTCGGCCAGTCGTCCGACGGTGGCGGGGCCGTCGACCTTGAGCAGGTCGATCAGCCGGCGGCGCAGCGGGTGGGTGAGGGCGGCGAGCACCCGGGAGTCCTGGATCTCCCGGGCGCCGCGCGATCGGTCCGTGGTGTCGTCCATGCCCCGGAGAATATCCACAAGATCTCTTGTACGACATCTCTTTTACAACACCCCTTGTGCACTGGGTCCGACGAGAACGGGTGCACCGGCGCCGGGCACCCGACACTGGAGGAGGGGCCCGCGCCGAGGAGGTACCGAGATGCGCCACGTCAACGACCCGCACATCCGGCCCGGGGGCGTCTCTCCGCACGCCCTGGGCAACGACACCCTGCTGCACGAACTGGAGCAGCTGCACCGCACCCGCCACGAGACCTTCCTGTACGGCTCGGAGGAGGCGCTGAACCGGCACACGCTGCGCACCGGCGAGCTGGAGGCCGAGTACCTGCACCGCTTCCCCCTCCGGCAGGTGACCGCCGCCCGGACCAGGGCCGGAGCCCGGGCCCGGGAGGCGGCGGCCCGGGTGGAGTCACTGCCCGAGTGAGGGGCGCCGCCGCCGCCCGGCGGGACACGCCGGGCAGCGGTGGCGCGCCCGGGGGCGGGCCGTCGGGGAGGGTGTGAGGGCAGACGCACCGGACCCGAACCCGCCACTGGGAGCCCCGCATGCCCATCGCCAGCGTCAACCCCGCGACCGGCGAGATCATCCAGACCTTCGAACCCCTCGACGCGGCCGGCGTCGAGCGGCGGCTGGCCCGCGCCGAGGCCGCCTTCCACGGCTACCGCAGCACCCCTTTCGCCGCCCGCGCCGAACTGATGCACCGCGCCGCCGACCTCCTGGACCGGGACCAGGAACCGCTCGCCCGCACCATGACCGAGGAGATGGGCAAGCCGCTCGCCGCCGCCCGGGCCGAGGCCGCCAAGTGCGCCAAGGCGATGCGCTGGTACGCCGACCACGCGGAGGCGCTGCTCGCCGACGAGCACCCGGCCCCGGCCGACGTGGCCGACAGTGGGGCCGCCCGCGCGTACGTCCGCTACCGCCCGCTCGGCCCGGTGCTCGCCGTGATGCCGTGGAACTTCCCGTTCTGGCAGGTGATCCGGTTCGCCGCGCCGGCCCTGATGGCCGGCAACACGGGCCTGCTCAAGCACGCCTCCAACGTGCCGCGGACCGCGCTCGCGATCGAGGAGCTGTTCCGGCGGGCCGGCTTCCCCGAGGGCTGCTTCCAGACCCTGCTGATCGGCTCGGGCGCGGTCGAGGGCGTGATCCGGGACCGCCGGGTCGCCGCCGTCACCCTCACCGGCAGCGAGCCGGCCGGGCGGGCGGTCGCGGCCACCGCCGCGGACGAGGTGAAGAAGGCGGTGCTGGAGCTGGGCGGCAGCGACCCGTACGTGGTGCTGCCGAGCGCCGACCTGGACGCTGCGGTGGCCACCGCCGTCCGGGCCCGGGTGCAGAACAACGGCCAGTCCTGCATCGCCGCCAAGCGCTTCATCGTGCACACCGACGTCTACGACCGCTTCACCGCCGCCTTCACCGAGGCGATGCGCGCGCTGCGAATCGGCGACCCGATGGACGAGGCCACCGACGTCGGCCCGCTGGCCAGCCGCCAGGGCCGGGACGACCTGGAGGAGCTGGTCGAGGACGCCCGCACCCACGGCGCCCGGGTCGAGTGCGGCGGCAACCGCCCGATGGGCTGGGACACCGGCTGGTTCTACGAGCCGACCGTCCTGACCGGCGTCACCCCGGCGATGCGGATCCACCAGGAGGAGGCCTTCGGCCCGGTCGCCACCGTCTACCGGGTCGCCGACCTGGACGAGGCGGTGGCGCTGGCCAACGACACCCCGTTCGGGCTCAGCTCCAACGTCTGGACCACCGACCAGGACGAGCAGGAGCGCTTCGTCCGCGACATCCAGGCCGGCGGGGTGTTCTTCAACGGGATGACCGCCTCCCACCCCGCGCTGCCCTTCGGCGGGGTCAAGCGCTCGGGCTTCGGGCGGGAGCTGTCCGGGCACGGCATCCGGGAGTTCTGCAACGTCACCACGGTGTGGATCGGCTGAGTACGCCCGGAGCCGCGTGCCGCCCGGCCGAACCGTCAGGCCGCCATCCGGTGCCTGCCCCGGCCGGGCGTCGCCCAGCGGGCGACCATGCCGACCAGGGCGATGAAGGTCAGGAGCCAGAAGAAGGCCATCAGCCCGATCATCGGGTCCCACTCCGTCTGGACCTCGACCATGAGCAGGCCGATCGAGAGCGCGACCATGAAGGTCACGACGGTTGGACTGAGGCTGAGCAGCCAGTGCCAGGCCCGGTAGCCCCAGCTCCGGTCCTTCGGGGCGTCGGGGCCGCTGTCGAGCTCCTTGTAGGTGAGCAGGTCCATCGGGATCTCCTGCGGTCGTCGGGGGGCTCCCCGGCCCGCGCGGTCAAGAGGCCTTGCGCGGAGCCGTGGACTTACGGGTGGTGGTCTTCTTCGCAGCGGCGGCTTTCCCGGCCGCCCCGGCGGCGGTCTTCTTCGCGGCGGTCTTCTTCGCGGCGGTCTTCTTCGCGGCGGTCTTCTTCGCGGCGGCGTGCTTGCGGGGCGCGGGCTTCCCGCCCTCCGCCTTCTCCGGCTCTTCCGGCTCTTCCGGCTCTTCCGGCGCCGCCGCAGCCGGTGCCCGCCCGCCCTTGGCCTGCTTGAGGCTGCTGCGCAGCGCTTCCATCAGGTCGATCACGTTGTCCGGAGCCTCGCCGGCCTCCTCCTCGTGCGGCAGCTCGACGCCCTCCAGCCGGGCGGTGATCACCTGCTGGAGCGCCTGCTGGTAGTCGTCGTGCAGCTGGGCGAGGTCGAAGTCCTCGGAGAGGGTGTCCATCAGCGAGCGCGCCATCTTGAGCTCCTGCGGCCGCACCGCGACGTCCTCCTCGGGCGCGATCCCGGCCGCCGGGCGGACCTCGTCGGGCCAGATGCAGGTCTGCAGGACGAGCGTCCCGTCGTGCACCCGCAGCACCGCGGGCGACTCCCGGGTGCGCAGCGCGATCTTGGTGACCGCGATCTGCCCGGACTCCACCAGCGCGTCGCGCAGCAGCGCGTACGGCTTGGCGGCCGCCTTGTCGGCGACGCCCACGTAGTAGGCCTTGGAGAACATCAGCGGGTCGATCTCGCCGGCGTCCACGAAGGCCAGCACGTCGATGACCTTCTTGCTGGGCAGCGGCAGGTCGGCGAGGTCCTCGTCGCTGAGCGTGACCGTCCGGCCGTCGGGCGACTCGTAGCCCTTGGCGATCTCCGCGTACGGGACCTCCTTCTCCTCCCGCTCGCAGTACCGCTTCATCCGCACCCGGCCACCGTCCTTGGCGTGCACCTGGTGCAGCGGGACGTCGTGCTCCTGGGTCGCGGAGTAGAGGTGGACGGGGATGCTGACCAGCCCGAAGCTGATCGTCCCCTTCCAGGTGGTCTGCATGTTTCCCACTGTGCGCGCGTTCGCCCGGATCGGCCACAGCGCGGGGCTCCGGGTGCGGGGCCGCCGGCCGCGGGCGGGGAGTCCGGGCCTCCGCACGGCCTGGCGGGTTCCCGCCATGGTGACGATGCGTCAGATTTGAGCCTTTCCCGCCACTTTTCCACCGGCTCTGACCTGGCCTTTTGTGTCCGGTGAGCGAACAGTTACCAAACAGCTGTTCCGATACTCGGGCGTAGAAAGTAGGTTGCACCGCAATGCGCGGGTCTGTCCCCCCACCCTCCGGCGCGACGAGCCGAGGGTCATGCCGCGCGGGAAAGAACAGAGGACACCCTCCATGAGTGCGGACACCACCAAGCAGGCGGCGGACACCACCCAGGTCCCCCACCAGCTCGGCCCCGTCGGACACGGCGGCGACGGCCACCTGAAGGCCGGGCTGAAGAACCGGCACCTGTCGATGATCGCCATCGGCGGTGTGATCGGCGCGGGCCTGTTCGTCGGATCCGGCGCGGGCATCGCCACCACCGGTCCCGGCATCCTGCTCTCCTACACCCTGGCCGGCGTGCTGGTGGTGCTGGTGATGCGGATGCTCGGCGAGATGGCGGCGGCCGACCCGCAGAGCGGCTCGTTCTCGGCGTACGCGGACCGCGCGCTGGGCCGCTGGGCCGGCTTCAGCATCGGCTGGCTGTACTGGTTCTTCTGGGTCGTGGTGCTCGCGGTCGAGGCGACGGCCGGCGCCAAGATCCTCCACAACTGGGTGCCCGGCGTCCCACAGTGGGGCTGGGCACTGATCGTGATGGCGGTGCTGACCGCCACCAACCTCTTCTCGGTGTCCTCGTACGGCGAGTTCGAGTTCTGGTTCGCCGGTATCAAGGTGGTCGCGATCGCGGCGTTCCTGGTGATCGGCGCCCTCGCCGTCTTCGGCGTGCTGCCGAACACCCACGCGGTCGGCCTCAGCAACCTGACCGGCCACGGCGGCTTCCTGCCGCACGGCGTGGGCGCGGTGTTCACCGGCATGCTGACCGTCGTCTTCGCCTTCATGGGCAGCGAGATCGTCACGCTCGCCGCCGGCGAGTCGGAGGACCCGCAGAAGGCTGTCACCAAGGCCACCAACAGCGTGATCTGGCGGATCGGCGTCTTCTACCTGGGATCGATCCTGCTCGTGGTCACCCTGCTGCCCTGGGACTCGGCCGAGGTCAAGGCCAGCCCGTACGTGGCGGTCCTGAACCACGTGGGAATCCCGCACGCGGGCCAGGTGATGGACGTGATCGTGCTGACGGCCGTGCTGTCCTGCCTCAACTCCGGGATGTACACCGCCTCCCGGATGGCTTTCTCGCTCGGTCAGCGCGGCGACGCGCCGAAGGCCTTCGCGACCGTGACCTCGCGCGGCGTGCCGCGGGTGGCCATCCTCTCCTCGGTGGTCTTCGGCTTCATCGCCGTCTTCCTCAACTACTACTCGCCGGACACCATCTTCGCCTTCCTGCTCAACTCCTCCGGCGCGGTCGCACTGTTCGTCTGGCTGGTGATCTGCGCGACCCAGCTGCGGATGCGCCGGATCATCGAGCGGGAGACGCCCGAGCGCCTGACCGTGCGGATGTGGCTCTTCCCGTACCTGACCTGGACCGCGATGGGCATGATCGGGTTCGTGATGGCCTACATGTTCACCACCGAGGACGGCCGCAAGCAGATGTACCTCTCGCTGGTCGCCGCAGCGATCGTGCTCGGCGCCTCGGCCGTGGTGGGCCGACGGCGGCGGGCCGCGGCGGCGGTGGGCTCCTGACCCGTCCGCGCCGCGCTTGAACGCCGGGCCCGGGAGCCGTTGCGGAGGCTCCCGGGCCCGGTGCCGTTCCCACCCGGCCCCGTTCCCCGCCCGGCGCCATTCCCCGCCCGGCGCCGTTCCCTCCCGGTCCGCCCCCGTCCACCGGGCCGCCATCGGCCGGTCACGCTGTGTCGATGTCGGCACCGCGCCCGTGTGAGCCCGCCCACAGGGGGTTTCGCGTCTACGGTCCTGGATAGTTGTCAGGGTCGGCGCACCCGGCGCCCGGCACCGGCCGCCGCCCGCCGGCCGCCCGCCCTCAGGCGGGGCCCGGCCTGAAGAACCCAGGCCATCGAGCCTCCGGGCCTCATCTTCCGCCGGCGCCGCCCACCCCTGACCCTCGGACGCCAAAAGCGGACAAACCTCCTCAAAGCCATCGGCATGTCCGGCCGCACCCGGCCCTCAGCCACTACGCGGCGTAGTAGCGAGCGCCTTTGCCACCCGTCCCCGGCCCTGCCAAGAATGGCCCGTCGCCAGGCAGCGCCGGCCGGCCCCGTCCGCCGTGCGCAGCCCGCCCGCCCCGCCGTTCTCCGCCGGGGCGCCACGGCCGTCCCGGACGGCCGCGCGGGCCCCGCTCACCCGGAGCCCGTGCGATGCCCCGCGCCCGGTGCCCCCGGCACGGCCCCCGACGGAAAAGGATCGACCGCTCCATGCAGCTCAGCCATGCCCGCCGCAACTCCCTGATCACCGGCATCGCCACCCTCGTGGTCGCGAGCGCCGCCACCGCCGCGCTCGCCGTCCCGCAGGGCGGGACCTCCACCGAGGCCGCCGCCCCCGCGGCCGCCGTCACGGTGGACGGCAAGCCGGTGGCCGACCAGGTGCAGGCCGACGCCGCTGCCGCTGCCCAGAAGGCCGCCCAGGACGCTCAGGACGCCCAGGCGACCCAGGCGAAGGCCGAGGCGGACGCCGCCGCCCAGGCCCAGGCCGAGGCCGACGCGCAGGCCCAGGCGGACGCCAAGGCCCAGGCCGACGCCAAGGCCCAGGCCGACGCCGCCTCCCGCTCCCAGCAGCGCCAGGCCCTCGCCGCCCCCTCCGGCACCCCGCAGCAGATCGCCGCGCAGATCGTGCCGGCCGGCCAGCTGCAGTGCTTCAGCAACATCGTCTCCCGCGAGAGCAGCTGGAACCCGATGGCCGTCAACGCCTCCTCCGGCGCCTACGGCCTGGTCCAGGCGCTGCCGGGCTCCAAGATGGCCTCGGCGGGCTCGGACTGGAAGACCAACCCGGCCACCCAGATCAAGTGGGGCCTGGACTACATGAACTCCCGCTACGGCAGCCCCTGCGGCGCCTGGGCGTTCTGGCAGAGCCACCACTGGTACTGAGCCGGCCCCCGGCCGAGCCGCCCTCCGTACACGCCCCAGGCCCGCGACGCACTCCGCGTCGCGGGCCTCGCGGCGTCGTCGCCTGACGTGGACGCGCCCGGAAGGCGGCGTGAAGATATGGCGTACGCTCGTACGATTTGCCGCTAATTGCTCGTAATTACACGCCGTCAGCACTTTGCCACGGTTCGCGGGCCCTCTTACGCTCCGGCGTCATGGCCTCACCCCTGATCAGCGTCGTGCTCCCCGCCTACGACCAGCACGGACAGCTCGCCGACTGCCTGGACTCGCTGCTCGCCCAGACCCTGGCGGACGTCGAGGTGATCGTGGTCGCCGACCGCTCCCCCGGAACCCCGGGCGGGCTCGCCGACGCGTACGCGGGGCAGCACCCGCGGGTGTCCGCGCTGCACCTGAACGCGTCGGTCGGGGTCGGGGTGAGCCGGAACGCGGGTGCGGCGCGGGCCAGCGGCGAGTACCTGCTGTTCCTGGACGCCGACCACCTGCTGCCCCGGGACGCCCTCCAGACGCTCGCCGACCGGCTCCAGCAGACCGGCCCGGTCGACGTCCTCCTGTTCGGCCACTCCCGCCGCCACAACGACCGCGACTGGCCGGGCGGCGCCGAGGCCCTGCTCGCCGAGGTCGGCCCCGAGCCCTTCGCCCCCTTCGACCGGCCCGAGCTGTTCGGCGCGCCGCCGCTGATCTGGGACCGGCTGATCCGCCGCGGCCACTGGGAGGAGCTCGGGCTCGCCTTCCCCGACGGCCGCTACGAGGAGATCCCGGTCGTCCACGCGGCCCTGCTCGGCGCCCGCAAGGCCGCCGTGCTTCCGCGCGAGTGCGTCCAGCTGCGCCGCCGGGAGACCGTCCACCCGGCCGGCGGCCCTGGCAGCAGCGTCTTCGACCTCTTCGACCAGTACGAGCGCAGCTTCGCCCTGCTGGAGGAGCAGCCCCACCTCTACGCGGTGCGCGACGCCCTGTTCGTCCGGATGATCCGGCACTACCTCTTCGTGTTCGACCTCGCCGGCTGCGTCACCCGCGCCGAGCGCCCCCAGTTCTTCCACCGCGCCGCCGAACACCACCGCCGCTTCCAGCCCCCAGGCCACCGCAAGCCCACCGGCCGCGAGGGCATCAAGTTCTCCCTCCTGGCCGGCGGCGCCTACCCGGCCTTCGAGGTCGCCAAGCTCTCGCACATCGCCCGCGGCACCCTCACCGGCCGGAAGTAGCCGCCAGCCGGGTGAGCCGGGCGTCGTGCCCGGCGGCCGGGCGGCGGGGTGGCTGCCATCATCGGCGGAGTCCACTTCCCGGGAGGCCCTGGTGAGCCGTCCGTCCGCCGTTCCCGGCGCCGAACTGGCCCGTGAGCTGGCCGCCGTGCTGCGCGGCGAGGTGCGGTTCGGCGCCGCCGAGCGCACGGTGTACGGCCATGACGCCTCCAACTACCGGCAACTGCCGCTCGGCGTGGTCAAGCCCGCCGACCAGGACGACGTGCGCACCGCGCTGGCGCTGTGCCGGCAGTACGGCGTGCCGGTGGTGGCGCGCGGGGCCGGGACGAGCATCGGCGGGCAGGCGATCGGGCCGGGCGCGGTGGTGCTGGACTTCCGCCGCCACCTCGGCGCGGTGCTGGCGGTCGACCCCGGGGCCCGCACCGCGCGCGTCCAGCCCGGAACCGTGCTGGACGACCTCCAGCGCGCCGCCGCGCCGTACGGGCTGCGCTTCGGCCCCGACCCGTCCACCCACAGCCGCTGCACCCTCGGCGGCATGATCGGCAACGACGCCTGCGGCGCCCGCTCGCTCGCCTGGGGGCGCACCTCCGACAACGTGGAGCAGTTGGAGCTGCTGCTCGCCGACGGCACCGAGCTGACCGTCGGCGGCCCGCTCACCCCCGCCGAGCGCGCGGCGCTGCCGAACGCACCCGGCCGGGTCGGGCAGCTGCACCGCGAGCTCCAGGACTTCACCGACCGCAACCTCGCCACCATCCGGCAGGGCATGCCGCAACTGCCCCGCCGCACGTCCGGCTACCCGCTGGACGCCCTGCTGCCCGAGCGCGGCCACCACCTCGCCCGGGCCCTGACCGGCACCGAGGGCACCTGCGCATTGCTGCTGGGCGCCACCGTCCGCTTGGTCCACGCCCCCGCGGCCCGCGCCCTGGTGGTGGCCGGCTACCCCGATGAGGGCGCCGCCGCCGATGCCGTCCCCGCACTGCTGCCGTACGGCCCGCTGACCGCCGAGGGCATGGCCGCCGACCTGATCGCCGCGTTGCTCGCGACCGGCCCGCGCCCTCCGGCCCTGGACCGGCTGCCGGCCGGCGAGTGCTGGCTGTTCCTGGAGACCGGCGGCGCCAACGCCCTGGAGGCCTACCAGGGCGCCCGCCGGCTCGCCGACGCGGTGCGCCGCGAGCGCACCGCCACCGTCTCCCTGGTCACCGACCCGGCCGAGCAGCGCCAGCTGTGGGCCGTGCGGGAGGCGGGCGCCGGGATCGTCACCCGGCTGCCCGGGGGCGGCGAGGCCTGGCCCGGCTGGGAGGACTCCGCCGTCCCGCCCGAGCGGCTCGGCGACTACCTGCGCGGACTGCGCGCCCTGCTGCGCCGACACGGCCTGCACGGCGTCCCGTACGGGCACTTCGGCGACGGCTGCGTGCACCTGCGGATCGACTTCCCACTGTACGACCCGCAACGACTGCCGCTGTTCCGGGAGTTCCTGGAGCAGGCGGCCGATCTGGCGGTCTCCTACGGCGGTTCGCTCTCCGGCGAGCACGGCGACGGACAGGCCCGCGGCGAGCTGCTGCCGCGCCTGTACCCGCCCGAAGTCATCGCCCTGTTCGGCGAGTTCAAGCGAATCTGGGACCCGGAGCACCTGCTCAACCCGGGCGTACTGGTCGACCCGCGCCCGCTCGACGCCGACCTGCGCTTCGTCACCGCCCCGCGCCGCCCGCTGCCGCTGGCCCTGCCGTACGAGCAGGACGGCGGCAGCCTCGCCCGGGCGGTGCACCGCTGCGTGGGCGTCGCCAAGTGCGTGGACCCGACCACCGGGGTGATGTGCCCCAGCTACATGGCCACCGGCGAGGAGCGGCACTCCACCCGGGGCCGGGCCCGGCTGCTCGCCGAGATGCTGCGCGGCGACGCCGTCCCGGACGGCTGGCGCTCGGCGGAGGTGCGGGAGGCGCTGGACCTCTGCCTGAGCTGCAAGGGATGCGCGAGCGACTGCCCGGTGCACGTCGACATGGCGACCTACAAGACCGAGTTCCTGTACCAGCACTACCGGCACCGCCCACGCCCGCTCGCCCACTACTCGATGGGCTGGCTGCCGCTGTGGCTGCGGGCAGTCGAGCGGGCGCCCGCGGCGGCCAACACCCTGGTCCGCTCCCCGGCCGGCGCCCTGCTCAAGCGGCTCGGCGGGATCGACCGGCGGCGGGTGCTGCCGGTCTTCCCGCCCGAGACCTTCACCCGCTGGTACCGGCGGCGGCGCCCGGAGCACCCGGCCCCGGCGGGCGCCCGGCCGGTGCTGCTGTGGCCGGACACCTTCTCGAACCACCTCCAGCCGAACGTGCTGCGCTCGGCCGTCGAGGTGCTGGAACACCTGGGCTTCGACGTCCGGCTGCCGGACGGCCCGGTGTGTTGCGGCCTCACCTGGTACTCCACCGGCCAACTCGGCACCGCCCGGCGGGTGTTGCAGCGCAGCCTGGACGCGCTGGCGGCCGCCGGTCTCCCGGCCGACACCCCCGTGGTCGGCCTGGACCCCAGCTGCACCGCCACCCTGCGCGAGGACCTCCCCCGACTGCTCGGCGGGGACGGCCGCCCGCTCTCCGAACGGACCCGCACCTTCGCCGAGTTCATCGACGAGTACGCCCCGGACGCCCCGCTCCCCCGGGTCCGGCTGGAGGCCGTCACCCAGACCCACTGCCACCAGCACGCGGTGCTCGGCAGCGCCGCCGACCGCCGGGTCGAGGCCCGACTCGGCCTGCACAACCGGGTGCTGGACTCCGGCTGCTGCGGGCTGGCGGGCAACTTCGGCTTCGAGCAGGGACACTTCGAGGTGTCCGAGGCGATCGCCGAACGGGTGCTGCTGCCCGAGCTACGGGCGGCCGACCCGGACACCGTGGTGCTGGCGGACGGCTTCAGCTGCCGCACCCAGATCGCCCAACTCGCGGACGGGCGCAGGGCCCTGCACCTGGCGGAGCTGATCGCCCGGGAGCTGCGCCGGTAGCGCTCAGGAACGGACGGCGAGGAAGGCCCCGCGACCTCCGTGCCCACCGGCCGGGGCGCCGGATCGCCTTCCTCGACGTCACCCTCACCGCCGCCGAGGGAGCCGAGGAGCCCGCCGCCCGGACCGGCTCCGTCCACACCCCGGGCCGACCACACCCCTGGCCGACCCGCCCGGAACCGGCTCCCGGCCGGGCCGAACCGGCGCCGCCCGTCCGGATCAGTCCTGCAGGGCCTCCGTCTTCGGTGCCTCCTCCGCGCAGACCGCCGACACGAACTCCGCGACCCGGGCCTGCGGCATCCCGCGCGCGATGTCGGCCTCGCTGATCATGCCGACCAGCTTGTGCTCCGGGTGGTTGATCACCGGCAGCCGGCGCACCTGGTACTGCTCCATCACCCGCAGCACCTGCTCGCAGTCCTCGTCCGCCTCCACCGTCATCGGCCGCCCCTGGGCCAGTTCGCCCGCCGTCACCGCGGCCGGGTCGCGCCCCTCCGCGACGCAGCGCAGCACGATGTCGCGGTCGGTCACGATGCCCAACAGCTTGTCGCTCTCCCCGCAGATGGGCAGTGCGCCCACGTTCCGTTCCCGCATGATCCGGGCGGCGGCGGCGAGCGTCTCGTGCTCGCGGATGCACTCCGCCCCCGGGTGCATGATGTCGCTGGCGATGGTCATGGTCCGCCTCCTGACCTGGCTTCCAGCCCCCCGTCCATCCTGGTCCGACCGGGTGACCCACGCCACCGGGCACCGCGCCCGGCCGCCCCGGGCCCGCTCAGGCCGTCGTCCCGGGCTCGCCGCGCTCCGCCGTCTGCTGCCGGGCGTCCGGCTCCACCGGGCGGTCCTCCGGGTCCGTACGCTCCTCCAGGTCCGTAGGCTCCCCCAGATCCGAAGGCTCCATCGGCGATCTGGTCAACACTTCTTCCAGCGGCGGGAGTTCGTGCCTGGGCACCTCACGGTTGACCTCGGCCTCCGACACCTCGCCGCTCTCCACTGCCCGTTCCGCCGACTTCGCGGCCGCGGCCACCGCGGCGGCGGCCAGCAGATCCCGCTGCTGGGACTCCGTCGCGCTGTCCAGGAACCGCAGCAGCTCCACCGGGAACGGCAGCACCAACGTCGAGTTCTTCTCCGCCGCCACCTCCACCACGGTCTGCAGCAAGCGCAGTTGGAGCGCCGCAGGAGTCGCGCTCATCACCGCCGCCGCCTCCGACAACCGCTCCGAGGCCTGGTACTCGCCGTCCGCCGTGATGATCCGGGCCCGCCGCTCCCGCTCGGCCTCCGCCTGCCGCGCGATCGAGCGCTTCATCGACTCCGGCAGGGCGACGTCCTTGATCTCCACCCGGTCGATCTCGATGCCCCAGCCCAGCGCCGGGCTGTCGATCATCAACTCCAGCCCCTGATTGATCGGTTCGCGATTGGCCAGCAGGTCGTCCAGCTCGCTCTTGCCGATGATCGACCGCAGCGAGGTCTGCGCGACCTGGGAGATCGCGAAGTTGTAGTCCTGCACGTTGACGGTCGCCTTCACCGGGTCCTCGACCCGGAAGTAGACCACCGCGTCCACCCGTACGGTCACGTTGTCCCGGGTGATGCCCTCCTGCGCCGGGATCGGCATCGTCACGATCTGCACGTTCACCCGGCGCAGCCGGTCCGCGATCGGCATCAACGCGACCAGCCCGGGCTCCCGGACCTCCTCGCGCACCCGCCCGAAGCGGAACACCACGCCCTTCTGGAACTGCTGGACCACCCGGATGCTCAGCCCCGCCCAGACCACCCCCAGCCCGACCAGCCCCCCGAGAGCCCCCAGCACCGCATCGACGATCATCGCGGCCTCCTCGCGGCCTCCGCGCACACCGGCGCGCCCGACCACCCCCGGCCCGGCCGGGCCGGGGGCCACCGGAGCAACTCCTTCAACGCTACGCCTGCCCGAAGGCCGCCGGGCCGGACCGGGACAGGGCCCGGGCCCCTAGGATCAGGCCATGCAGCCGGCCCCCGCCGATGACCCGAACCACCCCCGTCACCCCGCCGAGGCCGCCGCCCGCGCCGGCGGGCTCACCGACCTCGACCGGGTCGTCACCCACTGCCGGGCCTGCCCCCGGCTGGTCTCCTGGCGCGAGGAGACCGCCCGCACCAAACGCCGCGCCTACCAGGACTGGGACTACTGGGCCCGCCCCATCCCCGGCTTCGGGCCGCCCGACGCCCCGCTCGTCCTGGTCGGCCTCGCCCCCGCCGCCCACGGCGCCAACCGCACCGGCCGGATCTTCACCGGCGACCCCTCCGGCGACCTCCTCTACGCCGCCCTCCACGACCTCGGGCTCACCAACCGCCCCGAGTCCGTCCGCCACGGCGACGGGCTAGAACTGTACGGCGTCCGGATCACCGACCCGGTCCGCTGCGCCCCGCCCGACAACAAGCCCAGCACCGTCGAACGCGACACCTGCCGCCCCTGGATCACCCGTGAACTCCAGCTGCTGCGCCCCACCGTACGGACGGTCGTCGCCCTCGGCGGCTTCGCCTGGCAGGCCATGCTGCCGGTGATCGCCGACGCCGGCTGGACCGTCCCCCGCCCCCGCCCCGCCTTCGGCCACGCCGCCCTGGCCACCCTCCCCGCCCGCGACGGCGGCCCCGACCTGCGCCTCTACGGCTGCTACCACGTGAGCCCGCGCAACACCAACACCGGTCGGCTGACCACCACGATGCTCCGCGACCTGCTGCGCGAGGCAGCCCGTTCGGCGGGGCTGAGCCCCCGGTAGGGCCACCCCGTCGAACCGCCTCCCGCCCGCCCCCGGCCGCGCTTCCCGGCCCTGGCTCCCCCGGCCCTGGCAGCAGGCACCCCGGACGGCCCCTAACCGAACCGGGCCAGCTTCCGGCCCGACGCCGCCGCCCACACCCCCGGCAGCCGGTCCCGCGCCCGTTCCGCCTCCACGAGCTGGCCCGCGTAGAGCACGCCGTAGGCGAAGGGCTCGCCGTCGGCGTCAGCCTGGTCGGCCAGCGCCGCCGCCGCGACCACCGCGTCCTGGTGCTCTCCCAGCACCTCCTGGACGGCCTTCATCCGCTCCACGTACCGCTCCGCCGCCGCGCCGATCGCGGGGGCCGCCGTCTCGCCGGCGTAGCGGGCGCGTTTGGCGGCCTTGCGGGCCGCGTGCAGGGCGCCATCGCGCTCCGCAGGGCCGGCGGCGAGGGCGGTGTGGACCCGGGCGGCCGTGCGGTGCTGTTCGCGGGCCGCGATCCGGGAGAGCTCGGGGGCGGCGGCCCGGGCGGCGCGCGGGCGCAGCGGCGGGTCGGCGAGCAGCGCGGTCAGGGCGGCGGTGAGGCCCCGGCGGCGGGGGCTGTCGAGGGCGGCGACCACCTCGGGCCGGACCCGCCGGTACTCGGCCGCGCCGGACTGCTCCAGCACCCCGGCGACCCGTTCCGGCCCGCAGGCGGCGGGCAGCTCGCGGGCCCGGGCGGCCAGGCGTTCGGTGAGCACCTCGCGGTCCCGGGCCCGGCCCAGGGCGGCGCCCAGCCAGCGCAGGTCGGCGACCAGGGCGTCGGTGGCGCCGGGGTCGAGGAGCCGCCGGAAGGTCCGCAGGGCGCTGCGCAGCCGCCGGCAGGCGACCCGCATCCGGTGGACCGCGTCGGGTTCGTCCGCCCGGACGGCGTCCTCCAGCCCGGCCAGCACCGCCGCCTGGGCCTCGATGCGGTCGAGCAGGACCCGCCCCGCCGTGGTCTCGGGTCTCGCCATGGACGTGCACCCCCTCGTCGGGGTCACTGGGAACGCCTTCCAGGCTAGGTCCTTTCCGGCCGGTCCTGCCGCACAGGAGCTGGTCGCGCCGCGCCGGCGACCCGGCGACCCGGCGACCCGGCGACCCGGCGACCCGGCGACCCGGCGACCCGGCGACCGGCCGAGGGGCTGTCACCCGGGGGAGCACCCGTACGCGCCCTCGTGCCCGGTGTGAGGGCCATGGCATACTCCGGAGCGTGATGACCTCCACCCATGCGACCAGGGCCCTGCGGGCCGCGGTGTTCACCGCGCTCGCCGTGCCGATGGCCGCGTTGGGCCAGGTGGTCATCACCGGTCGCCCGCTGCCGCTGTCGCTGGTGGCCACAGCGAGCGCCGTCGTGTTCCTGGTCTCGGCCGTGCTGGCCGGCGGGGAGCGGCGGCTGCTGCACATCTCCGCCGTGATGGTGCCGGTCGAGCTGCTGCTGAACACGACCTTCAACCTGGGCCAGACCGGCTGTGGGCCGGTGCTGTCCGAGCACGTGTCCGCGCGCGGGGTGAACCTGCTGGTCTGCGGCGGCGGCTCGGTGGACGGCTCGCTGCTGGGCGGTCCGCTGGGCCACGCCGGCGAGTTGGCGCCGGTGGCGACCCAGCTGCTGCTCCTGGTGGTGCACCTGGCGATCGCGCTGGCCGCCTCGGCCTGGCTGCGGCTGGGCGACGCGGCGCTGTCCGGCCTCGCCCGGGCGCTGCGCGCGCTGCACCAGTCACTGGCCCGCCCGCTGCGGGCGCTGCTCCTGCTGCTGGTCCCCGCCCCGGTGCGCCCGGTGCTGCGGGTGCCACTGCCGGTGTCGGACCACGAGCGGCCGCGCCGCGAGGACGTGGTGCTGAGCCCGGCTCCCCGGCGTGGTCCGCCGGTCTTCGCGCCTGTCTGCTGAGCGCGTACCCCTTCCGTAAGCACGGTTCCGTACGCCCCCAGGCAGTGCGCACGACTCCCGCGTCACTTGCCCCGCCGCACCCGTGTGCGGCCACCCGCGCGCACCCGCGCGCCGCGTACAGGAGTTGACTTCCCCATGGCTCAGAACCAGCCCACCAAGCGCGAGGCCAAGCGCATCAGCGCCCGTGAGCGCATCCAGGAGGCGCAGCGCCGCGAGCAGCAGGCCGCCAAGCGCCGTCAGCTGATCGTCGTCTCGGTCTCCGCCGTCGTCGTGCTGGCCCTGGCGGGCGGTGTGGCGCTCGCCATCAACGGCGGCAAGAAGAACGACGACAAGGCTGCCGCGGCCGCGTCCGCCGCCCCGTTGGTCGTCCCGGCCAACGCCACCGGCCCGAACGGCACGGTGATCACCCTGGGCAAGGCCGACGCCCCGCACACCATGGAGGTGTACGAGGACTTCCGCTGCCCGGTCTGCAAGCACTTCGAGGCGGCGAACGGCCAGACCGTCAAGCAGCTCACCGAGGACGGCCGGATCAAGGTGGAGTTCCACCTGGCCGCCTTCCTGGACAAGAACCTCGGCGGCAAGGGCTCGCGCACCGCGCTGGCCGCCGCCGGGGCCGCGCTGAACGAGGGCGTGGACAAGTTCAAGGCCTTCCACGACGTGCTGTACGCCAACCAGCCCGATGAGCGCAGCGACGACTTCGGCGACGTCAACCACCTCCTGGACCTGGCCGGCCAGGTCCCCGGGTTGAAGACGGACGCCTTCGTGAAGGCGGTCACCGACCGGACCTACGCGCCGTGGGCGGCGAAGGTGGCCGACGCGTTCAACGACAGCGGGGTGACCGGCACCCCGACGGTCAAGGTGGACGGCAAGGCGATCAACCTGTTCGCGGGCAACACCACCGCGACGCCCGAGCAGTTCACCGCCCAGGTCAAGCAGGCCGCCGGCCTGCAGTAGGCCCACCCCACCGCACCCCACCGCACCGCACGGCACCACCGGCCCGGCCGAACTCCCGGCCGGGCCGGCCCCTCCCAGCCAGCCACCGGAGTGTTGCCATGACCGCCGCGACCACCGTGCACCCCTCCTCCCCGCCCGCCCCCGACGCCGCCGGCCGGGCCCCGATCGGCGCGGGCCGGGCCCTCGCCCTGCTGCTGTTCCTCGGCGGACTGGTCGGGCTGGCCGCCTCGGCCGTCCTGACCTTCGACAAGCTCCGCATCCTGGAGAACCCGTCGTACGTCCCCAGTTGCAACATCAATCCGATCATCAGCTGCGGCTCGGTGATGCGCACCGAGCAGGCGTCGGTCTTCGGCTTCCCCAACCCGCTGCTCGGGCTGGCCGCCTTCGGCGCGCTGACGGCGATCGGGGCGGGGCTGCTGGCCGGGGCCGCCTACCGGCGCTGGTTCTGGCTGGGCCTGCACGCCGGGACGGCCCTGGGCGTGGTGTTCGTGCACTGGCTGGTCGACCAGGCGCTGTACGACATCGGCGCACTGTGCCCCTACTGCATGGTGGTGTGGGCGACGGTGGTGGTGCTGTTCTGGTACACCACGCTGCACAACCTGCGCACGGGCGTGATCCCGGTCGGGCCCAGGATGCGGGCGGTCGTCCGGGAGGCGGCGCGCTACCACTGGGCGCTGCCGGTGCTGTGGGCCGCGGTGATCGCGCTGCTGGTGCTCAACCGGTTCTGGTACTACTGGAGCACCCTGCTCTGACCGCCCGGAGCGGGCTCACCCCACGTACCCCGCCGAGTGCAGCAGGGTGACGGCGCCGGTCCGCCGGGCCTCCAGGGCCCCGGTGAGCCGGCGTGCCGCGCAGGGGTGCAGCAGGGCGGCCGCCCGGGCGGGGGTGAAGTAGCCGTAGCCGGCGATCTCCTCGGCCTGCAGCCGGACCGCCGTGCCCGGTTCGAGCTCGCCACCGTCGAACATGAAGTGCACGGCGGGGTGGGCGTGCCGGCCCTGGTCCGGGATCGCCTCCCGCCACTCCACCACCAGCAGCCGCAGCTCGCCCGCCAACAGCCCGGTCTCCTCGCGCAGTTCGCGGGCCGCGCACTCGGCGGGCCCCTCCCCCGGGTCCATCCCGCCGCCGGGGAACTGCCACTGGTCGCGGTAAGTCGCCTTCAGCAACA
The DNA here is from genome assembly GCF_055608425.1 of Kitasatospora sp. NPDC036934. Lineage (NCBI taxonomy): Bacteria > Bacillati > Actinomycetota > Actinomycetes > Kitasatosporales > Streptomycetaceae > Kitasatospora > Kitasatospora sp. NPDC036934. The sequence continues at coordinate 193,591 of NZ_JBVJQR010000014.1, read as the reverse complement.
GGACCTTGCCGTCCTCGCCGGTGAGCAGCACGCTGCACCCGACGTAGGCGCGCACTATCCCGGAGAGCCACTCCTCCTCCGAGAGTGCCCAGGTCTCCGTCATCGCGCCTCCTTCGCCGGCTGTTCCCCGTCGCGGCCACTCTGCCGCAATCACCGCCGCGCGAAAGGTGGTTCGTACCTAATCCACCCGATCGGGTGCCGGTCCCGGTCAGCCGAAGACCGCTCGCCGGAGGGCGTTGCGCAGATCGGTGAGCCCCTGGGTGACCCTGCTGTGGTGCACCTGGTTGGTGAGCAGCAGGGCCCAGCGACCGAGCCGGGGGGAGACCCAGATGCCGGTGCCGGTGAAGCCGTAGTGGACGAAGGTGCCCTCGGCCGGCTCGGTGCCGGCGGCGTACAGCCAGGACAGGCCGCGCGCGGGGGCCAGACCGCCGGTCTGCTCCCGCAGCGATTCGGTGATCCACGGTTCGCCCCAGGGGAGTCGGGGCGGCGGGGCCAGCAGGGCGGTGAGGAAGCGGGCGAGGTCGCGGGCGGTGGAGAAGGCGCCGGCGTTGCCGGAGACGCCGCCGAGCAGCCGGGCGGACGGGTCGTGCACGACGCCGCGCAGGTGGGCGCCGGTCGGCTCGTGGTACTCGGTGGGGGCCGTCCGGGCCAGGTCCGCGCCGCCGAGCGGCCCGTACCGGGTGTCGGTCATCCCGAGCGGCCGCCAGACCCAGCGGGCGGCGAGTCCGCCCAGCGGCGCACCTCCGAGGTCCTCGACCAGGTAGGTGAGCAGCACGGCGGCACGGTCGGTGTACTCGACGGCGGCCCCCGGCGCCCGGTGCAGCGGGGCGGCGACCACCCCGGCCCGGATCGCGGCCGGCTCCCGCCCGTAGAGCTGCTCGAAACGGGTGTACGGCAGCATCCCGGCGGTGTGGGCGAGGAGTTGACGAACCGTCACCACGCCGACCGGGTGCCCGGCGGCGGGCGGCCAGCAGCGGCCGAGCGGTTCGTCCAGCGGCAGCCGGCCGGACTGCCACAGCACCCCGGCGCAGGGCCAGAGCGCCACGATCTTGGTGAGGCTGGCGAGGTCGTACAGGGTGTCCGGCCCCGGCCGCAGCCGCGCGTACGGGCCCTGCCCGAGGGTGCCGTGGCTGCCGCCGCCGAGCGTGCCGCCGGCGTCGCCGACGGCCCAGACGGCGCCCAGGCCGACGTCGTGGGCGCCGTCCCGGACCAGCCGGTCCAGTTCCCCGCCGGGCGCGGCCAGGGCGGGGAGGCGCTCCGCCTCGGGTGCTCGGTGATTCACCCCGGGTGTCTACCCGGGGCGGCGAGTGCTCAGACCGCCGCCGGGAGTTCCTTGCCGAGGCAGATGCTCTGCGGGTGGTCCTTGTAGATGCCGAACTTGCGGATCGCGGCGTAGCCCTCGGAGCCGTACAGCGCGACGGCCTCGGGCTGCTCGGTGCCGGTCTCCAGGATGAGGCGGGTGCGGCCGGCCTCGACCGCGGCCTGCTCCAGCCGGTGCAGCACCGCCCGGGCCAGGCCCCGGCCGCGGGCGTCGGGGATGACGAACATCCGCTTCAGCTCGGCGTCACCGTCGCGCAGGCCGTCCGGACCGGCCTGCTTGGCCCGCCAGCCGCCGCAGGCGACCGGGCGGCCGTCCAGGTAGGCGATCAGGAACAGGCCGACCGGCGCCTCGAAGTCCTCGGGGTGCAGCACGGTCTCGTCCGGGTCGCCGTAGCGCCGGACGTACTCCTGCTGCACCTCCGCCGACAGGGCCTGCGCGTCGGGGTGGGCGTACCCGGTGACGCGGAACTCGACGGTGCCGGCGACCCGGGTGGTGGTGGTGCTCTCCATGACGGAAGAGCCTACGACGCCGGTTCAGCGGCCCTCGAACCGGGCGAGCAGCTCGGCCTTGCCGAACATCGCCGCGGCGTCGACGGCGGACGGCACCCCGGCCTTCGGGTCGGCACCGCCGACCAGCAGGGCCTCGACGACCTCCGTGCCGCCCTTGAAGACGGCTCCGGCCAGCGGGGTCTGGCCCTTGTCGTTGGCGCGGTTCGGGTCGGCGCCGCGCTGGAGCAGGGCTTCGACGGTGGCGGCGTGGCCGTGGTACGCGGCCAGCATCACCAGGGTGTCGCCGCTGCCGTTGGTGAGGTCCGCCGAGACGCCCGCGTCCAGGGCGGTGACCAGGGTGGCGGTCTCTCCGGCGCGGGCGGCGTCGAAGAGCTTCCCGGCGAGCGCGATCACCTCGGCGTCGGGGGCATCGGTCATGTCGGGCTGCCTTTCCTATGGGTCGTTCCGGCGGGACGGCGGGGGCCGGTGCGTACCGCACCGTAGCGGCCGGCGCCGACCCGGGGCCAGCAGGCGTCCGGATTCCGGACGGCGGCCGCGCCGGTGCGTGTGCAGGTGCCGATGCAGGCGCGGTACGACGTGCGGCCTCACGGGTGCGCCGCCATCCGGGCGAACTTCCCGGGCCCCCCGGAAACTTCCCACCCACCCCCCGGGAATGCCTCGCGCACCGATTCCACGCGGCTTCCACGCGGCAGCCATGCGGCCAGAAGCCCCCGCCCCCGGCCGGTTCGCATACCGCCGTCCGGCTTCGGGAGCGGCATCGGGCGATAGAACCACCCATTTGCGCCGTTCCGTCATCTATTACTTTTTGTCACGATTATGACACTTTAAGTAACACTGTCCCCCGTCCCCCTCCCCGAGGAGCAGAAGTGATCCTCTCGATTTCCGGCATCGTCCTGTTCGGCACCATCGCCTTTCTGTTCTTCCGCAGGGACGGACTGAAGGTCTCGCACGCCATCGTCTGCGCCCTGTTCGGCTTCTACGTCGCCGGTTCCTCGATCGCCCCGAGCATCACCGCGGGCGGCGCCAGCCTGGCGAGCCTGCTCGGCGGCATCCGCTTCTAGGCGGCGCCACTCCCCCACCGGCCCGGGCGCGGATCCCACCGCCCCGGGCCCCGTCGTACCACGAGCAGTCCCCCCTCACCCCACCCGTCCCACTCGTTCCGGGGAGTCACGGAATGCCGATCCACCGCCATCTCAGCAAGGGCCGCGAGATCGCCCGAACCGCCGGGGACCACGCCACCGACATGTTCGCCCCGCTCAACGTGATCGGCCGCGGGCTGCGCCACCACGCCGGCTGGGCCAAGGACCGCTGGCAGGCCACCCCGAAGGAGCGCCGCGGCCCGACGCTGTTCCTGTCCGCCGCCGTGCTGGTCGGCATCTACTTGCTGCCGCACGGCCTGCTGTTCGCCCTGGTCGGCCTGATGGCCAGCGCCGCCTGGGCCGGCCGGGCCCCCAAGGCGGCGCCCGCCCCACCCGCGCCCGACGTCGCCGACGTCAAACTCGGCGCCCTCTACTCGGCGCTGACGCCGTACCTGTGCGGACCCGAGGACGCCAACCCGCTGTACCACTTCGACGGCAGTTACAAGAGCGCCTTCAGCTCCTGGGAGTTCGACGGCGAGGGCCGGCTGTCCCGGCTGGAGCTGAGCTACCCGGCGTACTTCACCGACACCGAGCCCACCGCCCGGGCCCGGATCGAGCAGGTCGTCCAGGGCAAGGCCGGACGCGCCCGGGAGTACCGCTTCGACTGGGACGAGGAGTCCAACCGACTGCGGATCACCGCGCTGGCCCCGCTGGCCACCGACATCGCCGCCCAGCGCTTCGTCGCCGCCCCGGGCGAGATCGTGCTCGGCTTCACCGACGAGGACGGCACCGCCCGCACCATCCCGGTCCACCAGGGCGGCACCACCGCCCAGCAGCCCCCGGTGATCTGGCGCACCGGACCGCGCTCCTCCGAGCCCCACCTGCTGGCGCTCGGCGTCGCCGGCTACGGCACCTCCAGCCTGATCCGCTCGATCGCGCTCCAGGCCCTCCCGTACGGCGACCTGGTGGTGATCGACGGCGCCGGGACGGGCGAGCACGCCTGCCTGGTCAACCGGCCCGGCGTGCACACCGTGGAGACCAGCCTGCACGGCGCGCTGGCGGCACTGGAGTGGGCCGCCCAGGAGACAGAGCGCCGGCTCGCCGCACTGAACGCCGCCCGGCACACCGGCACCGCGCTGCCCGAGGACCTCACCCGGCCGCTGTGGCTGCTGCTGGACCACCCCACCGAGCTGGGCGAGCTCGCCCACGCCGAGGGGCGCCCGGATCCCCAGGAACTGCTGGAGCTGCCGCTGCGGCACGGCCGGGCCGCCCGGGTCACCGTGGTGATCGCCGACGACGTCGAGGCCCGGGACCGGATCACCCCGACCGTCCGGTCCACCACCCGGGCCCGGGTGCTGCTCGGCCCCGCCGGGCCCGAGGAGGGCCGCGCCGCGCTCGGCGCGCCACTGGACATCGTGCCCGCCGCGCACGCCCCGGTCGGCCGCGGCTACGCCCGGATCGGCAACGGCACCCCGGTCCGGCTCCAGGTGCCCGCCACCGTCGACCCGCTGGACGAGGACGCCCCGGCCCAGCTGCGGGACGCGGTGATCGCCCTGCTGCCGCACCGGGACAGTCGGACCGAGCCGGCCTCCGAGGCCCCTCCCCGACCGGACCGCCCGCCGGTCGTCCCGGCGGACGCCCCGCCCGCCCACCCGGTCGACCTCGGCAAGGGCGAGCCGATGATCCGTTCCCGACCGATCTCCTGACCGCCCGGGAAGCGGGGGCGGCGACCGCCCCGGAATCCCCTCCGGGTACGCTCGTCACAGAAAGTCCGCACGATCACCAGATGTGAAATAGGTGACACCTGGGGTGATATCACCGGCCAGATGTGACAAATCGGGCGACGGTGGGTACAAACAGGGGCGGCACGACAGACGACGCATGTCCCGGGACGGGAATCTTCGTCGGAAGCCGAGCGTTGACCGAACGACGAAGAACAGCGACCACTAGTCCTGTGGGCCATAAGCCCGGGAGGCACGATTCATGAGCGAGCGAGCTCTCCGCGGCACGCGACTCGGGGCCACTAGCTACGAGACCGACCGTGGTATCGATCTGGCTCCCCGCCAGACCGTCGAGTACGCATGTCAGAACGGACACCGATTCGAGGTTCCTTTCTCGGTCGAGGCGGAGATCCCCGCGACCTGGGAATGCCGCTTCTGCGGCCAGGAAGCGGCTCTTCTCGACGGTGACGAGCCGGAGGAGAAGAAGGCCAAGCCCACGCGCACCCATTGGGACATGCTGATGGAGCGCCGGACGCGCGAGGAGCTGGAGGAGGTGCTGGCCGAACGGCTGGCCGTGCTCCGCTCCGGCGGGATGAATCTCGCGGTGCACCCGCGGGACACCCGTAAGAGCGCCTGACCCACTTCGCTCCCGCCGCGAGCGGGAGGACGCGAAAAGGGGCCCTGGTCACCAGGGTCCCTTTCGCGTTGTCCGCCCGGCCGTGGCCGGGCGGGGCGCGGTACGACTGTGGGCCGCCCGGTTCTCCGGGCGGCCCACAGGTGTGTCCGCGGCCTCCAGCCGGTGTGTCTGCGGCCTCCGGGTCCCGGACAGGGCTTGCCCGGTCAGCCGTCGATCGGCGGGCGGTAGCCGGTGTCCGGACCCTGCGGGCCCCGCGGGCCGCTCTCCGGGTCCACCACCTGGCCCTGGATGACCTTGCCGTCCGGGCGGTGGATACGCAGCTGCTCCTGCAGCCGCATCGCGTCAGCGAACGGGTCGGTGCCGATCGTGGTGGTGCTGCGCATCGCCTTGTCCGCGACCCGGCGGCCGCCCGCCCGCCACAGCGCCCTGGTGGGCGGGAACAGCAGGGTCAGGGCGACCAGGTCGGACAGGAAACCGGGGATGATCAGCAGCAGTCCGGCCAGCACGGTCAGGCTGGTACCGGTCTGCGGCTGCTGGGACTGCGGGTTCTTGCTCTGCTCGATCGCCGCCGACAGCGCCCTCAGCCCGGCCCGCTTGATCAGCGAACCGCCGATCAACCCGCCGGCGATGAGCAGCAGCAGGACGACGAGCCCGCCCAGCCAGGAGCCCACCAGGACCAGCAGCCAGATCTCCAGCACCAGCCAGGCGGTGATCAGCAGCGGCAGCACCCGGCGGAGCCTGCTGCGCGGGACCGGACGGGTCGGGGTAGCTTGCTGGGTCACGGTACGAATCCACTCCAAGCGGTGCTCTGCGCGCCGCACGGGAGGTCCGGGCCGGCTACGGCACCACCTGGTCCAACGATTCCCCGGCGGCCGGTGTTCCGTCCGCGGACTTCCGGCGACGGCCGAGCAGCACGGCGGCGGCGCAGGCCACCAGGCCTCCGACGGCCAGCGTCCACTCCGGGGCGGCGCCGACCCGGTCGGCGACCGTGGTGCCGTCGCGCAGCGGGACGGTGGCGGACAGCTCGGCCGGGGTCAGCTCCGCGGTGCGCTGCTCCACGGTGCCGTCCGGGGCGATCACCGCGCTGATGCCGCTGGTGGCGGCGATCAGGACGGCCCGGCCGTGCTCGACGGCGCGCAGCCGGCTCATCGCGAGCTGCTGCTCGGGCTGGCCGGTCTTGGCGTAGGTCGCGTTGTTGGTCTGGACCACCAGGACGCGGGCGCCGCTGTCCACGGTGTCCCGGACGATCTCGTCGTAGGCCACCTCGAAGCAGATGACGTCGCCGATCCGCGCCGGGCCGAGCTGCATCACGCCGTTGTGGTCGCCGGGGTAGAAGTCGCGGGCGACCCGCTGGAGGCGGGTGATCACCTTCATCAGCTGGGAGCGGAACGGCACGTACTCGCCGAACGGGACGGGGTGCTGCTTGGTGTAGGAGGCGCCCGGGCCGGTGACCGGGTCCCAGACGATGCCCTCGTTCTGGACGTGCTGGGCGTCCGGGCCGTCCACCAGGGTGCCGACCAGGGTGGGCACCCCGACGGCCTTGACCGCCTCGTCGATGCGCTGGCGGGCCAGCGGGTCGCTGAACGGGTCGAGGTCGGAGGAGTTCTCCGGCCAGATCACCACGTCGGGCCTGGGCACCTTGCCGGCCTGGACGTCGGCGGCGAGCCGCTCGGTGGCCGAGGCGTGGTTGTTGAGCACCATCATCGGGCGGCCGAGGAAGTCCATCCCCGGGTTGGGCACGTTGCCCTGGACGATGGCGACCTTCACGGTGTCGGCCGCGGCCGTGGGGACCGGGACGAGGTAGCCGGCCAGCAACGCGGCCACCGCGCCCAGCGCCGCCAGCGCGGCCGCCCTCGGGGCCCGGCCGGGACCGCGCACGCGCAGCGCGGCCCAGGCCAGCAGCGTGCCGGAGAGTGCGACCGCGAAGGTCACCAGCGGGGCGCCGCCGAGCGCGGCCAGCGGGGTGTACGGGGTGGCGGTGTTGGCGAAGGCCAGCCGGCCCCAGGGGAAGCCGCCGAGCGGCAGCCGGTCGCGCGCCCACTCCTGGGTGACCCACAGGGCCGCCGCCCAGAGCGGCCAGCCCGGCAGCCGGGAGGTGAGCGCCAGCGCTCCGCCGAGCAGGGCCAGGAACAGCGCCTCGATCACCGACAGGCCGACGGTCGCGTCCCAGCCGACCACCCTCAGCCAGCTGAGCAGCATCAGGAAGAACGGGAAGCCGAAGGCGAAGCCCGTCCAGGCGCCCTGACGGAAGGTGCGGCCGCGGGTGAGCAGCGAGAGCGCGGCGACGCCGAGCAGGGACAGCGGCCACAGGTCGTACGGGGGGAAGGCGAGGGCCAGCAGCAGGCCGGCCAGCGCGGCCAGACCGGTGCGCGGCAACCCGGCCCGGACCTTGGCGAGCGCGCGGGCGACGCGGCCGGGGGCGGGGGCCGGGTCCTGTGGCTCGGGAGCGGTCCCGGACCGCTCCTGGGTGACGGGAATGGCCACCGGCGCACCATCTTCCTGGGGCTTGCTGTTCGGACGCTGTGCGAAGAAGGTACCCCGGAAGGCCGGGGTCGCGTGAGGTCAGGGTGGTAGGGCCCTCCGCCCCCGCCTCTCCGGCCCCGCCCCTCCCCTCTCCTCCCCCTCCCGTCCGGTTCCGGTTCCGGTTCCGGCTCAGCGCTCGGAGTAGCGGAGGCGCCCCAGCGGCCAGTGGTCGGTGAGCCAGGCGGAGACCGCGCGGTGGAGCGGGGCGTCCAGTGCGGCGCGGTCGGCGCGGACCCAGGAGCTGACCGAGACCGCCGACGGGTCCTCGCGGTCCGGGTGGATGTAGACGCAGCCGATCACCTCGTCCCGGTCCGGCTCCAGGACGGTGTAGGTGAAGCCGCGACGGGCCTCGAAGTCGGCGGCGTGGCGGCGCAGGTCGGCGAGGTTGTCCTCGAGCGACATCCCGTCGACGGGCGGCCAGCCGCGGCCGGCCCAGCCGGGGGTGGCGCGGATGTGCTCGATGCTGCCCGTCCAGGCGGCGTGGTCGGAGGCGTTGTGCTGCTCGCCCAGGGGCTCCAGGCGGAACTCCGGGGCGAGCAGCTCGCGCGGGACGGTGAAGTCGGCGGGTACCAGTCCGGTCATGGTCGGCACCCTACGGGGCAGCCGCCCGCCGCTCATCCGGTTTGCCGCTCGTACACTGTGCGACCGCGGACCACGGTGCGCAGGCAGACCGGCAGCTCGTGGCCGGGGGTGAGGTCGGGCAGGCCGGGGGTGCCGGAGCGCGGGTCGGTGGACCAGCCGGCCACCCGGGAGTCGGGGGCCTGGACGACCAGCTCGTCGGCGGCCCAGACCGCGTAGTTGGCGATCGCGCCGGGCACCAGCACGCCGTCGTGGTCGCGGCCGATCGCGCGCCAGCCGCCGCGGGTGTGGGCGGTGAACGCGGCGCGGACCGAGATCCGGTGTTCGAGCGTCCGGTGGAAGGCCGCGGCGCGGACGGTGCCCCAGGGGTCGAGCGGGGTGACCGGGGCGTCCGAGCCGAAGGCCAGCGGGACACCGGCCCGCAGCAGCGCGGCGTACGGGTTGAGGACGGCGGCCCGCTCGGCGCCCAGGCGCTGCACGTACATGCCGTCCGGGCCGCCCCAGGCGGCGTCGAAGGCGGGCTGGACGGAGGCGGTCAGGCCGAGCTCGGCGAAGGCGGCGATGGCCTTGTCGTCCAGGGCCTCGGCGTGCTCGACGCGGTGGCGCAGTGCCTTGACCCGGGCGGCGCCGACCCGCTCGCCGGCCGTGCGCACGCCCTCGATCACGGCCGCGAGGGCGGCGTCGCCGATGGCGTGGAAGCCGGCCTGCAGCCCGGCCTCGGTGCAGGCGGCGACGTGGTCGGCGACCTGCTCGGCCGTCAGGTAGGCGGTGCCGGTGTGTTCGGCGTCGGTGTAGGGGGCGTGCAGGCAGGCGGTGTGCGAGCCGAGCGCACCGTCCACGAAGAGGTCGCCGCCGGCGCCCACCGCGCCGAGCCGGCGGGCGGTCTCGACGCCGCCCAACTCGCCCCAGTAGCCGTACACTTCGGGGCCATCGCCGTCGGCGGCCAGGGCCAGCAGGGCGGTCAGGTCGGCCGCCGAGGAGATCTCCGGACCGGCGCACTCGTGCAGGGCGCCGATGCCCAGTTCGGCCGCGCGGGCCAGGGTGGCGCGCTGGGCCCGGCGGCGCTGCTCGGGGGTCAGCCGGGCGAGGGCGGTCTGCCGGACGGCGTGGTGGGCGTCCTTGGTGAGCGGGCCCTCGGCGTCGTGGCCGGGCCGCTCGCTGAGGCCCTCGGTGAGGGTGCGCAGCACGGTGGTGGCGAGCGCGGAGTGGACGTCGGTGCGGGAGAGGTAGAGCGCGGCGCCGCGGGCGGCCTCGTCGAGTTCGGCGAGCGTGGGCGGACGGCCCTCGGGCCAGCCGGTCTCGTCCCAGCCGTGGCCGATCAGCACCCCGCCGTCCTCGGGCCGGGCCTCGACGAAGGCGGTGACCGCGGCCAGGGCGGCGGCCAGCGAAGGGCTGCCGGTGAGGTCGAGGCCGGTGAGCGCCAGCCCGGTGGCGGTGGCGTGCACATGGGCGTCCACGAAGGCGGGGGTGACCAGGGCGCCGTCCAGCTCGACGATCTCGTCCGCCGTCGCGGCGTACGCCTCGGCGGCGCCGTCACTGCCGACCCAGGCGATGTGCCCGCCCTCCACGAGCATCGCGGTGGCGAAGGGGTCGGCGGGGCTGTAGACGGCGCCGCCGCGCAGCAGGACGGTCCGGGAGGTGCGTTCGGTCATGCGGCTAAGTCTGCACCTTGCTTTTCGCTCCGCGGAGTCCGGCTCGACCTTCAGAGCTTCGGCGGCCGGGCCTCGTACGGGGTGGAGAGCACGACGGTGGTGCGGGTGGAGACTCCGGCGGCGCTGCGGATGCGGGCCAGTAGGTCCTCCAGGTCGCCGGGGGCGCCGACCCGCACCTTGAGGATGTAGTTCTCGTCGCCGGCGACGCTGTGACAGGCCTCGATCTCGGGCAGGCCGGCCAGGCGGTCCGGGGTGTCGTCGGGGGCGCTGGGGTCGAAGGGCTTGACCGAGATGAACGCGGTCAGCGCCAGGTCGACGGCGTCGGGGTCGATGATCGCGGTGTAGCCGCGGATCACCCCGCGCTGCTCGAGGCGGCGCACCCGCTGGTGCACCGCCGAGGTGGACAGGCCGGTGGCCTTGCCCAGGTCCGTGTAGCTCATCCGGCCGTCCTCTAGGAGCAGCTGGACGATGCGTTGGTCGAGATCCTCCACAGTGCGCAAACCTACCGGGTCGGGGACACCGGGGCGCACGGCGGTTGCGCACCCGCCCCGAGCCGAAGGGCGCGCCGGCGTCGAAGGCGACGAGCGACGAGCGACAAGCGACAAGCGACAAGCGAGGGACGAACGAGGGACGAACACCGGAGGGTGAGCCCCTCCTGCCCGAGGGCGGGCGAGGAGGGCGACCGTCGGCGCCGGGTCAAGAGCGCACGGAGGCGAGCGGGCGGATCACAGTGGGACGGCAGGTGTCAGGCGGGCATGTGCCGGGTGAATGTGGCAGCCGGTGTGGCCAAGGACACACCCGGTGCATCACGGTGCACAACTCCGCAGGATTATGAGCCCGGATGGCAGGGAAGTGCTGGTTGTGGCCCTGAGCGACCACGCCGGGCCCGATCCTAGGGGGATCCTCATGCCTGCTACTGACCAGCGCGTGCTGGCCGCCGACGAGACCGACGATCCGACCGGCCGCGAGGACCTCGCGGTGGACCACGTGCCGGGCGGCGACCCGGGCGAGACCGAGGGCTGGGACATCTTCCGGGTCCACTGCCCCGAGTGCCGTCGCCCGATCGCCCTGGTGGCGGACGAGGAGCGGCTGCCGCAGCACGCGCTGCTGCCCACCGCCTGGAACCCCTTCTCCCCCGCGATCTGCCCCGGCTCGGGCACCCTCACCGACGACCTGGCCGAGGTGGAGAGCCCGGAGGACGACGAACCGACCGGGTTCGGCGCGCTGTTCAAGCTCCCGAGCGAACTCGACTGGCGCACCCAGCCGTTCTCGCACGCGCTGGTGCACCGCCCGGTGCGCGGCACGGCGGTCGGCGTCGCCGCCCCGGTGAAGACCGTGCGGCCGATCGTCGCGACCGTGCCGCTGGCCACCATCCCGGAGCAGCGTCGGCGGCTCGTGCGTCGCTGACTCCCCGGATCTGCCGGTGAGTTGACGTTCCGCCAGGAAGTCGCCTCCGACCGCCGCTCCGCACCCTGGAGCGACGGCCGGAGGCCGTATCGGGGAGGGCCACGGCCCTCCGTCCGGCCCCGGCTCAGCCCTTGGTGAGGTGGCGGCCGATCACCAGGCGCTGGATCTGATTGGTGCCCTCGACGATCTGCAGCACCTTGGCCTCGCGCATGTAGCGCTCGGCCGGGAAGTCCTGGGTGTAGCCGTAGCCGCCGAGCACCTGGACGGCGTCGGTGGTCACCCGCATCGCCGTGTCGGTGCAGAACAGCTTGGCCATCGCCGCCTCCTTGGAGAACGGACGGCCCGCGTCCTTCAGCCGCGCGGCGGCGAGGTACAGCGCCCGGCCGGCCTCGATCTGGGTGGCCATGTCGGCGAGCATGAAGGACAGGCCCTGGAAGTCGGCGATCGGGCGGCCGAACTGGCGCCGGGTGCGCGCGTAGTCGACCGCGAGGTCGAGCGCGGCCTGGGCGACCCCGATCGCGCAGGCGGCGATGCCGAGGCGGCCGGAGTCCAGTGCGGCGAGCGCGATCTGGAAGCCCTGGCCCTCCTCGCCGACCAGCCGCTCGCGGGCCACCCGGGCGCCGTCGAAGTGCAGCTGGGCGGTCGGGGAGGAGCGCATGCCCATCTTGTGCTCCGGCGGCGCGGCCGACAGGCCCTGCTGGGTACCGGGAACCAACAGGCAGCTGATGCCCTTCGGGCCGTCGGCGCCGGTGCGCACCAGCGCGCTGTAGAAGTCGGCCTGCCCGCCGTGGGTGATCCACGCCTTGGTGCCGTTCACGACGTACTCGTCGCCGTCGAGGTCGGCACGGGTGCGCAGGGCCGCCGCGTCGGAGCCGGACTGCGGCTCGGAGAGGCAGTAGGCGCCGAGCTGCTCGCCGGAGAGCATGCCGGGCAGCCACGTGCGGCGCTGCTCCTCGCTGCCGAAGGTGGCCAGCGCGTGACAGGACAGGGTGTGCACGCTCACGCCGAGGCCGACGGCCAGCCAGCCGGCCGCCAACTCCTCCAGCACCTGGAGGTACACCTCGTAGGGCTGCTCGCCGCCGCCGTACTCCTCGCCGTACGGGAGGGACAGCAGGCCGGCCTCGCCGAGGGTCCGGAAGACCTCCCGGGGGAAGCGGTCGGCCGCCTCGTCCTCCGCCGCGCGCGGCTGCATCTCGCGCTGGACCAGGTCCCGGGTGAGGCTCAGCAGCTCGCGGGCCTCCTCGCTGGGCAGCTGGCGGTCCACGGCTTTCACGGGGGACGGGGTCATGGCGAGGGTCGCCTCCTCGATCGGGCGCCGGCCCGGGGTGGCGGGTGGTCCGGCGCGGTGTGGCAGGTCGGCCCGACCGGCACCGGGTTGCGGTGAACGGCCGTTCACAGGCGTGGCGAAGGCGAGTATGCCCCAAACCCGCGCTGCCGTCACGACCTGCACAGATCAACTGTCCGCAGTGGTGGGCTACGGCACCGTAGGGTTGACGATGTGGCTGCATCCGGAACCGCTCACTCCCTCTGTCCGCCCGCTCCCGCCGATCCGCCGACCGACCTCGGCGCGACCGGCGACGACTCGGCGGACCCCGGCGCGACCGGCGACGGCTCGACGGTGGCCATCGGTGCGGCCGACACCGCCGGGGCGCTCGCCCGGCTGGCCGCGGAGCTGCGCGCGCTGCCGCCCTCCTGCGGGCCGGTGCGGCTGGTCGCGGTGGACGGGCACGCCGGCTCCGGCAAGACGACCTTCACCGGGCGGCTGGCGGCGGCGCTCGGCGGGGCGCCGGTGATCCACCTCGACGACCTGGCCACCCACGCCGAGCTCTTCGGCTGGACCGGGCGGCTGCGCGAGCAGGTGCTGGAACCGCTGGCGGCCGGCCGGGACGCCGAGCACCGGGTGTACGACTGGACGCTGCGCCGCTTCGCGGGCACCGCCCGGGTGCCGGCCGCGCCGGTGGTGCTGGTGGAGGGGGTCGGCGCGGGACGCCGGGAGGTCCGGCCGTGGCTGGCCCGGGTGATCTGGATGGAGTTGGACGCGGCCGCGGCCCGGCGGCGGGGCGAGGAGCGGGACGGGCCGGAACTCGCCGGGTTCTGGGCGGGTTGGGCCCGCGCGGAGGCGGCGCACTTCGCCGCCGACCCGAGCCGTCCGCACGCCGCGACGAGGGTCGACGGGGTGACCGGACGGATCGCGCCGAGCACCGTCGGTGAAACTTCAACTAGGCCCTTGACCTGCGACATCACCAGGATCTAGGTTCTCCTCAGCTGCCGGAACCCACCGCTCCGGCCGCCTCGGACCCGGCGTCCCCGGCTTGTTCCCCCGTGAGCCGGGGGCGCCGTCCGGTCCTCTCCCCCGGCCTGCCGGGCCAGCGGTTTTTCGGCCATCCGACCGCTCAACCGCCGTGTGCACGATCGCATTTGACCCTGTACGGCACCCTTCCGGATCAGCCCCGCGCCGGTACGATTCCCGGTAGGCGCATATGCGCCCCGGGGGCTCGACGACCACCGGCCCGGCTGCGCACAGACGATCCGCCGGCCGAGCCCCGGGCCACACCGCGGGGGGCGTGAGTGACGACGGTGGACAGTTCCGACAGCACGGCCGGCGGTCCGGACCGACTCGCCGACCGGGCCTGGCAGCGTGCCATGGACGCCTACACGGCGGGCGCCTACGCCCGGGCCGAGGAGGAGTTCCGGGCGGCCGTCCGGCTCGACCCGGGCATGGCCGACGCCTGGCTCGGCCTGCACGCACTGCGCAGCGACACCTCGGCGGCACTGCTGGCCATGTACCGTAACCAGAACCGCTTCGGCGAGCAACGGCGGCTGCACCGGCGCCCGCTCAGTTCCTGGTACTGGCTGGGCTGGTGGGTGCAGCCGGTGCTGGAGGACACCCGCGACCTCGCGCTGGCGCACGCCTCGCACTGGCTGGACGGCCGCCACCTGGCCGAGCTGGACCGGGCTTTGGAGCAGTGCCCGGCGCCCAGTGAGGACCCGTCCGCGCAGTTCCTGTACGCCTGCCGGTCCTACCTGCTCAAGGACTGGGAGCAGCTGATCCGGGACACCGACCGACTGCTGGACGACCCCCTGCTCGGCATCGAGGCCGGGCTCTTCGCGGGCATGGCCCGGGTGCGGCTGGACATGTGCGCCCAGGCCCAGGCCCCGCTGGCGGCCTCGCTGGCCCGCTGCCGCTCCGAGCAGCCGCAGCGCAAGGAGCTGCGCTACTGGCTGGCCCGGGCGTACGAGGGCTCGGGGCGCAGCGCGGCGGCGCTGCCGCTGTACCGGGCGGTGCACCGGGCGGATCCGGCGTTCATGGACACCTCGGCCCGGCTGGCGGCGATCTCGGCGGAGGACTCGCTCGCGGACGGGCTGCTCGCCGACGGGCGCTCGGGCGGCCTGGACGGCGGTGGGTTCGACAACGGCGGGCTCGACGGCACGGGACTCGACAGCGCGGGACCGGACGGCAGCGGACCGGGCGCCGAGCCGGCCTTCCAGGACGATCCCGGGTATGCCGAAAGCCCGCTCTACGAGGCCGAGTTCGGCACCGGCGGTACCCCGGCCGGCGGCGGGCCCTCGGTGGACGCCACGCTGGTGGACGGCCCGCTCGCCGCGCCCGAGCCGGACACCGCCCTGGCGGGCAACGCCCCGCAGGCAGCCGGCGAGCGGACCGGCGGGGCGAGCGCCCCGGCCGGTCCCGCCGCGCCCTCCCCGCTGCCGGCACGCGGTGAGGCGCAGCCCCGGTCCGCTCCCCCTCCGGCGCCCCGGATCGCGGGCAACGAACGGGAGTTGGACGCGGCCCTGGCCGAACTCTCACTGATGGTCGGCCTGGAGCCGGTCAAGCGCCAAGTACGGGCTCTCTCCGCACAGTTGAGCATGTCCCGACTGCGGGCCGAACAGGGCCTGCCGGTCCAGCCGCCGAAGCGGCATTTCGTCTTCTCCGGCCCCTCCGGCACCGGCAAGACCACCGTGGCGCGGATCCTCGGCCGGGTCTTCCACGCCCTCGGCCTGCTCTCCGGCGACCACCTGGTGGAGGCCCAACGTGCCGACCTGGTGGGTGAGTTCCTCGGCCAGACCGCGGTCAAGGCGAACGACCTGATCGACTCCGCGCTGGACGGCGTGCTGTTCATCGACGAGGCGTACAGCCTCTCCAACTCCGGCTACACCAAGGGCGACGCGTACGGCGACGAGGCGCTCCAGGTGCTGCTCAAGCGGGCCGAGGACAACCGGGACCGGCTGGTGGTGATCTTGGCCGGCTACCCCGAGGGGATGAACCGTCTGCTCGCCACCAACCCCGGCCTCAACTCCCGCTTCACCACCCGGGTCGACTTCCCCAGCTACCGGCCGAACGAGCTGACCGCGATCGGCGCGGCGCTGGCCGGCCGGGACGGCGACGGCTGGGACGAGGACGCCGCCGAGGAGCTGGCCAGCATCTGCACCCACGTGGTGCGCGAGGGCTGGATCGACGAGCTGGGCAACGGGCGGTTCATCCGCACCCTGTACGAGAAGTCCTGCGCCTACCGGGACTTGAGACTCTCCCTGCTGCGCCAACCGCCTGGCCGGGAGGACCTGGCGACGCTGCGACTGCCGGACCTGGTGCAGGCGTACGGGGAGCTGATCGACGGTCGGGGCTGATCCACCACCGGGGCTGATCGACGGCCGGAGCCGATCCACCGCCCGGTCTGGTCCACCGCCCGGTCTGGTCCACCGCACGGGCTGATGGACGGCCGGGGCTGACGACCGGCTCCCCGCCGGGGCTCACCCGTCGAGCAGCCGCGCCTCCCGCTCGGGGTCGAGCCCGACGTTCGGCCGGTCCGCGCGCTGCGGGGCCTCGCCACCGATCGACCGCAGCCAGGCCCAGGTGGACTCGACCGTCTCGGCGACCGGACGGCAGCGCAGCCCGGCGTCGACAGCGCGGGCCACCGAGGCGCCGTGCAGGAAGTCGTAGAGCTCACCGGGCGCCAGCCAGATCGGCAGCTCCGTCCACGGCTGCACGCCAGCCGCCACGATCCGCTCCGGGTCGGTCCAGCGCAGTTCGGCGTCCGAGCCGGTGGTCCGCACGCAGGACTCCAGCAGGCCGCCCATGGTGGTGTGGCCGGCCGGGCTGACCACGTTGTACGGGCCGCTCAGCCGGGCCGCCACCGCGTCCAGGGTCCAGCCGGCGAGGTCGCGGACGTCGATGTACTGCAGCGGCAGGTCGCGCGGACCGGGGGCGAGCACCGGGCCGCCGCGGGCGATCCGGTTCAACCACCAGGGCAGTCGGCCGATGTCCTCGTACGGGCCGAGGATCAGCCCGGCCCGGATCAGCAGGGCGCGCCCGCCGTACTCCTGCTCCAGGGCCAGCTCGGCGCCGCGCTTGGCCTCGGCGTAACCGACCTCGCCGGTGGCGTCGGGCGAGGCGGGCACCACCGGCGCCGTCTCGTCCGCCCCGGCGCGCAGTGGGTGGTCGTACACCGAGCGGCTGGAGACGTACGCGTAGTGGCCGACCCGGCCGTTCAGCCGTCGGGCGCTGTCGCGCACCGCGGCCGGGGCCCAGGACCAGGTGTCCACCACCGCGTCCCACTCCCCCGTACCGAGCACCGCGAGGCCGTCCACGGCGGTGCGGTCCCCGTGCAGCACCCGGACGCCCTCGGGCGCGGGCTGTGTACCGCGGTTGAGGGCCGTCACCTCCCAGCCCCTGGCCAGCGCCTCCTCGGCGACGGCCCGTCCGACGAACTTCGTTCCGCCCAGCAGCAGCAGTCTCATGCCGACCACCCTGCGGTGCGGGTGGCCGGCATGGGAACCGTTGGCTGCTGTGGGCAGAATCGCCGTCGGCGAACGGGGGCCGGTCAGGCCGTGGTGCGGTGGTCCGGGTCGTGCATCTCGCCGACCAGTTCCTCCAGCACGTCCTCCAGCATGACCACGCCGACCGTCCGGCCGTCCTGGTCCAGCACGGCGGCCAGGTGGCAGGTGGCCCGGCGCATCGCGCCGAGGGCATCGTCCAGCGGGAGGCTGCCGCGCAGCACCGTGATCGGCCGCCACAGCCGGGCCGGGACGGGCGCCGACGGGTCGTCCACGTCGAGGATGTCCTTGAGGTGGAGATACCCCAGGTAGCCGTGTCCGGCCGGGTCGCCGTCGGAGACCGGGAAGCGCGAGAACCCGGTGCGCAGGGCGAGTTCCTCGACCTCGGCGGCGGTCGCCTTCGGGTCCACGGTGACCAGCTGCTCGGGGCGGAGCAGCACGTCGGTGACCGGGCGGCGGCCCAGCTCCAGGGCGTCCTCCAGGCGTTCCTGGCGGTCCTCGTCGAGCAGGCCGGCGTCCCGGGAGTCGACCAGCAGGTACATCAGCTGCTCGGTGGTGAAGACCGACTCGACCTCGTCCTTGGCCTCGACCCGGAACAGCCGCAGCACGCCGTTGGCGAGCGCGTTGAGCACCCGGATCACCGGGGCGAGCCAGCGGGCCAGCCGGTCCAGCGGCGGGCCGAGCAGGAGCGCGGCGCGCTCCGGGCCGGCCATCGCCATGTTCTTCGGCACCATCTCGCCGAAGACCATGTGGAGGAAGACCACCAGGGCGAGCGAGATCCCGTACGAGAGCGGGTGCATCAGGCCGGACGGGACGCCGATCGCGTGGAACGGGCCCTCCAGGAGGGCGGCGATGGTCGGCTCGGCGAGCGCACCGAGGCCCAGCGAGCAGACCGTGATGCCGAGTTGGGCGGCGGCCAGCATCGCGGAGACGTTGGACAGCGCGTGCAGCACCGTCCGGGCGCGCTTGTGCCCGGCCTCGGCGAGCGGCTCGATCTGGCTGCGGCGCACCGAGACGACGGCGAACTCGGCGCCGACGAAGAAGGCGTTGCCGAGCAGCAGCAGCACGGCGACGACGAGCTGGAGCACGGTCATCGGACGTCCTCCCCGCCCTCGCCGAACAGGCCGGGCGCGCTGGTGCGCTCCACCCGGACCTGGCTGGTGCGGTGCCGGTCGACGCCGGTAACGGTGAGCCGCCAACCGGGCAGTTCGGCCCGCTCGCCCACCGCGGGCAGCTTGCCGAGCAGGTCGGAGACCAGCCCGGCCAGGGTCTCGTACGGGCCGTCCGGCGCGTTCAGGCCGATCGCCTCCAGCTGGTCGAGCCGGGCTCGGCCGTCGGCCTCCCACGCGGGCAGGCCGTCGACGGCCGGCAGCGGGAGCAGGTCCGGGTGGTCGGCCGGGTCGTGCTCGTCCTGCACCTCGCCGACGATCTCCTCGACGATGTCCTCGACGGTGACGACGCCGGCGGTGCCGCCGTACTCGTCGACCACGATGGCCATCGGCTGGAGGCGGCGCAGCCGGTCGAGCAGCCGCTCGGCGGGCAGCGTCTCGGGCACCAGCAGCGGCGGCGAGGCCAGCTCGGCGACCCGGACCAGGCCGCGGCGGGCGGCCGGGACGGCGAGGGCGTCCTTGAGCGTCACGATGCCGGTGACCTCGTCCACGGTGTCGGCGTAGACCGGGAAGCGGGACAGGCCGGTGGCCCGGGTCAGGTTGATGACGTCCGAGGCGGTGGCGTCGCGCTGGAGGGCGGCGACGTCGATCCGCGGGGTCATCACCGACTCAGCGGTGAGGTCGCCCAGGCCGAGGGTGCGGACGAACAGGGTCGCCGACTCCTCGTCTATCGCGCCGGCCTTGGCCGAGTGCCGGGCCAGCGAGACCAGCTCCGCCGGGGTGCGGGCGTGCTCCAGCTCCTCCTGCGGCTCGATGCCGAAGGCCCGGACCGTACGGTCGGCGGTGCCGTTCAGGAAGCTGATCAGCGGGCGGCAGACGAAGGAGAAGGCCATGTGCGGAGCGGCGACCGCGCGGGCCACCTGGAGCGGGCGGGAGATCGCCCAGTTCTTCGGGACCAGCTCGCCGATCACCATCTGCACGACGGTGGCCAGCACCATGCCGACCACCACGGCGACGCCTCGGGCGGCCGAGTCGGGCACCCCGATGCCCGACATCACGGGCTGGAGCAGGGTGGACAGGGCCGGCTCGGCGAGCATGCCGACCACCAGCGAGGTGACGGTGATGCCCAGCTGGGCGCCGGAGAGCTCGAAGGAGAGGTGCCGCAGGGCCCGGGAAACCCGGCGGGACTTGGCATCGCCGGTCCCGGCGGAACGTTCCACCTCGCCGCGGTCGGCGGTCACGAAGGCGAACTCGGCGGCCACGAAGAGACCGTTGGCGAGGATCAGGAGCAGGGCGGCGAGCAACAGCAGCCAGGCGGTGATCACAGTGCCGCCTGCCTTCCGGGAAGCGGAAGCGAGGCGGCGCAGGTACTACCGGACGGGTCGTCCATCGAGGGGGAGTGTCACTCCTCAGGTCGGTACGGTACTGGTCGTTCTGGGCGGGGCCGAAGTTTTGCCCCGCTTTTACCAGCGTAGACCATACCGGCGCGCCGGTAGGAAGCGTGTTCGCAGCCTCCGGTCAGAGCTGGGCGTGGTGCTCGACCAGGTCGCGCAGCGCCCGGGCGTCCGCGATCGCCCGGGCCTTGCCGACCCCGGACTGGATGCCGACCGCGGCGAGCGAGGTGCCGTCGGACAGGTCGAGGGTGGCCCACGGGTCGCCCTGGCGGAAGTTGACCCGGACGATCTCGGCCCAGGACAGCCGGCGCCGACGGACGAAGTTGACCACCGTCACGCCCTCCGCGTCGGCGGTCACCCGCGGACGGGCCAGCATCAGGCCCGCGCCGGCGAACAGCACACCGCTGGCGATCATCATGATCCGGTCGTTGAGCTGCCAGTTCGCCGGGAGCAGCAGGGCCAGCACCACGAACAAGACGACGAGCACGGCGCAGACCGGCAGCAGCACCGCGCGGGTGCGGCGGGGCGCCCAGGTGACGGGGAACTCGACGGGCGGCGTGGTCACGTGGGGTCTCCGGTGGTTCTGGATGCGACAGCAGTAGGGCGGGGACGCCGACCGGCATCCCCGCCCTATTGAACCGTTCTTTACTCTCGGACGTGCGGGCAGGTCAGAGGCGGCAGGCGTGGATGTTGGTGACCAGGATCGCCCGGGCGCCGATGCCCCACAGATCGTCCATGATCTGCTGGGCCTCCTTGCGGAGCACCATCGACCGGACCGCCACCCAGCCCTCGGTGTGCAGCGGGGAGACGGTCGGCGACTCCAGGCCGGGGGTGAGCGCAACGGCGGCCCCGACCTTCTCGGCGCGGATGTCGTAGTCCATCAGCACGTAGCGGCGGGCCACCAGCACGCCCTGCAGCCGGCGCAGGAACTGCTCGACCCGCGCGTCCTCGCCGGCGCCCTTGGGCCGGATCACCACGGAGTCCGAGATCAGGATCGGCTCGCCGAAGACCTCCAGGCCGGCGTTGCGCAGGCTGGTGCCGGTTTCCACCACGTCGGCGATCACGTCGGCGACGCCCAGCTGCACCGCGGTCTCGACCGCGCCGTCCAGCTTGGTGACCGTCGCCGTCACGCCGTGGTCGGCCAGGTGCTGTTCGACCAGGCCCGTGTAGGAGGTCGCGATCCGCAGGCCCTCCAGGCCCTGGACGTCCTTCACGTCCAGGCCCTCGGGGCGGGCGAAGCGGAAGGTCGACCCGGCGAAGCCGAGGGCGAGCACCTCCTCCGCGTTGGAGTGCGAGTCCAGCAGCAGGTCGCGGCCGGTGATGCCGACGTCGAGGCGGCCGGAGCCGACGTAGACGGCGATGTCGCGCGGGCGGAGGAAGAAGAACTCGACGTCGTTGTTGGGGTCGACGAGCACGAGCTCCTTGGGGTCCTTGCGCTGGCGGTAGCCGGCCTCATGGAGCATCTCCGCCGCGGGACCCGAGAGCGAACCCTTGTTGGGGACGGCGATGCGCAGCATGGGAGGTTGCTTCCTTACCTGTCGGACCTGCGGGAGAGGGAGGCGTGCCAGTGCGGGCACGGGCGTTCTAGAGGTACTTGTAGACGTCGTCGAGCGTCAGCCCACGGGCGATCATCATCACCTGAACGTGGTAGAGGAGCTGCGAGATCTCCTCCGCGGTCTGCTCGTCCGACTGGAACTCGGCGGCCATCCAGACCTCGGCGGCCTCCTCGACGACCTTCTTGCCGATCGAATGGACGCCCTGCTGGACGAGCTGCGCGGTACGGGAGGACGAGGGGTCGCCGGTGGCGGCCTTCTGCTGGAGCTCGGCGAAGAGCTCCTCGAATGTCTTCGAAGCCATGATGGGACTCACCATACGGCGTGCGGGCGGACGGACGGTAAACGGTCCCGGACCGTGGACGGTCGGCTGGACGTCCACGGTCCGGGGCCACAGGAGTTCGCGTCAGAGCACGGAACGCAGCGTCACCGCGGTGGCGACGGCGGCGGTGACGGCCTCGTGGCCCTTGTCCTCGGCGGAGCCCGGCAGGCCGGCCCGGTCGAGTGCCTGCTGCTCGTTGTCGCAGGTCAGCACGCCGAAGCCGACCGGGACACCGGTGTCCACGCTGACCTGGGTGAGGCCCGCGGTGGCCGCCTGGCAGACGTAGTCGAAGTGCGGGGTGCCGCCGCGGATCACCACGCCGAGGGCGACGACGGCGTCGTAGCCGCGCTCGGCGAGGCGCTTGGCGGCGACCGGCAGCTCGAAGGTGCCCGGGACGCGCAGGACGGTCGGCTCGGACACGCCCAGCTCCTTGAGCGCGCGGTGGGCGCCGTCCAGCAGGCCGTTCATGACCTGGTCGTGCCACTGGGCGGCGATCACCGCGACCTTGAGGTCGGCGGCGCCGTCGATGGTCAGCTCGGGGGCTCCGTGGCCGCTCATGTCTCTACTTCCTGTCCTTGCTCGGTACGGGGGTTCGGGTGCTTGCGTCGCACTCGCTACGGGTTCGGGTCCTTGCGTCGCACCCGCTACGGGTTCGACTGCCCGCGTCGTGTCAGGAGCCGAGGCCGGGCAGGTCGTGGCCCATCCGGTCGCGCTTGGTGCGCAGGTAGCGCAGGTTGTGCTCGCCGGGCGCGATCTCGACCGCCTCGCGTCCCTTGACCTTGAGCCCGTGGTCGGTGAGCGCGTTCAGCTTCTGCGGGTTGTTGGTCAGCAGGGTGAGCGAGCGGACGCCGAGGTCCACCAGCATCTGCGCCGCGATGCTGTAGTCACGGGCGTCGGCGGGCAGGCCGAGGTCCAGGTTGGCGTCGACGGTGTCCCGGCCCTGCTCCTGCAGCTCGTACGCGCGCAGCTTGTGGGCCAGGCCGATCCCCCGGCCCTCGTGGCCGCGCAGGTAGAGAACCACGCCGCGGCCGGACTCGGCGACCCGCTGCAGCGAGGCCTCCAACTGCGGGCCGCAGTCGCAGCGCAGCGAACCGAGGACGTCGCCGGTCAGGCACTCGGAGTGGACCCGCACCAGCACGTCCTCGCCGTCCGGCAGCCGTCCGTCCGCGCCGAGGCCGCCGGCCACCAGCGCGATGTGCTCGACGCCGTCGATCATGCCCTGGTAACCGACCGCGGTGAACTCGCCGTGCACGGTGGGCAGGGCGGTGACGGCGGCCCGGTCCACGTGCAGCTCGGTGCGGCGGCGGTAGGCGATGAGGTCCTCGATGGAGATGATCGCCAGGCCGTGCTCGCGGGCGAAGGCCATCAGCTCGGGCAGCCGGGCCATCGTCCCGTCGTCGTTGACCACCTCGGCGATCGCGCCGGCCGGCGCCAGCCCGGCGAGCCGGGCCAGGTCGACGGCGGCCTCGGTGTGCCCGGGGCGGACCAGCACCCCGCCCTCGACGGCGCGCAGCGGGAAGACGTGCCCGGGGCGGGTCAGGTCACCCGGCTCAGTGCCGGGGGAGGAGAGCAGCCGTACCGTCCGGGCGCGGTCGGCGGCGGAGATGCCGGTGTCCACGCCCTCGCGGGCGTCCACCGAGACGGTGTACGCGGTGCCCTTGCGGTCCTCGTTGACCTGGGTCATCGGCGGGAGCTTGAGGCGGTCCAGCTCTTCGCCGGTCATCGGGACGCAGATCACGCCGGAGCTGTAGCGGATGGTGAAGGCCATCAGCTCGGGCGTCGCGGCGGAGGCGGCGAAGACGAGGTCGCCCTCGTTCTCGCGGTCCTCGTCGTCGACCACGATCACCGCGCGGCCGACCGCGATGTCGGCGATCGCCCGCTCGACGGGGTCGAGCACGAACTCGTCGTCGGCGCCGTGGGCGGTGCCGTGGGCGCTGCCGCTGCCGGGGTTCTGGTTCTCGGTCATGCCGTGGCTCCCTGCGGGACGTTGGAGGACGTGACTCGCGGCTCACGGGTGCTCAGCCACCAGGAACGCAGGCCGAGCAGCACCAGGACGAAGTAGACGGAGTAGGTGAGGCCGGAGAAGGTGTAGCCGCTGTTGAAGGCGAGCGGGACGCCGACCACGTCGACCGCGATCCAGGCGAACCAGAACTCCAGCCAGCCGCGTGCCTGGGCGACCATCGCGGCGAGCGTGCCGACGAAGATGTAGGCGTCCGACCACGGGCTCCAGGACAGGCTGGGGTAGGCGGTGAACAGCAGCGCCAGGGCCACGGTGCCGACGGCCGTGCCGGCCACCAGGGCGGCCCGCTCCGGCCAGCTCGCGAACCGCACCGAGATCGTGCCGGTGTCACGGCGGCCGCGCCGCCACTGCGCCCAGCCCCAGGCAGCGGTGACGATGACGATCAGCTGCTTGCCGATCAGGCCGGGGACGTGGCCCCCGAGGTAGGCGGCGATCAGCACGGCGCCGGACAGGAGTTGGACCGGCCAGCTCCACACCGAGCGGCGCCAGCCGAGCGCCAGACCGCCGAAGCCGAGCAGGTTGCCGATCATGTCGGCCCATTTCACGTGTTCACCGAGGACGCTGAACGCCTCTCCACTGAGCCAGCTCACTTGTTCTCCCCCGTGGTGTGGTCGGCGGCCGGGGCGGACGGCCCGGCCGCGCGGTCCGGCAGCTTGGTTGTCGCGTCGAGCAGGTCGATCGGCGGGTTGGGCAGGTTGGGCAGAGTGCGCGATTCGAGCAGCCGCTCCACGTACTTGGCGAGGACGTCCACCTCCAGGTTGACGCTGCCGCCGACGGCCTTCGAGCCGAGCGTGGTCAGTGCGAGGGTGGCCGGGATGAGGCTGACGGTGAAGCTGTCGCGGGCGGCCTCCACCACGGTGAGGCTGACGCCGTCGACCGTGATCGAGCCCTTCTCCACCAGGTAGCGGGAGACGGACTCGGGCAGCGAGAAGCGCAGCACCTCCCAGCGCAGGTTGCCGTCCGCGTCGCGCTCGCCGGGCTCGCGGCTCAACAGCCTTCCGGTGGCGTCGACATGGCCCTGGACCAGGTGGCCGCCGAGCCGAGCACCGAGCGCCATCGCGCGCTCCAGGTTGACCGGGGAGCCGGGCTCCAACTCGCCCAGGCTGGACCGGTGCAGCGTCTCCGCCATCACGTCGGCACTGAACTCACCCGGCTGGTCGGCCAGTTGCTCAGCACTGTCGACGACCGTCAGACAGACGCCGTTGACCGCGATGGAGTCCCCGTGGCGTGCGCCGTCCCGAACCACCGGGCCACGCAGGCGGATTCGCGAGGAGTCGCCGATCTCCTCGATCGACACGACCTCGCCGAGCTCTTCGATGATGCCGGTGAACACCCGGGTCTCCTCGCGCTTGGGGCGCGGACTCCGGGGCGGCATGGGGAGATGACACGGACGGGCAACGGTTCGCAGTGCTGTCGACACGTCCCGTCGCCGGGGTGCCGAAGCCGCCGGGAGATCGCTCACCCGACCCGGGAGACACCTCTCCCGCCGCTCACCTGGCCGTGGTCCGGTCCGGTACGTGATGGACCACGGATACTGCTCTTCGTCCGCCCGCGCACGCCTCCCATCCGGACTTTAACCGTCGGTCCAGGAATTTCACCTGGTCAACCGGCCGCTGGCTGCGGACGGGTCGCGGACTGTAACCGCCGGTTCGGATTTTCACCGACCCCGGAGTGCGCTGAACGTCACTGCTGTTGACGTCATTGTGCCACGCGGGACGCGAGCCCAGGGAGAGTGTTCCGGTGTGGCCTGTTTCACGGCCTTGCGGGGAATGCGCGGCGGGGTGGTGACGGCGGTCGCAGCGGCGACGGTGGTGGTGGTGGCAGTGGCGCTGCCGTACGCGGAGGGTGAGGCTGGTGGTAGGACCGAAAGGTCCGCAGGACCGGGAGCCCGTACGGTTCGGATCCGTACGGCGCGGATCCGAATGGTTCCGAGCGGATCCGAACGGTTCTGATTCGTACGGCTCGGAGGCGACGACGATGAGGTTCATGGACGTCCATCACGGGATGGTCGGGATCACGGCGGAGCAGCTCAAGGCGGCCCACGCGGCCGACTTGGCGGTCGAGGGCGAGGAGGGCGTGCACTTCGAGCAGGCCTGGGCGGACCCGGATTCGGGCACGGTGTACTGCCTGTCCGAAGCGCCGTCCCGGGAAGCGGTGCAGCGGGTCCACGACCGGACCGGGCACCCGGCGGACGAGATCCACTCGGTGCCGTTGGCGATCTGACGGCCGCCGACCCGATGTGACGGCCGACCCAAGGGCCCAAGGGCTCTCGGCCGGGCTCAGAGTGTGGCGGGTGCGGCGATCGACGTGAAGTGGGTGACCTCCGGGGGGTGCACGAGGTAGTGCAACTCACCCTCCGACCAGACCGGCCGGATCCGCCACATCGGCCCGGCGTACCCGAGCAGAGCCTCCTCGTCGCGCCAGCGACTCACCACGAGCACCCGGTGCCCGCCCTCGGTCACCGAGCGCAGCAGCTCACCACCGAAGCAGCCGTCCGTCCGCCCCAACTGCGGCAACACCTGGCTGAGCAGGTGCGCGCAGAACTCCTCGATGCGATCGGCCGTGACCTGCCCGGCCCAGATTCTGACGATCACGGCCACCACCTCCGGCTGGCTGGAGTCCTTGGCCCCATTATGAGCGGAAAACCGCTGGTGGCGACGGGTGTGGCGACTCTTTCACGAAGAGTTGAGGCAGCCGGGACCGGTGGTGCGGAGCGAGGCCTCCGCTAGATTCCCGGCATGACCCTCATACCGGAAGCCACCGCACCGTCAACCCCCGCGCCGGACGCCCCGAACAGCTTGTTCGCCGCCCTCGCCGCGACGGCCCTCACCGACGCGGCCCAGCTGCGCGAGGTCTACGAGCAGCCCGGCGACCACGCGCGCCGCAAGCAGGTCGACCGACTGCACGAGGTCGCCCAGCGGCTGATCGCCTGCGCCTCGCTGGTGTTCGTCGCCAGCTCCGACGCCGCCGGCCGCTGCGACGTCTCCCCGCGCGGCGGGCCGGCCGGGCTGGTCTCGGTGCTGGACGAGTACACCCTGGCCATTCCGGACGCCACCGGCAACAAGCGACTGGACACCCTGCACAACATCCTGGAGAACGGACGGGTCGGGCTGCTGTTCGTCGTCCCCGGCCGGGACACCACGCTGCGCGTGAACGGGCGGGCCTGCGTCTCCACCGACCCGGAGCTGCTGCGGCAGCTGACCGCCGTCGGCAAGCCGCCGCGCAGCGCGATCGTGGTCGCCGTGGAGGAGGTGTACGCGCACTGCCCGAAGTCGCTCCTGCGCGGATCGGCCTGGAAGCCGGAGAACTGGCTGGCCAAGGACGCCCAGCCGACCTCGGCGGAGGTCACGCTGTCGCACCTGCGGGACGACTCGCTGACCGTCGAGATGATCGAGCAGACGGAGCGGGAGGCGCTGCTGTACCGGTACGAGTAGGCGGGCGGCTGCGGACAGCTGCGAGCTGCACGTGGGCGTACCGCCCGGCCGGGCGGCTGCTGCGGCGACCGGTGCGCCCCGCCGACGGGCCCTGGCGGGCCCTGGGGCGGGGCGCCGGCGCGTCCCGACCCGGGTCAGGCGGCCTTCGGGACGTCGACCACCGGGGCGCCGTCGGCCGCCCGCTGGACGGCCTCCACGCCCTTGTGGGCGGCGTCCTTGCTGACGTAGCCCTGGCCGGTGGCGACGATCTCGCCGTTGCCCGCCTTGAGCCGGAACCGGTACTTGCCGCCGGCGTCCTGGTAGACCTCGAACTTGCCCGACATCCGGGCCACCTCCTCGTGCGGCGCGGGTGCGCCGCGTCGATCCGTCCCCCTGCCCCCTCGCTGCACCGTGCGCCCGGTGTGGGGGCGGGCGCACCCGGTCGGCCGCCGGACGGGTGACGCGGGGCCGAGCCGGGTTTGCGGGGGTGCCGGGGGCGCGACCGGTGGTTTGAATGGACGGATGGACTGCGTGTTCTGTGCGGTGGTGGCCGGCGAGGAGCCCGCGCACCGGGTGCTCGACGACGGGACGGCGGTGGCCTTCCTGGACCGCCGGCCGCTGTTCCCCGGCCACGTGCTGGTCGTGCCGCGCGCCCACCACCGGACCCTGGCGGACCTGCCGGCCGAGGAGGTCGGGCCGTTCTTCCTGCGGGTGCAGCGGGTGGCGGCGGCGGTCGAGCGGGGGATGGGCGCGGCGGGCAGCTTCGTGGCGGCGAACAACCGGATCAGCCAGTCGGTGCCGCACCTGCACGTCCACGTGGTGCCGCGCAATCCGAAGGACGGGCTGCGCGGGTTCTTCTGGCCGCGGCGGAAGTACCCGGACGAGGCGGGGGCGGCGGAGGTCGCGGCGAGACTGCGGGCGGCGCTCGGGGAGGGCGAGGGGTAGGGGCGCGGGGAGGACGAGGAGCAGCGGGGCGGGGAGGGCGAGGGGGCATCGCTCTCGGGGCCCGACAGCCGAACAACGCGGGGCGCGGCCGGGCGGATCGGGGCGTGGACCCCGGGGAGCGTCCAGGGCGGTCGAACTCATCTTCCGGGCGGACGACTTCGCAGGTCGCGGGCGCCTAGGCTCACGCCCATGAACGAACTCGCCCGCCTCGTGGAACAGACCGCCGACCGGCTCGCGGACCGGCACGTCGGCGCGGTGGTCGCCGGGCTGGCCGGGGGCGCCGTGGAGATCCACGGCGTCGGGCGGACGAGCCCGGGTGGCGGGGTGCCCGGGGCGCACACGCTGTTCGACATCGGGTCCGTCAGCAAGGTGTTCACCTCGCTGGTGCTCGCGCGGCTGGCGCTCGACGAGACGGTACGCCTCGACGAGCCGCTCGCGGAGGTGCTCCCCGGGCCGGCGACCGTCCCCGCCCGGGGCGGGGAGGCGATCACGCTGCGACACCTCGCCACCCACACCTCGGGGCTCCCCCGGCTCCCCCGGGGCATGATGCTGCGGGCCTTGCTCCGGCCCAACAGGCCCGACCCGTACGCCCACTGCACCGCCGGGCGCGTACTCTCCGGGCTCGCCCGGACGCGGCTGTGTTCCGTCCCCGGGCGCAACTTCCGCTACTCCAACCTCGGCGCCGGGCTGCTCGGGCTGGCCCTCGCCCACCGGGCCGACACCGGGTACGGGGAGCTGGTGGCGCGCGAGGTGTGCACCCCGCTGGGGCTGGCGGACACCTGCCTGCGGCCGGACGCCGAGCAGTCCGAACGGCTGGCGCGCGGCCACGCCGCGGGCGGGGGTCCGGTGCCGTCCTGGGACTTCGCGGCGCTGCCGGGCATGGGCGGGCTGCGCTCCACGGCCGCCGACCTCGCGACCCTCCTGCGGGCGCAGTTGGCCGCCGACCGCGAGCCGGACGCGCCGCTGACGCCCGCGATCCTGCTCACCCGGGAGACCCTGCACCGGGTCAACCCGTTCGCCTGGACGCACCTCGGCTGGCTCGGCCACCGACTGCACGCCCAGCAGGGCAGGCACCTGCAGCTGTGGCACAACGGGGGGACGGGCGGGTTCAGTTCCTTCGTCGCCTTCGACCCGGAGCAGCAGGTGGGGGTGGTGGTACTGGCCAACACCCGGCGGTCGGTGGACCCTGCGGGCACGGCGCTGCTGCGGCGGCTGCAGGTCGGGTTCGGCGCGGCGGGGCGCTGACGGGGCGGGGCGCGTTCGGGCGAATACGCTGGGCCTCCTTCCTGCCCGTGTGACGACTTCGCGGGCTGCTGCCGGCCCAGTTGCACGGGCGGGCGGAGCGTGTCCTGGGGGTGGACGAGCCCTTCTCCCCCGGCTTCCGGGCCGCGCTGCACGAGTCGCTGCGCACCGAGGGGAGCGTCCGGTTCGCCCGGGGGCGGCTGACGGTGACGGTCGGCGGACTGGTGCACCGGTCCCCGCATCCGCTGGGCGCGGCGTAGGCCCGCCCGTGGGCGGAGGTGCTCTCGGCGCGGGCCTCCGGGCCCTCCAGGCCCTGATGGGGCGCAGCGGCGTCGACCCGGCCCTGGTGAACGAAGGCCTTCGCGAGCGTCGTCCTGGCCTGGCCTGGCCTGGCCTCGCCGCAGGAGACCGGCGCCGATCCGGCCAGGCTCAAGGTCAACGGCGGGGCCATCGCCCTCCGCCACCCGCCGGGCGCCGGCGGCGCCCGGCTGACGACCACGCTGGTGCGCGAACCGCCCCGCAGCGGCGGGCGGTTCGCGCTGCAGACCATGCGCGAGGCGGGCGGCCTGGCCAACGCGACGATCCTGGGGGCGATCGACTGAATCCGCCCGCCCAGGCCGACCCCTAGGGGGCGCAGCCGGTCCCTCCCGGAAGGGATCGGTACACCGCCGAGCCGACGTCAACTCCCTTGTCCGCGGCCTACCGTCGCCCACATGAGCCGACACTCGAGCCGACTTCGCACCAGCACCGCCGCCGCAGCGGCGCTGCTGCTCGCCCTGCCCCTCTCCGTCGCCGCCGCACCGGCCGTGGCCGCGCCCGCCACCACGGCCGCGGCCACGAGCGGCCCGGCCAGCGGCACCGCGCCGAGCGCCCTCCACCTCGAACTCCCGCGCCCGACCGGGCCGTACGCCGTCGGGCAGGAGGTGCTGCACCTGGTCGACCAGCACCGGCCGGACCCATGGGTCCCCTCCACCGGGCCGCGCCAGCTGATGGTCACGATGTACTACCCCGCACACACCGGCACCGGCAGCCCGGCCCCGTACATGACGGCCGCGGCCGCCCGGATGCTGCTGGACGGCAAGCTCCCGGGCAACACCGTCCCGACCGAGTCGGTGACCAACACCCGGACGTGGTCAAGGACCGACGCCCGCCCCCAGGGCGGCCACTTCCCGCTGGTGGTCCTCTCCCCCGGCTTCACCATGCCGCGCACCTCCCTCACCAGCCTCGCCGAGGACCTGGGCAGCCGCGGGTACGTGGTCGCGTTGGTCGACCACACCTACGAGAACACCGGCACCACGCTCCCGGACGGGCAGACGCTCCCCTGCGTGGAGTGCGGCAAGCTCACCACCCCCGAGGCCTGGAAGGGCCTGGACGAGAGCCGGGCGAAGGACGTCTCCTTCGTCATCGACCAGTTGACCGACCGACCCCACCCGGCCTGGCGCCACGCCCGCATGATCGACCGCGACCGGATCGGCATGGCCGGGCACTCCGCCGGCGGCGCGGCCAGCGTCCCGGCGCTGCTGACCGACGACCGGATCAGGGCGGGGGCCGACCTGGACGGCACCATGGACTACGAGGTGCCCGAGTCCGGCATCGGCGGCAAGCCGTACCTGATGATCGGCCACCCGCTGCCCGACGGCGCCGAGGACGGCAGCTGGACCGACAGCTGGCAGCGGCTCGACGGCTGGAAGCGATGGCTGACCTTCGACGGCACCGACCACGGCAGCTTCACCGACTTCCCGCTCTTCTTCGAGGGGCTCGGCCTCCCCCAGGGCCCGGACACCACCATGACGGGCAAGCGCGCGGTCGAACTCACCCGCCAGTACGTCGCGGCGTTCTTCGACCTCCAGTTGAAGGGCCTCGACCAGCCGCTGCTGGACGGCCCGACCGCCGCCAACCCGGAGGTCCGGTTCCACTCCTGACCGGCACCCGGCTCCCCCAGAGCCCCCCGAGGCCGTCGGCAAGCTGCCGGCGGCCTCGGGGGCACCCCGTCAGGCCGCCGCGGCCGAGGCGATCGGTTCGAGGAGCAGGTGCGGGCGAACCAGGGCGCGGGAGACCGGGTCCTCGCGGTGACCGCCGGTGCGGGCCGGGTTGGGGCGCATGGCGACCTCGGTCGGTGGGACGGGTCCGCCACCGCAGGTCGGGCAGGCGCCGATGAGGTCCAGATCGGTGCCGCAGACGACGTGCGCGAACAGGTGGTGCGGGCCGCCCGGGGTGGCGTGCCGGCCGCCCCAGCGGCTCAACTGGTAGAGCGGTCCCCAGAGTTCGAGGCCGACATCGGTGAGCAGGTAGCCGTTGCGCAGCGGCGCCTGCTGGTACGGCTCCTTGCGCAGCACCCCGGCGGCGACCAGGGCGTTGAGACGCGCGGTGAGGACGGCGCGCGGGATGCCGAGGTGGGCGAGGAAGTCGTTGAAGCGCTGCACGCCGTAGAACGCGTCGCGGAGGATCAACAGGCTCCAGCGCTCGCCGATCACCTCCAGGGCGCGGGCCAGTGCGCAGTCCTGCAGTTCGTAGTCGGTTCCCAGCGCCATGCGGGCCAGCGTAGTCCACTGTCGATGCGGGTTCAATGAACAGACTTTAGGTGGTAGCGTCTTGCCCGCGAAGGTTCATTCACCAGACTCAATGGTCCGCCCTCCGGAGGGAACACCCATGTCCCCCGCACCACCCGGCTCCGCCACAGCCGTACGGCCCGGCGCCACGCTCGCCGTCACCGCGGCCGCGACCGCCCTGGTCACCGTCGCCTACACCGCCCCCACCGCCTCGCTCGCCGCCACCGCCCAGGCCGCCCACCTCGGCCCCTCCGGCCGCACCTGGATCCTCACCGGCACCCTGGTCGGCATCTCGGCCCTGCTGCTCACCGCCGGCAGCGCCGCCGACGACCACGGCCGCAAACGGGTCTTCACCGTCGGCGTGCTGCTGTTCGCCGCCGCCGAGGCCCTGGCCGCCCTCGCCCCCGGCGGCGCCGTCTACCTGACCGCCCGGGTCCTGCTCGGCATCGCCTCCGCCGCGATCCTGGCGCCCGCGCTCGGCCTGATCAGCCACGCCCATCCGGCCGGGCCCGGCCGGATCCGGGCGCTCGGGATCTGGGGCGCGGCCGTCGGCCTCGGCATCGCGGTCGGGCCGGTCTACGGCGCGCTCGTCCAGCAGTGGGCCGGCTGGCGCGCAGTCGGCGGCGGACTCGCCGTGGTCTCGGCCGCCGTGGCCGCCGGCGCCGCCACCTGCCTCACCGAATCCCGGGCCGAGCGGCCCCGCCCGCTCGACCCGTACGGCGTGCTCACCCTCGCCGCCGGAACCACCCTGCTCATCGCCGGACTCGCCGAGGGCCGCAGCGGCTGGGGGCGGCCCACGGCGGTGACGCTGCTCGCGGGTGGCGTGGGGCTGCTCGTCGCCTTCGTGGTGGTCGAGGCCACGGTCCGCGAGCCGATGCTCGACCTGGCGCTGTTCCGCAGCCCCGGCTTCATCGCCGCCACGGGCGGCGCCCTGTTCACCGGGCTCTCGCTGGTCGGGTTCATGAGCTACCTGCCCACCCTGCTCCAGGACGTGCTCGGCCTCTCCGGCCTGGCGGCGGGCGGTGTGCTCGCCCTGTGGTCCGGCCTGTCCGTGATCGCCGCACTCCAGGCCCGACGACTGGCCGCCCACCTGTCGGCCACCACTCAGGTCGCCCTCGGCCTGCTGATCTGCGGCCTCGGCGAGGCCGGACTGTACGGGCTCACGCCCGGCTCCTCCTGGCTCCGGCTGGCGCCCGGCCTGGCGGTGGCCGGCCTCGGCAGCGGCGTCCTCAACGCGGCCCTCGCCCGCCTCGCGGTCAGCAGCGTCCCCGCCCACCGCGCCGCCATGGGCTCGGGCGCCAACAACACCTCCCGCTACATCGGCTCGGCCCTCGGTGTGGCCGTGACGGTCGCCGTCGCCGGCTCCGCCCACCCCACCGCCTCCGGCCCCGGGCCCGCGGCCGACGCCCTGGCCACCGGCACCGACCGCGCTGTCCTGGTCGCCGCCGCCCTCTGCCTCATCGGCGCCGCCCTGGCCCTCGCCGCCCGCCGCGCCACCCCGCCCCCGCAGCCCACACCCCTCTCCCGGGTACCCGCCACCGCCGCCCGCTGACCGCACCGGGCCCGCCGACTTCCCGCGCGCAGCAGGCGGCTCCCCGCCGGGGGCAAGCGCCACGCACTGCGCGGGCGGACGTAGGAGGCCGGGCCCGCCGGCTGTCTGTGCGGGGGCGGGGCGGTGGATGGGCCGCCGGAGTGGCGGGTGGCGGCTGCTCGGGAGGCGTGGGGCCGGGCGGGGTTTGAGGGACGCGGTGTGCGGGGGGCACGAGGGGCGGGGCGCGGGGACCGCGTGCGAGGATGGCAGGGCTGGTGGGAACGAGCTCCGGGCGGTTCTCTGGCCATGGTGGACGACGACGCGCAGCGCCGGGGGGAGCCTCAGCAGGACGCCCTGCTGCTGGTTCCGATCGCCACGGCGCTGATCGAGGCCGACGGGCGGATCCTGCACTGGAGCGGCGACGCGGAGGCACTGCTCGGCTACCGGGCGGACGAGGCGGTGGGGGCGAAGGCGGCCCGGCTGCTGACCTCCGACGAGCAGCGGCCCGAGGTGCTGGAGCTGTTCCGGGAGATCCTGGCGGGCCGGGAGTGGTCCGGGGTGTTTCCGGTGCGGCACCGGGACGGGCATCTGGTGAACCTGGAGTTCCGCACCCATCCGGTCCGCGGGCCCGGCGGGGTGCCGCTGGTGCTGGCGGTGGCGTCCGAGGTGACGACCTTGCGCCGGATCCAGTCGGACCTGGCCGTGCTGGACGGTTTCTTCACCCAGTCCCCGGTCGGCATGGCCGTGTTCGACACGGAGTTGCGGTACGTCCGGCTGAACGAGGCGCTGGCCCTGGCCAACGGGCTGACGGTCGGGGAGCACCTGGGCCACCGGCTCACCGAGGTGCTGCCGGGGATCAACGGCGCCGAGGCCGAGGCGGTGATGCGGCAGGTGCTGGCGAGCGGCCGGCCGGTGGTGGACTTCCGTTCGCACGGCCGTACGCCGGGGAATCCGCAGCGGGACCACGCCTGGTCGGCCTCGTACTTCCGGCTGGCGGACCGGGGCGGGCGGGTGCTCGGGGTGAGCGCCACCGTCATCGACATCACAGGGCGCTACCGCGCGGATGCGCGGGCGGCCCGGGCGCAGGAGCGGCTGTCCCTGCTGGTCGACGCGACCGCCTCGATCGGCACCACGCTGGACCTCCGGCAGACCGCCCGGGAGCTGGCCGATGCGATGGTGCCCCGGGTCGCGGACCTGAGCGGGGTGTTCGCGCTGGAGGCGCTGATCGCCGGGCGCAATGTCGAGCCGCCCGTCCCGGACGCCCCGCAGTCGGTCCGCCGGCTGGCGCTGACCTCCGCCGATCCGCTCTACCCGGCCGAAGCGCTGCCGGTGGATGCGGTGTACGAGCTGCCGCCGGACTCCCCCTACGCCCGGGCGCTGATCACCGGGCGGACGGTGGTGGTGCCGTCCTGGGAGCTGGCGCCGCTGGCCGACAGCCTGAGCGAGAGCCGCCGCCGGGCGTTCCTGGGCGACCGGTCGCGCTCGGTGCGGATCACGCCGCTGGTGGCGCGCGGCACCACCCTCGGCATGGTGGTGTACTCGCGGCGCGGCGAGCGCGAGTCCTTCGCGGAGGCCGACATCACCCTGGGTGACGAGCTGGCCTCCCGGGCGGCCGTCGCGATCGACAACGCCCGGCTGTACCTGCGCCAGCACCAGACCGTGCTGGCCCGGCAGCAGGCGCTGCTCGAGGCGAAGGCCGCGCAGGAGCGGCTGGCGCTGGTCAACGCGGCGTCGGCGCGGATCGGCACCACGCTCGATCTCGACCGCACCGCCCATGAGTTGGCCGAGGTGGCGACGCCCCGGCTGGCCGACACGGTGGTGGTGGAGGTGCTGGAGGAGCTGGTGCGCGGCGAGCGGGAGGTCCGCGCGCCGGAGGACGGCTCGGCGCTGCTGCGGCGGATGGCGTTCCACTCGGTGCGCGGCTCGACGCTGACGCCGATCGCCCGGCTGGGCGGGGTGCACCGCTTCCTGCCCGGTTCGCCGTACGCGTGGAGCCTGGCGCACCGGCGGCCGGTGCTGGTGCCGCGGATGGACGAGGAGGGGATGGCCTGGTTCGCCGACGATCCGGTGCGCACCGCCGCGGTGCGGGAGCAGAACGTGCGCTCGTTCATGGTCGTGCCGCTGATCGCGCGCGGCAATCCGGTCGGTGTGGCGGGCTTCTACCGGACCCTGGTCGAGCGCCCGTACGAGGACGACGACCTCACGCTGGCCGGGGAGTTGGCGGTCCGGGCGGCGGTGTCGATCGACAACGCCCTGCTGTTCACCCGGGAGCGCGACGCGGCCGCCGCCCGGCAGCAGGCGCTGGACGAGGCCTGGGCCGCCCAGCAGCGGCTGGGTCTGCTGAACGAGGCCAGCAACCGGATCGGCACCACGCTCGATCTGCACCGCACCGCACGGGAGTTGGTGGACGTGGTGCTGCCGCGCTTCGCCGACTTCGTCACCGTGGACCTGCGGGACGCGGTGCTCGGCGGTGAGGAGCCGGAGCCGGTGCCGAAGGTCGGACCGGTGCTGATGCGGGCGGTGGCGGTCGGGGAGACGGCGCCCGACGGCAGCATGACGGCGGCCGCGGACCAGGTCGGCGAGACCTCGCAGTCGGCCGAGGTGTACGCCCAGAGCCTGCGCACCCGGCGTTCGATCCTGGTCTCCGAGGTGACCGAGCGGGAGTTGCGGCGGATCGTCGCGGCCCCGGACCGGGTGGAGCCGGGGCTGGCCGCCGGGATCCACTCGTACCTGATGGTGCCGCTGGTGGCGCGCGGACTCGTACTCGGCGGCGCGGAGTTCATCCGCACCCACAATCCGGTGCCGTTCGGCCCGGCGGACCGTTCACTGGCCGAGGAGCTGGCCGCGCGCACCGCGCTGGCGATCGACAACGGCCGGCTCTACCGGCGGGAGCGGGACACCGCACTGACCCTCCAACGCAGCCTGCTGCCCCAGGAGATCCACCGCACCCTCGGCCTGGAACTCGCCTACCGCTACCTGCCCAGCAGTGTGGTCAGCGAGGTCGGCGGCGACTGGTTCGACGTGGTGCCGCTGTCCTCCGGGCGGGTCGCGCTGATCGTCGGCGACGTGATGGGCCACGGCATCCGGGCCGCCGCCACTATGGGCCAACTGCGTACGGTGGCACGGACGTTGATCACCCTGGAGCTGAGCCCGACCCGGGTCCTGCACCGACTGGACGAGGCCACCGCAGCCCTCGGCGAGGACCAGTTCGCCACCTGCGTCTGCGTGGTCTACGACCCGGCGGACCGCAGTTGCACCGCCGCCGGCGCCGGCCACCTGCCACCCGTGGTCGCCGACGCCGAGGGCAACGCCCGCCTGGTCGAACTGCCGGCCGGCGCGCCGCTCGGCGTGGGCGGAGTCCCGTTCGAGAGCGTCGAGTTCACCCTCCCCGAGCAGGCCATCCTGACCCTCTACACCGACGGGCTGGTCGAGCGCCGCGGCCACGACCTGGACGAGGGCCTGGACCTGCTCCGCCGTACCGTCGCCGACCGGCGCCGCTCGCTGGAGCAGACCTGCGACGCCGTCCTGACCCGGCTCACCGGGCCCACCTCCGAGGACGACATCGCCGTCATCATGGCGCAGGTCCGCCCGGCGGGCGCCGACCGGATCGCCGCCCTGCCGCTCACCGGAGACCACGCGATGGTCGCCCACTCGCGCCGCTTCACCCGCGAGACGCTCACCACCTGGGGACTGGCCGAACTCACCGACTGGGCCGAACTGTTGACCAGCGAGTTGATCACCAACGCCCTGGTGCACGCCGGATCGCCCACCCAGCTGCGGCTGTTCTGCGACCGGGTGCTCACCGTGGAGGTGGCTGACCAGGAGAGCGGGACGCCCCGGATGCGCCAGGCCCGCACCGAGGACGAGGGCGGGCGCGGCATCCACCTGGTCAACGAGCTGGCGCACCGCTGGGGCAGCCGCCGGACCGGGGACGGCAAGGTGGTCTGGTTCGAACTGGAGCTGCCGCCGGACTTCCCACCTGCGTGAACAACTGACGGCTGTCGGCCGGCACCCGGGGTTGTTGGCCGCCCGTACGACCCCCGGGCTTTGCTGGTGCCACGGCGGGACAGCCCCGGCCGGACGGACCACAGGAGCCCACCATGCAGCAGACCGACGCCCGCACCGTCGTCACCGAGTACGTCACCCGGCTCGCCGCCGGTGAACTCGACGCCGCCATCACCCTGTTCGCCGAGGACGCCACCTGGACCTTCCCGGGCAGCCTGGAGCTCTCCCGCACCTGGCGCGGCAAGCAGGAGATCTTCGGCGACTTCCTCGGCCGGGTCGGCACCCTGTTCGACCCCGACGGCCTGCCCGTCCTCACCCTGACCGGCGTCCTCGCCGACGGCCCGCGGGCGGTGGCCGAGTGGACGGCCGTCGGGACGGCCGCCGACGGCACCGCGTACGAGAACCACTGCCTGGGCGTGTTCACCGTGGAGAACGGCCTGATCACCGCCGTCCGCGAGTACCTGGACACCGAGCTCGTGGCGCGCACCCTGCTGGCCTGACCGGCGCGCGCTGCGGAGCTCAGCCTCGACTCAGTCCGGCAGCAGCAGATTGACATCGCCGAACTCGTGCCACAGGTAACGCCGTTGAACCGCCTCGCGATAGCAGGACGCCAGCAGCGGGCGGCCCGCGACCGCGGCGAGCATCAGCAGGTGGGAGGCGCGCGGCTCGTGCCAGCCGGTGAGCAGGCCGTCCACCGCGCGGACCCCGCGCTCCGGGGTGATGACCAACTCCGTCCAGCCGTCCGCCTCCTGGAGAGTGCCGTCCGGTGCGACCGCCGACTCCAGGGCGCGGACGACGGTGGTGCCGACGGCGATCACCCGCCCGCCCCCGGCGCGGACGTGGCCGACCAGCCGGGCGGTGGCCGCCGGGACGTGGAACCGCTCGGCGTACGGGGCCTCGTGGGCCTCCGGCGAGGCCACCCCGGTGTGCAGGGTGATCGGCGCGACCAGCACCCCCCGACCGGCCAGCCGCGTCACCGTACCGGGCGTGAACGGACGTGCGGCGCTGGGCATTTCGCTGCTGCCGGGGACAGTCGCGAAGACCGTCTGGTAGGCCTCGATCGGCCAGTCGCGGTCCACGTAGCCGTACCGGATCGCCCGACCGTGCAGCTCCAGGTAGCGCAACAGGGGTGCGGGCAGGTCCAGTTCGGCGTACCAGAGGCGGCCGGTGAAGGACTGCGCCAGCTCGGCCACGCCGCCCGCCGGCAGCGCGACGCGCAGGCCCGGGCGGGCCGGTGACACCCCCGGCGGGTAGTAGGACGCCGCCCTGCCCGGCTCCACCCGGCGCAACTCGACCAGGTGGGCGCCCTGTTGGTCCGGCTGGGCGGAGGACAGGTGCAGCGCGACCGGGGTGCCGTCCGGCAGCCGTCCGGGCAGCGCGGCCGGGAGCGTGGCCGAGTTGTTGACCACCAGGAGGTCACCCGGGCGCAGCACCTCGGGCAGGCCGGCGAACCGGCGGTGCTCCACCGCGCCGGTGGCCCGCCGGCCGACCAGCATCCGCACGCCGTCCCGGGATCCGCCGCGCGCCTCCGCCGGTGCGCGGGCGGAGAGTTCGGGCGGGACGGTCACGTCGAGACCCAACTCGGCCAGGGTAGTCATCGCCCACCCCGGTCGGCCGCCGGCACCGCGGCCAGGTCCTCGGCGCGATAGCGTCCGGAGGGGGTTCGGTCGCGCAGCAGGCCGAGCAGGACGGGCGCGATCTGTTCCGGCAGCGGCTCGCCGGAGATGTCCTCGCCGGGGCTGGCCTCCAGCAGCATCCGGGTGTTCATGCTGCCCGGGTCGACCGCCCAGACGCTCAACTCCGGCTCCTCCCGGGCGAGTACGGCGGTGGCCAGGTCGAGCGCGGCCTTGCTGGCGCCGTAGCCGCCCCAGCCGAGGTAGGGCACCACGGCGGCGTCCGAGCTGATGTTGAGCACCGCGCCGGAGTGGGCGCGCAGTTGGGGCAGGACGAGCTGGGTGAGCGCGATCGGGGCGAGCGCGTTGACCTCGAAGACCTCCAGCAGGTCCGGCAGCGGGAAGTCGGCCAGCCGGGGCAGCGGCTCGCTGCCCGGGGCGGCGGCGCCGTTGAGCGTACCGGCGTTGTTGACCAGGAGGCTCGCGCCGCCGAGGCGCTCGGCGGCCTCGGCCAGGTGGGCCCGGTGGTCGTCGTCGACGATGGAGCCCGGCAGGGCGACGACCTCGGTGACGACGGCCAGGCCGGCCGCGGCGTCGGCGAGTTCGGCCGCGCCGCGGGCGGTGATCACCAGGCGCCAGCCCTCGGCGGCGAGGGCGTGGGCGAGGGCCAGCCCTAGGCCGCGGGAGGCGCCGGTGACCAGGGCGACGGGGGCGGGTGCGGTGTGCGCTGCTGCGTTCATGGCCCAACGATCGCGCCTCGGCGCCGTCGGCGGATCGGCCGCCGGTACCGGGACCGGATCCTCCGTTCGCCCTAGATCGTCGGCCGGACCTAGTACCGGGCCTGGCCTGGGCCTAGGACCGGGCCAGGCCGGGTCCGGCCGGGAGCCCGGCCTGGTGGGGAGGGGAGGGGAGCCCGGCCGGGCCGGGAGTCAGGACGGGAGCCCGGTCAGGCCACGGTCAGCCTCCGGCCCGCCAGCCGGACGGGTCGGTCCATGCGGCGAGCGTGCGGCGGCTTTCGAAGCGGCGCTCCCGCCCGGTCAGCGGGTCGGTGAACTCGATGGCCGAGGCGAGCAGTTGCAGCGGCCGGCGGAAGTCGTCCGGGGCCGGTTCGGGCAGCACCACCGGGTACACCGGATCGCCGAGGATCGGGAGTCCCAGCCCGCTCATGTGCAGCCGCAGCTGGTGGGTGCGCCCGCTGAGCGGCCTCAGCCGGTAGCGGGCGAGGCCGTCGCGGTGCTCCAGCAGGTCGATCCGGCTCTCGCTGTTCGGCGGCGCGTCCAGCTCCCGGGCGGCGATCACCCCGCGCTCCTTGACGATGTGGCTGCGCACCGTGCGCGGCAGGCTCAGCTCCGGGTCGTACCGGGCGACCGCCCGGTACTCCTTGCGCACCTGGCGGTCCCGGAACAGCGTCTGGTAGGCGCCGCGCTCCTCGGCCCGGACCACGAACATGGCCAGGCCCGCGGTGAGCCGGTCGAGCCGGTGCGCGGGGCTGAGCACGGGCAGGTCGAGGTCGTGCCGCAGCCGGGACAGCGCCGTCTCCACCACGTGCCGGCCGCGCGGGGTGGTGGCCAGGAAGTGTGGCTTGTCGACGACCACCAGGTGCTCGTCGCGGTGCAGCACCACCAGCTCGAAGGGGACCGGCACCTCCTCCGGGTGGTCCCGGTGGAACCACAGGTGCGCACCGGGGCGAAACGGTTCGTCGTAGGCGATCGGGCCCTGCTCGCCGACGATCTCGCCGTCGCGCAGTGCCGTCTCGATCCGCGCCGCGGCCACCGCGGGCAGCCGCTCGACCAGGTGATCCCGGACCGTCGGCCAGTCACCCTCCGGCGGCAGCCGCAGGTGAACCGGGTCAACGCCGCGGCGCTGCGGGAGGGGGGAGGTCGGGCGGTGGCTCTTGCGTCTCATCTCCCGGCCAAGGGTAGTGCGCGGCCCCGTCGGGCCCGCGCCGAGGTGCTGACCCGGGGCCGGGCGGGGAAAGTGGTTCGAAGGCCCTCGGGGCCCGAAGCATCTTCGATTCCTGGAGGAGTTCGCGTGAGCGCCGACGGCCCGGACGGGCTTCCGCCGTTGCACCTGCCACGGCGGACCCGGCTGCTGCTGTACGGCGCCCTCGTGCTGCTGGTCGCCGCCGTGGTGGCGGCCCTGGCGCTCGGCCCGGGCGCGACCCTGTC
Organism: Kitasatospora sp. NPDC036934; assembly: GCF_055608425.1. Lineage (NCBI taxonomy): Bacteria > Bacillati > Actinomycetota > Actinomycetes > Kitasatosporales > Streptomycetaceae > Kitasatospora > Kitasatospora sp. NPDC036934. Next base: position 152,527 of record NZ_JBVJQR010000014.1, on the reverse strand, counting down.
GCCGCTGCTCGCCGTGGCCCCGGTGCTCGTCGGTGCCACCACCCGCAAGGCCCGGGTACCGCTGCTGGTCGGTGCGGCGGCACTGCTGGCGGTCGGCGTACTGGAGTCGACCAACACCGTGCTGCCGCTCTCGGTGCGGATCAGCGTGCCGGTCACCGTGCTGGCCGCGACCCTGGCCAGCGCGGCCAGCGTGCTGCTGGTGGCGGCCCGGGAGCGGGAGCTGTACCAGGTGCGGACGGTGGCCGAGGCGGCCCAGCGGGCCCTGCTGCGACCGCCCGCCGAGCGGATCGGGCCGCTGCGGCTGGCCGTGCGGTACGTCGCGGCGACCGCCGAGGCGCGGATCGGCGGGGACCTGTACGCCGTGGTGGAGACCCGCTTCGGGGTGCGGATCCTGCTGGGGGACGTGCAGGGGCACGGGCTCCCGGCCGTGGAGACGGCGGCGGACGTCCTGGGGGTGTTCCGGGAGGCGGCGCGCACCGAGCCCGACCCGGGGCGGCTGGCGGAGCGGCTCGACGCGGCGCTCACCGCCCGGCCGGGTGACGGGCGGTTCGCCACCGCGCTGCTCCTGGACGTCCCGGCCGGCCGGGAGCCGGTACGGGTGGTGAACTGCGGGCATCCGCCCCCGCTGCTGCGCCGCGCGGGCAGGGTGGACGAGCTGGCGCCGGCCGTGCCGGCGCCGCCGCTGGGCCTGCGCGAGCTGACCGGGCAGGACTACTCGGCGAGCCGCTTCGATCCGAGCCCGGGCGACCTGCTGCTGCTCCACACCGACGGGGTGTCCGAGGCCCGGGACGCCGACGGCCGGTTCTACCCGCTGGCGGAGCGGCTGCCCGGACTGCACGGCAGCAGCCCGGCGGACCTGCTGGACGCCGTGCTGGCGGACGTCCGGGGCTGGGTCGGCGACCCGGGGCTGGCCGACGACGCGGCGCTGCTGGCGCTGCGCTGGGACCACTGAGGCGGCCGGGGCGGTAGTGCGGGCTCGATTGTCAGTGGCGCGTGCGAGGCTTCACCCACGGTCGACCAGGTATCGATCGTGCGGGTCGGCCGCATGCGCGGGTGCACCGGTGAACGGGTGGACGCGTCGACGGGTTCGGCCCGGCCGCTGGTGGGAACCGACGAGGGGAGCGTGCCATGGCGGAGGCGAGCGGGTCGTTCGCGGTGACGGCGTTCGAGCCGGTGGAGACGGAGCAGCACGAGGCGGGCTCCACCTTCGGCCGGGTCAGGATCGCCAAGACCTTCACCGGCGGGTTGAGCGGGCACGGCGAGGTGAGGATGCTGTCCGTCGGCGACGTGTCGGGCGGGCCGGCCTCCTACGTCGCGGTGGAGCACGTGACGGGCGAACTGGACGGGCGCGCTGGCTCGTTCGTGCTCCAACATGCCGCCTGGGACACCACCGAGGTGACGATACGCGTGGTGCCGGGCACGGGGTCGGGCGAACTGGCCGGGATCACCGGCGAGTTCCGGCTGACCGTCGATGAGTCCGGCACCCACACCTACGTGCTGGCGTACGAGCTGGGCTGACCCCTGCCCAGTTCGCCCGGCGGGCATGGCACGGCGGGTGAGCCGAGTGTCACAGCACGGGCTGGGTCGCCTCCAGCCGCTGGATCGCGGCCCGGACGGCCGCCGTGAAGCTCCAGAACAGCGGCAGCGTATTGGCCGCGCGGTCGAACCGGTCGTTCTTGCCCGGGGCGAACATCGCGGCCCGGAGCTCGGTGGTCAGCTCCAGCTGGGCGCCCATGCCGAGCATGCTGCGGTTGCAGATGTTCTCCGGGGCGACGCCGGCGATCTCCTCCTCCCCGGAGGCGGTCACGGCACGGATGCCCGCCGCGGCGAACTCCTCCATCAGGTACTGACGGAAGGCGGAGTTCAGGCCGCCGACCAGCACGGCCTGGGCACCCGCCTCCAGGCCGGCCTTGGCGGCGGTGCAGCCGTGCAGCGACAGCACATTGAGGCTGCCGGAACACATCGCCCGCACCACGGTGTCGTCGCAGTGGGTCGAGGTGACGTGCAGCGCGCCGTTGTTGGTGGCCCGCAGGCCCTCGAACATCCAGAAGTCGTGCACCGGCCCGTCGGGCGGGGTCGGGGCAAGGCCGACGGGGTGGTAACCGGCCACGGCCAGGCACAGTTCGGAGGTGCCGCCCTCGATGCCCCCGCCGTGCGGCGCGATGACGGTGGTCCGGACGGGGGCCGCGCGGCCCTGCGGGCTCTGGTCGTCGATCAGGTGCCGACGGTAGCGGCGGCCGTAGTCCACGCCCTCGGTCAGAGTCGGGTCGGCGTAGAGCGCAGTGTTGGAGGGATAGCTGTCTGCGGCGCTCGCGGGGCTGCCGCCCACGGCAGCGCCGAGGGCGCTGAGCGCCGGGGCCGCGGCGAACGCGGCGATCAGGGTACGACGGTTGATCACGATCGGGATCATGGCAGGAGGTGGGAGATAGGTAGAGTCGGAGCAAAGTCGCGGACGGGGCCGCATCCGGCGCGGCGCGGTCGGCCTGATCGTGTGACACCGGCCCGACGGGCGCGTGCCGCGAGCGCCGGGCGCCACTCCACACTGCCACGATGATGCGATCAGTGCACGATCGGCATCGGAAGGTGGCACATGCCCGGAACAGCAACTGCCCCTACGGTTACGGCCCGTACGCCGGCGACGGTCGAGGAGGTGGTCGGCCGGCTGCGGGAGATCGCGGCGGCCCTGCCGCTCTCCGACGGGGTCGCGGTCTTCAACCGGCTCTACCTCACCGTCACCGAGGCGGTCCGCGACCGGCTGGCGGACGGGTACTTCGCCGATCCGCCGGCGATGGCCGAGCTGGACGCGGTGTTCGCCGGGCGGTACCTGCTGGCCGTGGACAGCGACGCGGCGGGGCAGGAGCCGCCCGCCTGCTGGCGGCCGCTGTTCGCGCTGCGCGCCCACCCGGGCGTGCACCCGTTGCAGTTCGCGCTGGCCGGGATGAACGCCCACATCCAGCACGACCTGCCGCTGGCGGTGGTGGACCTCTGCCGCCGCCGGGGTTGCACGCCCGCCGAGGTCGAGCGGGACTACCACCGGATCAACGGGGTGCTGGCCGAGGTCGAGGCGGTCGCCCGGGAGCAGCTGCTGCCCGGGCCCGAGCTGCCGGAGTGCGCCGGCCCGTTCCCCCACGCCGGGCCGCCCGCCCCCACCGGGCCGCCCACCCCCGCCGGTCACCTCAACCACACCGGTCCGCTCGCCCACCTGCTCGGCACCTGGTCGGTCGAGGCCGCCCGGGAGGGAGCCTGGTCCGCCGTCCAGGCGCTCTGGGAGCTGCGCGCGCTCCCGTCCGCCACCCGGGCCTTCGACGCGGCACTGGACGGGTCGGTCGGGCTGCTCGGCCACGCCCTGCTGCTCCCGCTGGTGCCCTACGAGAGCCGCAGCGATCACCGCGTCCATTGCGACCACCGCGTCCAGTGCGACCACGGCGCCCACCACAGCCACGGTGGCCACCAAAGTCACCAAGGTCACCAGAGTCACGACGGCCACCAGAGCCAGCCCGGGCACCCCCGGAACGGCACCCCGGAGACGGCCGCGGCCCCCCGGCCCCCCGCGACGGGGGTCCGGACGGCCGACGGTACGGACGCGTGCTGTGCCTGATCAGGCCCAGCTGGAGTGCAGCGGCTTGCCCTCGGCGTAGCCGGCCGCGCTCTGGATGCCCACGATCGCCTTCTCGTGGAACTCCTCCAGGGTGTTGGCGCCCGCGTAGGTGCAGGAGCTGCGCACACCGGCCACGATCGAGTCGATCAGGTCCTCCACGCCCGGGCGGGCCGGGTCGAGGAACATCCGGGAGTGCGAGATGCCCTCCTCGAACAGCGCCTTGCGGGCCCGGTCGTAGGAGGAGTCCTGGGCGGTGCGGTTGCTGACGGCGCGGGCCGAGGCCATGCCGAAGCTCTCCTTGTACTGGCGGCCGTCGGCGGCGGTCTGGAGGTCGCCCGGGGACTCGTAGGTGCCCGCGAACCAGGAGCCGATCATCACGTTGGAGGCGCCGGCGGCCAGCGCCATGGCGACGTCGCGCGGGTGGCGCACACCGCCGTCGGCCCAGACGTGCTTGCCGAGCCGACGGGCCTCGGCGGCGCATTCCAGGACGGCGGAGAACTGCGGGCGGCCGACGCCGGTCATCATCCGGGTGGTGCACATGGCGCCAGGGCCGACACCGACCTTGAGGATGTCCGCGCCCGCCTCGACCAGGTCGCGCACGCCGGCGGCGGAGACCACGTTGCCGGCCACGATCGGGATCCGCGGGTCCAGGCCGCGCACCGCGCGCAGGGCGCTGATCATGCTCTCCTGGTGGCCGTGCGCGGTGTCGACGACGAGCACGTCGGCGCCGGCGTCGATCAACGCCTTGGCCTTGCCCGCGACATCGCCGTTGATGCCGACGGTGGCGGCGATCCGCAGCTTGCCGTTCGCATCCACGGCCGGGGTGTACAGGGTGGCGCGCAGCGCGTTCCTACGGGTGAGCAGGCCGACCAGCTTGCCCTCACCGTCGACGACCGGGGCGAGCTTGCGGTGGGCCTCGGTGAGCTTGTCGAAGGCGGTGCGCGGGTCGGTGCCCTCGTCCAGCAGCAGCAGGTCGCGGGACATGATGTCGGCGAGGCCGGTGAAACGGTCGACGCCCTGGCAGTCGGACTCGGTGACGACGCCGACGGGCTTGCCGTCCTCGACCACCACGAGGGCGCCGTGGGCGCGCTTGGGCAGCAGCGAGAGGGCCTCGGCGACGGTGGCGCCGGGGGCCAGGGTGATCGCGGTGTCGACCACCAGGTGGCGCTGCTTGACCCAGGAGATGACGTCGGCGATGACCTCGGTGGGGATGTCCTGGGGGATGGCGACCAGGCCGCCGCGGCGGGCGACGGTCTCGGCCATCCGGCGGCCGGCGATGGCGGTCATGTTGGCGACCACCAGCGGGATGGTGGTGCCGGTGCCGTCGTTCGAGGAGAGGTCGACGGCCTGCCGGGAGCCCACGGAGGAACGGCTGGGGACCATGAAGACGTCGTCGTACGTCAGGTCGTACGAGGGCTTGAGGTCGTTCAGGAAGCGCATGAAGGGGGGCTCTCCGGCTGGGGGAAGGTACACCTCGGGTGCGGTTGCGGCGATGCCGCCGGGGCGCACTCGGGCGCCCGGCACCCAGCATTCGATTCTCCGTGAGAGCGGGGGCAAATGCCAGTTCGAGGAGCATTGCTGGGGGTGTAAACAAACCATGATCAATGCTCCGCGCGTAGACATGTGCGATCCTCCAAGACCCCGACCCCTGCTCCGGCTTTCGCCCCGGCCGGCGCCGCTCCCGTAGCATTCAGGCGGTAACGGCGAGGCGAGTGGGAAAGCGGCACCAGGCGTGAGCATCGAGCAGACGGACATCGAGCAGGGTCTAGGCGAGGAGGAGATCGACTACGGTCCTGGTCTCGACCCCGAGCGGCTGAAGCTCTGCCTGGAGGTGCTCGCCGAGCTCGACGGGCTGCACGTCGACCACCCGGACGCGATCACCGTCCGCCAGGCCGTCGGCGGCATATTCCGGACCCTCAAGCAGCGCCGACGCCAGGAGACCCGGGCCCGCAAGACGGCCAACGACCGCGAGGTCACCGCCCGCACGGCCACCGGCGCGCCGTCCCGGATCGACGACGAGACGGCCGGCGCCTTCGGCCTGACCACCGTCACCACCACCGAGATCGCCGGCATCCTGGAGCGGCCGCGCTCCTGCTACACCTGCAAGACCCGCTACGTCGAGGTCGACGCCTTCTACCACAACCTGTGCCAGAAGTGCGCCGTCCTGAACCGCTCCCGCCGGGACGCCCGGGCCGACCTCACCGGCAAGCGCGCGCTGCTGACCGGCGGCCGGGCCAAGATCGGGATGTACATCGCGCTGATGCTGCTGCGCGACGGCGCCCACACCACCATCACCACCCGCTTCCCCAACGACGCGATCCGCCGCTTCACGGCGATGCCGGACAGCGCCGAGTGGATCCACCGCCTCAAGATCATCGGCATCGACCTGCGCGACCCGGCCCAGGTGATGGCCCTCGCGGACGAGGTCGCCGCCGACGGCCCGCTGGACATCCTGATCAACAACGCCGCGCAGACCGTCCGCCGCCCGGCGGAGTCCTACCGCGAGCTGGTCAATGCCGAGGGCGCCCCGCTGCCAGCCGGCGAGCTGCCCCAGTCCACCACCATCGGCCGGTTCAACAGCGGCAGCGTCGACCTGCCCGCCCTCCCCCACCAGGCGAGCGACGGCGGGCAGCGGCTGGCCGCCGAGGACGTCACCTCGCTCGCCCTGGTCACCGGCTCCGCCACCCCGGCCCGGATCGAGGCCGGCACCGCGATCGACGCCGGCGGCCTGGTGCCCGACCTCGCGCCCACCAACAGCTGGGTGCAGACCGTCAGCGAGGTCGGCCCGGTGGAGCTGCTGGAGGTCCAGCTCTGCAACTCCACCGCGCCGTTCATCCTGATCAGCCGGCTGCGTCCGGCGATGGCCGCGTCCGCGTCCCGCCGCAAGTACGTGGTCAACGTCTCCGCGATGGAGGGCGTGTTCCACCGCGGCTACAAGGGCGCCGGCCACCCGCACACCAACATGGCCAAGGCCGCGCTGAACATGCTCACCCGCACCAGCGCGCAGGAGATGTTCGAGTCCGACGGCATCCTGATGACCGCCGTCGACACCGGCTGGATCACCGACGAGCGGCCGCACCCGGACAAGATGCGCCTCGCCGACGAGGGCTTCCACGCCCCGCTCGACCTGGTCGACGGCGCGGCCCGGGTGTACGACCCGATCGTGCGCGGTGAGGCGGGCGAGGACCTCTACGGCTGCTTCCTCAAGGACTACGAGCGCGCCAACTGGTAACCGTCCACGGCACCACCAGCCCCAAGGAGAACCCGAGTTGACCACCGCACCGCTGCTCGGCGCCGGGATCGTCGTGCCCACCGGGGACGGCCGGGTGCTGCTCGGCCGCCGCATCACGGCCGGTGAGCCGCCGACCTGGAGCCTGCCCGGCGGAAAGGTCGACCCGGGCGAGTCCTTCGAGCGGACGGCGGCCCGCGAACTCGCCGAGGAGACCGGGATCGTGCTGCCCGAGGCCGGGATGCGGGTGCTCGCCGTGCACCTGGACCACGAGCTCGGTCGGCCCCGGCTGACCGCCGCCGTGCTGGCGCCGCCGAGCCTGGCCGAAGCGCTGGTCACCGAGCCGCATGCCTGCGCCGGCTGGGAGCGCTTCCCGGTGGACGCGCTGCCCGAGCCGATGTTCTACCCGTCCGCGCTGGTGCTCGGCAGCTGGCTGTCCGGGCTGGACGGCGTACGGCGGGACGGGACGGACAGTTACCCCGTCGCCCGCTGATCCGCGCGACGGATCCACGGGCGACGGGGTGGTCGGCTCCGCTACAGGACTGAGCCGTTGCGGGACTCAGCCGTTGCGGGCCGCCTCCGGCCCGGTGATCCGCCGCAGCAGCGGCAGGGTGGAGGCGATGATGCCCAGCGAGGCGGCCAGGCCGAAGCCGGTCAGCCCGTAGTAGCCGAGGTCCGGCGGGACCAGGCCGTAGCCCATCTGCGACCTGAGGAACATCGCCGCCGCGGCGAAGCCCGTCCCGATCGCGAGCGCCGAGACCACCAGCAGCGGCAGCGCACTCTCCAGCCCCACCACCCGGCGCAGCAGCCGCAGAGGCGCGCCGGTCAGCCGCAGCATCGCGAACGGCCGTCGGCGGTCGGAGAGCCCGGCCACCACGCTGACCGCGAGGCTGCATCCGGCGATCGGCAGGGTGGTCAGCAGCACCACGTTCGCCAGCTGCCGCCAGCTCTGGAGCTTCTTCTGCCCCTCGGAGGACCAGTCCTCGGCCAACCGCGGCTCGTAGGTCGGGAACTCCTTCACGAACAGGGTCCGCAGCTGTTCCTTGGCCGACTCGGAGCCGTCGGTGGTCGCGTAGAGCATCCGCACCGGGAGCCCGGCCACCTCCTGCGCGGAGATCCCTGCGGCCGGCCACTCGTGCTGGGAGGCGTCCAGCAGGTCGACGAACTGGTACGGGTCGACCGCCGCGACGGCGGCGCCGGGGGCGCAGTGGCCGACCACGGGGGTCTGGGCGAGGTCCGCGCAGCTCACCAGGCTGGGCACGAACCGGCGCTCGCCCCGCTGGTACGCGCCGGCCCCGGCCGGGTTGTCGTGCACCAGGGCGATCCCGCGGAACCCGGGGACGGCGCGGGCCCGCGTCAGCACGCCGTCGGGCACCGCGGGCAGGGCCGACGCGTCCTCCCGGTTGCCGAACGGGGTGGCCACGATCGCCTTGCGCACCGAGGGGGCGCCGTTCAGCGTGCCCTGGTTGGCGTTGATGGTGCCCATGATGCCCAGGGTGCCGGTGGTCACGAACAGCGCCAGCACCAGTCCGGCGACCGAGCGGAAGCCCGCCCGGGGGTCGTCCGAGAGGCGGCGCATCGCGATCAGCGAGGCCGGCCGGCTGGTCCGCCGGGCCACCGCCCGGGCGGTCGTCAGGGTGAGCCAGGGGCCGGCGATCACCAGGCCGAGCATCACCAGCACGAAGCCGCTCAGGTAGGCCAGCGACTGCCCGTCGGTGGTCTTCGGGTGGTTGCCGACGACGTAGCCGAGCTCGGCCAGGCCGGCCACCAGGGGTGCCAGCCGCCAGGGGCTCGGCGGCTTCGGGGTGACCCGGCGGGAGACCCCGAGCGGCGAGATGGTGACCCGGCGCAGCGCGAACCGGGCGGCGAGCGCGGCCGCCAGCGGCACGCCCAGCACTACCCCGGCCACCTGCGGCAGGGTCAGGCCGAGGTCGGCGGCGAAGAAGCGGTCGCCGGTGAACGGCACGTCGGCCACCACCGGCTTCAGCGCGGAGTACAGGCCGAAGCCGACGGCCGTGCCGATCAGCGCGGCCACCGTGGACTCCACCGCCGAGATCACCGACACCTGGCCGGGCGTCGCACCCACCAGGCGCATCGCGGCGTAGCGCTGCTCCCGGGTGGCGGCGGACAGCCGGGTCGCGGTGCCGATGAAGATCAGCACCGGGAAGATCATCGCGGCGGCCACCACGGTGAGCAGCAGGACCATCCGGTCGCCGTGCACGCCCCCGCCGTAGCAGTCGTACGCGCAGTCGGTGGGCAGCACGGTGGCGATGCTGGTGACGGTGTGGGCCCTCGGCAGCACCTTGACCTCGTCGGCGGTGCGGCCGATCACCACCGCGAGGGTGTCCGGGGAGGGCAGCGCGTCGTCGCCGAGGGTGCCGACGAGCCGTCCGGGGAAGCGGTCGCCGAGTTCCACGGCCGGGGAGTCGCTCAGCAGCTTCTCCAGCGCGGGCGAGGCGTAGTACTCGCCCGGGGCCGGCAGCTTGCTCAGCCCCGGAACCACGGGCGAGGTGGGACCGGTCGGTGCGAGCTCGGCCCGGAAGACGGTCTTGCCCCGGTAGTAGTCCATCCGGGCGCCCCACCAGAGCGGGTCGGCCGGGGCGGCGGCCGTGGCGCCCTTGACGCCGGTGTTCATCCAGAGCTGCCGCGCGTTGGCGCGGTCGATCGCGTTCATGCCGGCGAACGTGGACAGCAGCAGCCCGACCCCGATCGCGACCGCCGCCGCGATCATCAGCAGCCGGGCCACGGCCTCCCGGCCGCCGCTGACGGCCAGTCGGAGCGAGAAGACGATCACGGGGCCACCGATCCGGTGGAGAGGGTACGGGCCTGGCCGTCGCGGACGATCGCCTCGCGGTCGGCGTAGGCGGCGACCCGCGGTTCGTGGGTGACCAGGATGACGGTGGTGCCCTGTTCCCGGGCCGAGGAGACCATCAGTTCCATCACCTGCTCGCCGGTCAGCGAGTCCAGCGCGCCGGTCGGCTCGTCGGCGAACAGCACCTCCGGGCGGGCCACCAACCCCCGCGCCAGTGCCACGCGTTGGGCCTGTCCGCCGGACAACTCGCCGGAACGGCGCCGCTCCAGGCCGTCCAGGCCGAGCCGGGCGAACCAGGGCCGGGCCCGGGCCAGGGCGGCGCCCCGGCGGACACCGTTCAGCAGCAGCGGCAGGGCCACGTTCTCCTCTGCCGTCAACTCCGGTACCAGCTGACCGAACTGGAAGACGAAGCCGAACTTGTCCCGGCGCAGGGCACTGCGCCGGGACTCGGCCATGGTGTCCAGGCGCTGCCCGTTGAACAGCACCTCGCCCGCGTCGGGCACCAGGATGCCGGCCAGGCAGTGCAGTAAGGTCGACTTGCCCGAGCCGCTTGGGCCCATGATGGCGAGCACCTCGCCGGCCTCGACGGACAGGCTCGCTCCGCGCAGCGCGGGCGTCTCGCCGAAGGCGAGGGCGATGTCGCGGGCCTCGATGACGGTGGTCATGCGCGCACCTCCGCGGCCAGGGCGTCGAGCCGGGCGACGGTCAGGTCGATCCAGCGCAGGTCGGCCTCCAGGTGGAACAGTCCGTGGTCGGCGAGCAGGGCGTCCACCAGCGGGCCGGAGCGGCGCAGTTCGGTGAGTTCGCGCATCCGGCGCAGGTGGGCGGCCCGCTGGGTGTCCAGGTACAGCTCGGCGTCGCGGCCCAGCAGCAGGGCCAGCACCACCTTGGTGAACAGCACGGACTGCAGGGTGGGTTCGGGCGCGACCGGCTCCTGGAGCCAGGTCTCGAACTCGGTCGCCCCGGTCTCGGTGATGACGTAGCGCTTGCGCTCGGGCCCGTCACCGGGCTCGGCCTCACCGGCCATCACCTTGCCGTCGCGGGCCAGTCGGCCGAGGGTCGCGTAGACCTGGCCGTACGGCAGGGGCTTTCCCCGGCCGAAGAAGGAGTCGTAGTCACGCTTGAGGTCGTAGCCGTGGCTCGGCTCCCGCTCCAGCAGTCCGAGGAGGGTCAAAGGAACACTCATGAGGAGGACCATACACCAGGGATATACACCGAGTGTATATCTGGCGGGAATACGCCGCTGACCTGGTGAGACGTCAACTCGTGTGCAGGGGCGGGCGGGAGACGGCCGTACGACCGCCTCCCGCTCCGCACCACGGTCCGGCACCCCCACGGTCACCGGCCCGGAGCCGCACCCAGGCACGGAGGGCGCGGCCGGACTCCAGCCTGCCCCGCCGGAGCGCCGCTGCCGAGGGCCGAACGTCCCGGCCGACGGGGGCCCCCGGCACCGGAAGCGTGACCCACTCTTGTGCGAGGGGGGCGGTCGGGTGGAGATTGGGTGACGAAACCCCGTACGCGCCCGCGTCCCTGAGGAGGCCCCAGCGTGTCCAGCGCACCCCGCCCGGCCCGGCGCGCGTCGCTCCCGCGGCGAACCGGCCGTCAGCTGCGGCGGGCCTTCGGAGCCCGGCACGAACCGTTGGCCCGCTCCCTCGACCGCTCCCGCGCCCGCGCCTGGCTGCTCACCCTCCTCGGCGGACTGCTGGCCGCCGCCCTCTCCGCCGGTGGCGCGCTGCTGCTCTACCGCGCCACCGCACCGCAGGCCGCCGCCGACAACGCGCGGCTGCACCGGATCGACGCCGTGGTGACGGCCGCCGCCGACCACGCCAGCCACTCCGGCAGCCGGTTCTCCGGCGGCTACGGCAACCGGGCCGACGTCCGGGCCACTTGGAGCTACCCCGGCGCCACCCCGCACACCGGCACCGTCGAGGCCCCGACCTCGGCCGTCGCCGGCAGCGTCGTCCCGGTCTGGGTCGACCCGGCCGGCAACGCCACCGCTCCCCCGGTCAACCGCACTGCCCTCGCCGTCTCCGCCGCCTGCACCGGCGCCGGCGCCCTGCTCACCCTCGCCGCCCTGCTCACCCTCGCCCTGCGACTGCGCCTCCAGGCCCTCGACCGCCGGGCAGAGGAGGACTGGACCGCCGGCTGGGCCCGCCTCGAACCGCTCTGGAGCGGCCGCGCGGGGCACCGCCGGGAGGAGTGACCGGCGCTGGCGGAGCGGAGTGACCGGCGCGGGCGGAGCGGAGTGACCGGCGCGGGCGGAGCGGAAGGGCGGACGCCCCCGGCCCAGACCCTCGGAACAAGCCTCAGCGGCGTTCCGTCCAGCTCGGGGCCGGGGTGGGACTGGCGGCGTGGTGGGTCAGGATGGCGACGGCGACCAGGAGGACGAGCGCCAGGGCCAGGGCGACGGTGACCGTGGCGTGGAGAACCAGGGCGGCGCCGAGGAGCGCGCCTGCGAACATCCAGCCGGCCGAGGCGACCCGGCGGGGGCCGGTGCGGTCGGCGGCGAGGGCGGTGATGGTCATGGTGAGCACGGTGGTGGTGAGGTCCGGGACCTTCAGCGAGCGGACCACCGCGTTCTGGCCGCCCATGGCGAGGGCGAGCAGGCCGATCAGGGTGTAGCGGGCGGGTTCGGAGCCGTGGCCGGCCGCCGCCGCCAGGACGGTGCTCCCCGCGAGGAGCACCGCCTGGGCGGCGACGGCGACGGTCAACAGTCGGCCCCCGTGGCCGGGCAGGTGCCGGGCGAGGTGGCCGCCGGCCAGGGCGCCGAGCAGGAAGGCGGCGAGGGCGGCCAGTGAGGCGGTGGCGGACAGTCCGGGGGCGCCGGCCAGGGCGAAGCCGAGGAAGACCACGTTGCCGGTCATGTTGGCGACGAAGACGTGCCCGAGTTCGAGGTAGCTGACCGCGTCCACCACCCCGGTGACCAGGGTCAGCACCAGCAGCATCGGCACCAGCGGGCCGTGCTCGGGGTCGGCTTTCAGCATCGGGCGGCTCCCGGAAGGTTCGGCTGACGGACCTTCCGTTCTACCCTCTCGGCGCGCTCAGGCGAGTGCCGGGCCGCTCGGGTCGTCCGAGTCGTCGTCCAGGTGCCAGTGCAGGTCCCGTACGCCCGGCTCCAGCGAGAGTCGGCTGACGACCTGCTCCAACGCGGGGGCGACCTGGCCGGTGATCGCCACGGTGGCCCGCAGACTGGTGGCGTCGCCCTGCTCGGTGCGGCGGGCCCGCAGGCCGGTGGGGGCGAGGCCGGAGGCGGCCAGGGCCTGGAGCAGCAGGGCCCGGATGTGGGTCTCGGCCTTGCGCTCGCACTCCAGGTGGACGGTGGCCCGGGAGGTGGAGTCCGGGTCGCTGCCGGACTGCGGGGAGCGGTCGAGCAGCCGGCCGGCCGGGCGCAGCACCAGGTGCACGGCGAGCACGGCGAGGGTGCCGAGAACGGCCAGTTCCAGCTTGCCGGAGGCGGCCAGTACCCCGACGGCGGCCGAACACCACAGCGTCGCCGCGGTGTTGAGGCCGCGTACGCCGGCGCCGTCGCGCAGGATCACGCCACCGCCGAGGAAGCCGATGCCGGAGACGACGTAGGAGGCGACCCGGGTGGGGCTTCCGGTGTCGCCGACCGCCTCGCTGTACAGGACGAACAGGGTGGCGCCGGCGGCGACCAGCGCGTTGGTGCGCAGGCCGGCCATCCGGGCCCGCCACTGGCGCTCGACGCCGATCAGCGCGCCGCAGGCGACGCCGGTGGAGAGCCGGACCAGGAACTCGACGGTGGTCAGGGTGTGCACGACGGCACCTCCTCCAGGGGTTCACGGATTCACGGATTCACGGTTCACGGGTTCCGCTGTTCCGCGGCTCAGCGGCTCAGCGGTTTCAGCTGTTCAGGGAGACCGCGGGAAAGGGAACGGACGGGGGCGAGCCGTCGCCCGCCACCCGTCCGTACGGGCTTCCGCTCGGCGGCTCAGTGGTTGAGCGCGGTCTGGACGACCTTGATGATGACCATGACCATCGCGATCAGCAGGTAGGCGCGCAGGGCGCCCATGCCGACCTTGCGGGCGGTGGACATCACCGGCTTCCCCAGGGTCTCCAGCGGGGGCATCCGCCAGTTCTCCCGGCCGGTGCGGTCGATCGGGTCCTCCTTGGTGCCGGTGCGGCCGGCGGTGAAGAAGTATCCGGCGACCAGCACCCCCACCACGCCGCAGCTGCCCATGATCCAGAGGATCGCGTCGGAGCTGATGCCCGGCCAGACCACCGAGGCGGTCAGGATCAGCGAGAGCATCACCAGCACGCCGACCACCGTCGAGGTGAAGGCGTTGGTCCTCGGCCCGTTGGCCCAGGGGCCGAGGACCGCCTTGTCGTTGCAGAGCAGCAGCAGGAAGACGGTGGCGGAGGGCAGCAGCACCCCGGCGAGCACCTGGACGAACTGGGTGATCAGGCCCTGGGTGTAGCCGTTGGAGAGCAGGGTGATGGTCGCGGCGACCGCCACCAGGCCGGCGTAGACCGCGTAGAAGCCCTTGGCGCCCTTGACGCCCCGGTGCAGCGAGTGCTTGATGCCGAAGACGTCGCCGATCGCGTAGGCCGTGGAGAGCGAGACGGCGAAGGCGCCGATGATCGAGGCGTCCAGCAGCGCGATGGCGAACAGGACGCCCGCCAGGTGGCCGGCCTTGGCCTCGATGCCCTTGGCGACGGCGGCCGTGTCGGAGAACTGGCCGAAGCCGTCGGTGCCCGCGAAGGCCGCCGCCGTGAGGCCGATCAGCGCGGCCGCGCCGATGATCACGATCGCGATGCCGATCCACAGGTCGACCTTCTCGTACTTCATGAAACGCGGGGTGATCCGCTTGTCGATGACGTACGACTGCTGGAAGAACAGCTGCCAGGGGGCGACGGTGGTGCCGACGATCGAGATGATCACCATCATGACGGCCGCGAGCTGGCCGGCGCCGCCGGGCATGCTCGGGGTCACGAAGTCGTGGGCCATCTGCGAGGTCCTGGGGTGGACCAGGAAGTAGATCGGGACCAGCAGCAGCGAGCCGACGCACAGCGTGATGGCGACCCGCTCGAAGCGCTGGAAGGAGCCGGTGAAGGCCGAGGCGATGATGATCGCCGCCGCCAGCACCACCGAGGCGACCTTGGGCAGGCCCAGGTACCCGGCGGCCATCGTGACGCCGATGAACTCGGTGACCAGGGTCAGCGCGTTGAGCAGGAAGAGGTCGATGACGCTGAAGGCGCCCCAGAACTTGCCGAACCGCTCCAGGATCAGCCGGGCGTGCCCGACGCCGGTGACGGCGCCCAGCCGCAGCACCATCTCCTGGTTGACGTACAGCACCGGGACGAGCAGCAGCAGCGTCCAGAGCAGCTGGGTGCCGTAGTTCTGCCCGGCCTGGCCGTACGTCGAGAAGGCGCCGGCGTCGTTGTCGCCGACCATCACGATCAGGCCGGGGCCGACGATCGCCAGCAGGGTCTTGAGCCGGGCGGAGAGGCCGTGGCGGGGGGTGGTGTCGTCGAGTCGAATGGTGCCGAGCGCACCCTTGATGTCGCCGAGGTGGGCGTCGTCCAGGACGGCGGACCGGGCGGCGTCCGGAGCGGCGGCAGTGGGGCCGGTGGGGACCGTGGAGACGTTCGGGTCCAGCATCACGTTGGTCATGGCGGGGCCTCCCTCCCCCTTCCTTGAGGGGGTGTCAGGGGGCACGCAGCAGCGAACCTCCCTGCGGGCGCACGGCATCGACTCCGTACGGCGACGCTGAGCGGCGGCGGCCGTGCGGGCATGACGATGCGTCAGGCGCCTTGCGTCGAGGCGTGCTTGAGCGCACGACGAAGCGCCGGGTGAACGCGCAGGGAAAGTTGGTTACCGCGTGCCGGAGGTGTTCGAGAGCATGCGGGGGTAGGGGCTACTGTGGCCCGGACTATCGCAGTCCATGTCTCTCGCCTCCTCCCGGTCGGGGGCGCACCGTCTGTGCGCCGCATCGCGACACGGCAAGGAGCACACCGGCCTTCGAGGACCGGTACACCCCAACTCGTCAGAGCTTTGGCACTCCACGGCGTGTCCAGCCGGATCGGCCGGAAGCCACTTGGGGTCAACCCTTAACTCGGGAAGACCTGTCCTGAACCTGGGCGTCTCTCGACGTCGTCGGGTCAGTGGCCTGTGTCCGTGAAGACGCCTCACCGAACGAGGTGCCTTTTCAAACCTCCCAAAGCATAGACCGGCCCGGCCACCCGGAGTCACCTTTTCGGCCGACCTTCGACAGCTTTGTAGAACCTTGACCAAACCCGCGAGGGCTTGCGCATCCTCTACCGGCATATATAGTTCACCGACATATGCAGCTGAACAGCTCACGAGGGGGAACTGTGTCCCACATCGATCCGAGCCGGCCCGCGCCCGTCCTGCAGCTGGCCGGGGTCTCCCGGGTGCACGGGCGCGGCGCCGCCGAGGTCCACGCCCTGCGCGCGGTCGACCTGACCGTCCACGCCGGCGAGTTCGTCGCCGTGATGGGGCCCTCCGGCTCCGGCAAGTCGACCCTGCTCACCCTGGCCGGCGGGCTGGACCTGCCCAGCGAGGGCCAGGTACTGGTCGAGGGCGTGACCCTCGGCGGCCTGAGCAAGGGCAAGCTCGCCGATCTGCGGCGGCGCTCCGTCGGGTACGTCTTCCAGGACTACAACCTGATCCCGGCGCTCACCGCCGCCGAGAACATCGCCCTGCCGCGCGAACTCGACGGCGTCTCCGGCCGCACCGCCCGCCGCGAGGCCCTGGCAGCCCTGGAGGAACTCGGCATCGGCGAACTCGCCGACCGCTTCCCCGACGACATGTCCGGCGGCCAGCAGCAGCGCGTCGCCATCGCCCGCGCCCTGATCGGCGAGCGCCGACTCGTCCTCGCCGACGAACCCACCGGGGCACTGGACTCCGCCACCGGTGACGCCGTGCTCGCCGTGCTGCGCGCCCGCTGCGACGCCGGCGCCGCCGCCATGATGGTCACCCACGAGGCCTCCCACGCCAGTTGGGCCGACCGGGTGGTCCACCTGCGGGACGGCGCGGTCGCCTCGGAGAGCACCGGGCGCCGCTCCGGCGGCTGCCAGGCGGCCGTCCACCGGCCCCACGCACTGGGCGAGGTGACGCGATGAGGCTCGGAGCATGGAAGATCGCGCTGCGGATCGCCCGGCGCGACGCCCTGCGCGCCAAGGGCCGCAGCGCCCTGATCCTGGCGATGATCGCGCTGCCCGTACTCGGCGTCACCGGCGCCGACGTGGTCCACCGCAGCGGACAACTCTCCCCGGCCGAACGGGTCGAGCGGGTGGTGGGCGGCGCGGACGCGCTGGTCACCGCGCTCAACCCGGGCCAGACGGTCGAACAGGCCCCGATCGCCGAGGACGGCGCCTTCGCCGTCCAGCCCCGCCCGGGGCAGCAGCCCACGCCCGAACAGCTGAAGGCCGCCGGCACCGATCCGGCCACCCTGGTCGGCTCGCTGCTGCCGCCCGGCAGCGCACTCACCCCGGCCCGGCCGGGCCCGGAGACCGGCGCGACCTCCCCCGAGGGACTGGTCCGCACCCTCACCACCGAGGCCGACCTGGGCGACCCGGTCTGGCACGGCCGGCTCGACCTGGTCAAGGGCCGCGCCCCCGGCGCCCCGCGCGAAGTGGCCGTCACCCAGGCCTTCCTGGACAACTCCGGGCTCCCGCTCGGCGGCACCACCACCGTCCAGGGGCTGGACGGGACCACCTTCACCATCACCGGTGTGGTGGAGCACCCGGGCGACCTCGGCCGGGTCGAACTCGTGGCCAGGCCGGGCGAGTTGCTCGACCCGCTGGCCGCTGCGGCCAAGCCCGGGCAGGCCTCCGCCGACCGGCCCGCGAGCGGGCACGCCGCCTGGCTGGTGCACCTGCCGGGCGGGGCCGCCCTCGACTGGGCCAAGGTCCAGCAGTTCAACGCCCACGGCTACACCCTGACCGCGCGCTCGGTCGCGCTCGACCCGCCGCCGTACCGGGCCGTCCCCTACTTCCGGGACTCCACCACCTACCACGACCCGGCCAGCGGCAACAGCACCAAGGTCGTGGTCGCGACCGTGACCGGGATGGCGCTGCTGGAGGTCGCCCTGCTCGCCGGGCCCGCCTTCGCGGTCGGCGCCCGCCGCTCCCGCCGCCAGCTCGCGCTGCTCGGCGCCGCCGGCGGCCGGCGCACCCACATCGGCGCGGTGGTGCTCGGCGGCGGCCTCGTGCTCGGCCTGGCCGGCGCGGCGCTCGGCGTGACGGTCGGCACCGGCCTGGTCGCCTGGCTGCGGCCGGTGATCGAGGAGGTCGGCGGAGCACGCTTCGGACACTTCGCCCTGCCCCCGCTGGACCTGCTGGCGATCGCCGGGATCGGCCTGCTCACCGCGCTGCTCGCGGCCGCGCTGCCGGCCTGGCAGGCCGCCCGGCGCAGCGTCACCGCCGGCCTCACCGGGCGGGACACCGTCCAGGCACCCAACCGCCTGGTCACCGTGGTCGGCGTGGTGCTGATCCTCGGCGGCGGCGCGATCGCGATGTACGGCGCCGGCGCGGTGCAGCGCGGCCTGCCCGTGGTGAGCACCTACGACACCCGCACCCTCACCGTGCTGGGCGGCTCGGTCACCGCCGAACTCGGCCTGCTCGCCTGCACGCCGGTGCTGGTCGCCCTGTTCGGCCGGCTCGCCGGACGACTGCCGCTCGGCCCCCGGCTGGCCCTGCGGGACTCCGCGCGCAACCGCTCCCGCACCGCACCGGCCGTGGCCGCGGTGATGGCCGCCGTCGCCGGGGCCGTCGCCATCGGGGTGTACAGCACCAGCACCGACGCCGAGAACCGGCGCGACTACCGGCCGGAGGCCCCGTACGGCGCCGTCCAGCTGATCGCCCACAGCGAGGGGCCGCAGGCCGCACAGCTGCCGATCGAGGTTGAGAAGCAGCTCACCGGGCTCGGGCCGCGCGCCGACCTCGGCCAGGCGGTCTACCGCTTCTGTGACAACTGCTCCAGCGCCGTCCAGCTCAAGGGCACCCCGAACTGGCGCACGCTCACCGCCGTCCCGCACCTGGCCACCGGCGACGCGACCGTGCTGCACAACCTCTTCGACATACGGGACCAGGCTGCCGAACAGGCCCTGGCCGCAGGGAAGATGCTGGTCTTCGACCGGTCGCTGATCGGCGCCGACGGCAAGGTCGTGATGGAGCTGCGCGGGGGCGGCGGCGGACCGCTTCAGCCCGGGCAGATCCCCAAGCCCGACCTCCAGGAGATCCCGGTCGACGCGGTGCTGGTCGACAGCCCGGACGCCGCCCGCTTCGCCCAGGGCCTGGTGCCGACCACCGCGCTGGCCAAGCTCGGCATCTCCTCGGCCCCCCAGGGTTCGGTGTGGCGTCCGGCCACCCCGCCCGACCGCAAGGCCCAGCAGCGGGCCGCGGCCGCCGCCGCCCAGCTGGACCACTACTCGGAGCTGGACGTCGAACGCGGCTACCAGTCGAAGGGCGACGCCCTCACCCTGGCGCTCACGGGCTTCGCCGGACTCGTGGTGCTCGGCGCCGCCGGGATCGCCACCGGGCTCGCCGCCGCCGACTCCCGGCAGGATCAGTCCACCCTGGCCGCCGTCGGCGCCCCGCCGCGGATCCGCCGGACCATGGCGGGCCTCCAGTGCGCGCTTATCGCCCTGCTCGGGGCGGTGCTCGGGGCGGCCAACGGCTTCATCCCGGCCGTGGGGCTGCTGAAGTCCCGGGCCAGCGGGTTCGGTTCGAAGCCGATGCTGCTGGCCGCACCCTGGGGCGAGCTGCTGCTGGTGGTGCTGGTGCTGCCGGTGGTGGCGGGGCTGCTCGCGGCGCTGCTCACCCGCTCCAAGGTGCCGCTGGCGCGACGGCTCTCCTGACCCCTCGCCGGCCGCCTCCCCACGCCGTTCCCCATCCGCCCCCCGATTCCCACCCGGTTCCCACCCGTTCGAGCACGTCGAGCGCGCCTTGAGCCCCGACTGAGCACCACCCGAGCACCATCCGAACACCACCCGGGCACCGCCCGGACTCCGTGGGCGCCCGTCCCTTCCACCAGGGGGCGGGCGCCCGGCGCTCACCGTACGATGGGCCGCGTTCCAGCGGGCGAAGGGCGCCGGCAGTCGGTGCGGCGAGGGAGACGAGGGCGGTGCTACGGGGTTTCGGCGATCTCGAGGCCGAGATCATGGACCGGCTGTGGTCCTGGGGCCGGCCGGCCACGGTGCGCGAGGTGGTCGACGACCTCCAGCGGCAGCGGGCCGTCGCCTACACCACCGTGACCACCGTCGCCGACATCCTGCACACCAAGGGCTGGCTGCGCCGCGACAAGGTCGGCCGCGCCTGGGTGTACGAGCCCACCTGCACCCGCGAGGCGTACACCGCCCAGCTGATGCACCAGGCGCTGGACACCAGCACCGACCGGGCCGGCGCGCTGCTGCACTTCGTCGACCGGATCAGCGGGGACGAGGCGTCCGCGCTGCTCGCCGCCCTCGAACAGGTGAAGACCCGGGGCACCGAGTGACGCTCGCCCTGCTCGGCCTCTACCTGGCCGTGACCGGCGTGCTGCTGCCCCGCCGACTGGCCGGCTCGCCCCGGCTGCAGGCCCGGCCGGCCCTCGGCGCGGCGCTGTGGCTGGCGCTGATGGTCTCCTTCACCGTCGCCCTGGTGCTCGCCGCGCACCACGCCGTAGAGCCCGCCGCGCACGAGCCGGCCGGGCTGATGGGCCTGCTCCCCCACCTCGAACCGACCGGGCCGGTGCTGCCGCACACCCACGGCCGGTGGCTGCCGGTCGCCGCCGGGGCGCTGCTCGCCGTACTGGCCGCCGTCGGCATCCGGGCCGGGCGGGCCCGGCGGCGCCACCGGGCGATGCTGGACGTGGTCGCCGTACGGGAGCGGCGCTGCGGCGTGCTGGTGCTGGAGCACGCCCACCCGACGGTCTACTGCCTGCCCGGGCGGCGCTCCCGGGTCGTGCTGTCGCGCGGGGCGCTGCGGCTGCTGGACGAACGGCAGCTGGCCGCGGCCGTCGCCCACGAGCACGGGCACATCCGCGGCCGCCACCACCTGTTCCGGCTGCCCGCCGACACCTTCGCGCTGCTGCTGGGGCCGCTGCCGCTGGCCCGGCTGGGGCGCTCGGAGGTGGCGCTGCTGCTGGAGATGGCGGCGGACGACGCGGCGCTCACACAGGTGTCCCGGACTGAACTCGCCTCGGCGCTCTGCGCGTTGGCCACCTCCGGGGCGACTACGGGCGCAACGCTCGGAGTCGCCTCCACCGGGGTGCTGGCCAGGGTCCACCGACTGGCCCGGCCGAGCGGCGGTCGGCGGAGCCGACCGGCCGGGCGGCTCGGGGTGTTGACCCTGTCGGCGCTGCCGCTCCTACCGCTCCTACCGCTCCTGCCGTACCTGCTGGCCTGCGCGCCACATCCGTGATCCGGGCCCAACGGCGTGGGGCCCGGGCCCGGCGATACGGGACCCGGGCCCGGCGGCGCGAGGCGTGGCGGCGTTACGGGCGGACGGCGCCCTTGTAGGGCATCGCGGAGATCGGCAGGACCTCGACGTTCTTGCCGGTGCGCGGGGCGTGGATCATCTTGCCGTCGCCGATGTAGATGCCGACGTGGTGGATGTCGTCGTAGAAGAAGACGAGGTCGCCGGGCTGGAGGGCGTCCCGCGAGATGCGCGGGCCGTCGTTCCACTGGTCCTGGGACATCCGGGGGATCGTGACGCCGGCCGCCTTGTAGGCCTGGCTGGTGAGGCCGGAGCAGTCGAAGCTGTCCGGGCCGCTCTTGCTCCAGCCGTACGGCTTGCCGAGCTGCGCCTGGGCGAAGGCGATGATGGCCGCGGCCCGCCCGCTGGCCGGCGGGGCCGGGCTGCTCATGTCCGGGCGCGCGGACGAACGGGAGGCGCGGTCGGCCTCGGCCGCCTGCCGGGCCTCGGTCTTGGCCTTGTCGGCGGCCTGCTGGGCGTTGACCTTGGCACGGTCCTCGGCGCTCAGCCTGTTGAGCGTGGCCTGGGCCTGGGCGAGCTTGGTCTGGATCTGCTGCTTCTTGGCCGTCAGCTCGGTGCCGACAGAGTCGAGCTGGGCGAGCGTGGCGGTCGCCTCGGCGCGGTCCTGGTCGAGCTTGCGCTGCTCCTCCTGGGCCTGCTTGAGCAGGGCCGCCTGGCTGCCGGCGACCTGGTTCTGCGCCGAGGCGCGCTCCAGGTAGCCGGCCGGGTCGGAGTCGAGCATCAGCCGGACGGACGGGTCGATGCCGCCGTTGCGGTACTGGTCGGCGGCGACCGCGCCGAGCCGGGTGCGCAGCTCGTTCATCGCCTCCTGGCCGCGGGCGACCTTCTCCTGGATACGGTTGGCGTCGCCCTGGAGCTTCTGCTGCTTGTCCTGGAAGCCGTTGTACTGCTCGACGGACTGCTCGGCCTCCTCGTTGAGCTTGTCCACCTGCTCCTTGACCGAGGCGAGGCTGGGGGCCGGCTCGGCGTGGGCGGTGCCGGCGGCGAGCACCGCTCCGCCGGCCATCGCCGTCGTGAGGACCGCCATGCGGGCCCGGCTCGGGGGGCTGGGCTTGCGGCGTTTTCCCATCGCGGTGGGCTCTCCTTCGGGGGACGGGCGGGGAGGTTCGGTGACGCGTGGACACTCGTAGGAACGTAGGGGAGGCGTTCGCACGTTCATCCGGGGCGTCCGGGGGCGTCCGGGGGCGCTCGGGAGTGTGAAAAGACGGCGAAGGACGGGCGGAGCCGTACGGGGGATGCCGTCCCCGCCCGCCTTCTTCGAAGTAACTTAATAGATGAGGGGCGGGGTTCCGCAATCCCCCTGATCCCGGGCACTTTCCCCGGACCGATCCGACCCCCGCGAACCGCCCCACGAACCGCCCCGTGGCACTCCCCGCCGCACGGAGTGCGAACACCGTGCCGGAAGCACGCCAAATCGAGAACAAGGTCACACGTGACGCCCCTCCTTCCGGTCCGCCAACGGGCGCTAGCCTGCGCACATGAAGGTCCCGCCCGAAAGGCTCCCCCTCGCCGCCGAGTTCCCGGCCGCGCACCGTGAGCAGTGGCAGCAGCTCGTCGAGGGTGTGCTGCGCAAGTCCGGCGCCCAGCCCGAGGACGCCGCCGCCGCCGAGCAGGCGCTCACCACCGCGCTCCCGGACGGGCTGCGCGCCCGCCCGCTGTACACCGCCGAGAACACCACCGCCGAGCCCGGCTACCCCGGCTTCCCGCCGTTCGTCCGCGGCGGCCGACCGCAGGGCTCCGCCGTCGCCGGCTGGGACGTACGCCAGCGGCACGCCGACCCGGACCGGAGGCGCGCCAACGAGGCCGTACTGGCCGACCTGGAGCACGGCGTGACCTCGCTCTGGCTGGAGCTGGGCGGCGAGGGCCTGCCGGTCACCGCCCTGCCCGAGGCGCTCGCCGGGGTGTACCTGGACCTCGCCGCCGTGGCCCTCGACGCCGGACCCGAATTCACCGCCGCCGCCGAGCGGTTGTTCACGCTGTACCAGGAACGAGCGGTCTCCCCCGACGCCGCCGCCGGCAACCTCGGCGCCGACCCGCTCGGCCTCCAGGCCCGTACCGGCTCCGCCGCCGAGACCGACGTCCTGCTCACCGAGGCCGTCGGCCTGGCCGCCCGCTGCGCCGCCGAGTACCCGAACGTCCGGGCGCTCACCGTGGACGCCCTGCCCTACCACGAGGCAGGCGCCTCCCCCGCCCAGGAACTGGGCTGCGCGCTGGCCACCGGCGTCGCCTACCTGCGCGCGCTGACCGCCGCCGGACTCCCCGTCGACACCGCGCTCGGCCAGCTGGAGTTCCGCTACGCCGCGGACGCCGACCAGTTCCTCACCATCGCCAAGTTCCGTGCCGCGCGCCGCCTCTGGGCCCGCGTCGCCGAGGTGTCCGGTGCCTCCGCCGAGGCCTCGGCGCAGCGCCAGCACGCCGTCACCTCCCGGGTGATGATGACCGCCCGCGACCCGTGGGTGAACATGCTGCGCACCACCGTCGCCTGCCTGGCCGCCGGGGTCGGCGGCGCCGACGCCGTCACCGTGCTGCCCTTCGACAGCGCGCTCGGCCGGCCCGACGCCTTCGCCCGCCGGATCGCCCGCAACACCCAGTCGATCCTGCTGGAGGAGTCCCACCTGGCCCGGGTGATCGACCCGGCCGGCGGCTCCTGGTACGTCGAGCAGCTGGGCGAGGAGCTGGCCCAGGCCGCCTGGGCCTGGTTCCAGGAGATCGAGCGGGCCGGCGGCCAGTTCGCCGCCCTGACCTCCGGCCTGGTCGGCGAGCGGATCGCGGCGACCTGGGCCGAGCGGTCGGTGAAGCTCGCCAAGCGGCGCGAACCGGTCACCGGCGTCAGCGAGTTCCCGCTCCTGGACGAGCAGCCGCTGGTCCGCGAGCCGGCCCCGGCGCGGTACGCGGGCGGGCTGCCGCAGGTACGCCGGGCCGAGGCGTACGAGGCGCTGCGGGACCGCTCGGACGCTTTCGTCGCCGCGACCGGCGCCCGTCCGACGCTGTTCCTGGCCTCCATCGGCAGCGCCTCCGCGCACACCGGGCGCACCACCTTCGCGGCCAACCTGTTCCAGGCCGGCGGCATCGCGACCACCTCCGTCGAGGGCGTCGACCCGGCCGCCTTCGCCTCGGCGTTCCGGGAATCCGGTGCGACCGTCGCCTGCCTGTGCTCCAGCGACGCCCTGTACGGCGAGCACGCCGCGTCCGTCGCCGAGGCCCTGAAGGCGGCCGGCGCCCAGCGGGTTCTGCTGGCCGGTCGCCCGGCCGAAGTGCCCGCCGGAGTAGACGAGTTCATCTACGCGGGCGGTGACGCGATCGCCGTCCTCACCTCCCTGCTGGACCTCATTGGAGTGGCGCGATGATCCCCGACTTCACCGGCATCGGGCTGAACGACGACAGCGCCCGCCCGGACGTCACCGACGAGCAGTGGCAGGCCGCCTGGCGCCGGACCACCGGCAAGGACGCCGACGAACTGGTCTGGGACACCCCCGAGGGCATCGGCGTCAAGCCGCTGTACACCGCGGCCGACCTGGCCGGCGTGGACTTCCTGGAGACGTACCCCGGCATCGCCCCGTACCTGCGCGGGCCGTACCCGACCATGTACGTCAACCAGCCGTGGACCGTCCGCCAGTACGCTGGCTTCTCCACCGCCGAGGAGTCCAACGCCTTCTACCGCCGCAACCTGGCCGCCGGCCAGAAGGGCCTCTCGGTCGCCTTCGACCTGCCGACCCACCGCGGCTACGACAGCGACCACCCGCGGGTCACCGGCGACGTCGGCATGGCGGGCGTCGCCATCGACTCCATCTACGACATGCGCCAGCTCTTCGACGGCATCCCGCTGGACAAGATGTCGGTGTCGATGACCATGAACGGCGCCGTGCTGCCCGTGCTCGCGCTGTACATCGTGGCCGCCGAGGAGCAGGGGGTGCCCCCGGAGAAGCTCGCGGGGACCATCCAGAACGACATCCTCAAGGAGTTCATGGTCCGCAACACCTACATCTACCCGCCGCAGCCGTCGATGCGGATCATCTCGGACATCTTCGCGTACACCTCGCAGAAGATGCCCCGGTACAACTCGATCTCCATCTCCGGCTACCACATCCAGGAGGCCGGAGCCACGGCCGACCTGGAACTCGCCTACACCCTGGCCGACGGGGTCGAGTACCTGCGCGCGGGCCTGGACGTGGGCCTGGACGTGGACGCCTTCGCGCCGCGACTGTCGTTCTTCTGGGCGATCGGCATGAACTTCTTCATGGAGGTCGCCAAGCTGCGCGCGGCCCGGCTGCTGTGGGCCAAGCTGGTCAAGCAGTTCGACCCGAAGAACGCCAAGTCGCTGTCCCTGCGCACCCATTCGCAGACCTCGGGCTGGTCGCTCACCGCCCAGGACGTGTTCAACAACGTGACGCGTACGTGCGTGGAGGCGATGGCCGCCACCCAGGGCCACACCCAGTCGCTGCACACCAACGCCCTCGACGAGGCGCTGGCGCTGCCCACCGACTTCTCCGCCCGCATCGCCCGCAACACCCAGCTGCTGCTGCAGCAGGAGTCGGGCACCTGCCGGGTGATCGACCCGTGGGGCGGCTCGGCGTACGTCGAGAAGCTGACCCAGGACCTCGCCGCCCGGGCCTGGCAGCACATCCAGGAGGTCGAGGCGGCCGGTGGCATGGCCAAGGCCATCGACGCGGGCATCCCCAAGATGCGCGTCGAGGAGGCCGCCGCCCGCACCCAGGCCCGGATCGACTCCGGCCGCCAGCCGGTGATCGGCGTCAACAAGTACCGGGTGGAGAACGACGAGCAGATCGACGTGCTCAAGGTCGACAACTCGGCGGTCCGGGCCCGGCAGATCGAGAAGCTGCGGCGGCTGCGGGAGGAGCGCGACGAGGCGCTGACGCAGTCGGCGCTGCGCGCGCTGACGGCGGCCGCCGAGGCCGGCCCGCAGCGCGGCGGCTCGCTGGACGGCAACCTGCTGCACCTGGCCGTCAACGCGGCCCGGGCGAAGGCGACGGTGGGCGAGATCTCGGACGCCCTGGAGAAGGTGTACGGCCGCCACTCCGGCCAGATCCGTACCATCTCCGGTGTGTACCGAGACGAAGCGGGCCCGTCGGCGCCCCTCCAGCGCACCCGCGACCTGGTCGAGCGGTTCGAGCGGGCCGAGGGCCGCCGCCCGCGCATCCTGGTCGCCAAGATGGGCCAGGACGGCCACGACCGCGGCCAGAAGGTGATCGCCACCGCCTTCGCCGACCTCGGCTTCACGGTCGACGTCGGCCCGCTGTTCCAGACCCCGGCCGAGGTCGCCCGCCAGGCCGTCGAAGCCGACGTCCACATCGTCGGCGTCTCCTCGCTGGCCGCCGGACACCTCACCCTGGTGCCCGCGCTGCGCGCCGAACTGGCCGCTGCGGGGCGGGAGGACATCACCATCGTGGTCGGCGGCGTCATCCCGCCGCAGGACTTCGAGGCGCTGTACGAGGCCGGCGCGGCGGCGGTCTTCCCGCCCGGAACGGTCATCCCGGACGCGGCCTACGACCTGCTGAAGTCGCTGGCGGCCGATCTCGGCCACGAGCTGTGATCGCCTGATCGTCATGCCTCCTCGGACCATCGACCTCGATGCATATGTGACGGGTGTCCTGGACGGCTCGCGCGCCTGGATCGCGCGCGCCGTCACCCTCGTCGAGTCCACCCGGCCCGACCACCGCGCGCTCGCGCAGCAGTTGCTCCAGCGGCTGCTGCCGCACGCGGGCGGGGCGGTGCGGGTGGGCATCACCGGCGTGCCCGGTGTCGGCAAGTCGACTTTCATCGACTCCTTCGGAACGATGCTGACGGCGGCGGGCCACCGGGTCGCGGTGCTCGCCGTCGACCCCACCTCCAGCCGGACCGGCGGCTCCATCCTGGGCGACAAGACCCGGATGGAGCGGCTCGCGGTCGATCCGGCCGCCTTCGTCCGGCCGTCGCCGACCTCGGGGACGCTGGGAGGCGTCGCCAAGGCCACCCGGGAGTCCATGGTGGTCATGGAAGCGGCGGGGTACGACGTCGTCCTGATCGAGACGGTGGGAGTCGGGCAGTCCGAGACGGCAGTGGCCGGAATGGTCGACACCTTCCTGCTGCTGTCACTGGCCCGCACCGGCGACCAGCTCCAGGGCATCAAGAAGGGCGTGCTGGAGCTCGCGGACGTCATCGCCGTCAACAAGGCGGACGGGCCGCACGAGCGGGACGCGAAGGCTGCGGCGCGTGAACTGGCGGGCGCGCTGCGGCTGTTGCAGCCGCCGGACGCGGCATGGACGCCGCCGGTGCTGACCTGCAGCGGGCTCGACGGGGCCGGGCTGGACGTGCTGTGGGAGCGGCTGCAGCAGCACCGCAAGGTGCTCGACGCGACGGGCGCACTCGCGGCCAAGCGGCGAGAGCAGCAGGTCGAGTGGACGTGGGCGATGGTCCACGATCAGCTGTACGCGCGCCTGCACGAACACCCGGAGGTGCGGCGGCTCGCCCCGGAGCTGGAGGCCCAGGTGCGGGCCGGTACGCTGCCGGCGGGGCTGGCCGCGCAACGGATCCTGGACAGCTTCTTCGGTACGTCCTGAGAGGGCAGGGGACCATCGCCACCATCGTCGAGGACATCGTCATCGAGGCCGGCGCAGCTGAAGTCTGGGACGCCGTAAGGGATGTGGGCGCCGTACACCAGCGCCTCATCCCCGGCTACGTCCTCGACACCCGTATTGACGGCGACGTCCGGTACCTGACCATGCCGGGCGGCACGGTCATCCGGGAGCTGATCGTCAGCGTGGACGACGAGCTGCGGCGGCTGGCGTACTCGGCGGTCGAGGGCTTCAAGATTCCCCTGACGCACCACCACGCCTCGTTCCAGGTCCTCCCCGAGGACCCGGACCGCTGCCGGCTGGTATGGACCACCGACGTGCTGCCGCACGAGAGGGCCGAGCAGGTCCGCCTGCGGGTCAGCCGGGGCGCCCAGGTCATGAAGGAAACCCTGGAACGCAGTTAGCGGTCACAACCCGACGCGAACCCCGCCACCACGGCGGCAGAGAACAGCACCCACCACACGAGTCGGGCGACGGTCGCCACTACGCCACCTCACAGCCGGTGTGAAGTTCGAGCGCCGTGCCCCACCCATGCGTGGGGCACGGCGCTCCGGCGTTCTCCAGGCACTCGAACCACACCACCTTGCCCGCACCCGTCGACCGCCACCCCCAGGTGTGCGCCAGCGATTCGACGAGCAACAGCCCACGCCCACCGGTCGCTTCGTCGTCGCGATCCCGCCGGGGCAACTCCGCACACCGGTCGGCCACCTCCACCTGGGAACTACGGCAAGATCATCGAGCTGGTTCGAACCGACCGACGCACGACCCAGGTACAGCTGGGTGAGGCGTGTGCGGCCCCTGGGCCGCCGTCGACGGGGACGGCGGCGACGGGGACGGCGGCGGCCCCACCGAGCAGTACACCGTTTGGCAGCACGGACCGCGTCGGCTCTGGGACGAGGTCGAGGCCGCGCACCACTGGTGGCTCGACAACGGTCGCCCCGTGCCCGACCTCCTCGGGCTCACCGTCGCGCCCGAGGGCCAGTGGGCGTGGCTCGACCACCCGGCTGATGCCCGGCCCCTGGGGTCGGCGCGGGGTGGGCTGCCCAGGGGGCCGGATTCGCCGCTCGGCCGGGCGGCGAGGAGACTGAGCACCGTGACTGATGTGCGAGAGATCCTGGACTACCAGACCTTCGGCCGGGCGGTGCGCGAGCTGGCGCAGACGATCGCCGACGACGGGTTCGAGCCCGATCTCGTCCTGAGCATCGCCCGGGGCGGCGTGTTCGTGGCGGGTGGACTGGCGTATGCGCTGGACTGCAAGAACATCCACCTGGTGAACGTCGAGTTCTACACCGGGGTGGGCACCACCTTGGAGATGCCCGTGATGCTGGCGCCCGTCCCGGCGGCGATCGACTTCACCGACAAGAAGGTGCTGATCGCCGACGACGTGGCCGACACGGGCAAGACGTTGAAGCTGGTGCACGACTTCTGCCTCG
This sequence comes from Kitasatospora sp. NPDC036934, assembly GCF_055608425.1. NCBI lineage: Bacteria > Bacillati > Actinomycetota > Actinomycetes > Kitasatosporales > Streptomycetaceae > Kitasatospora > Kitasatospora sp. NPDC036934. The sequence goes on along the minus strand of NZ_JBVJQR010000014.1, from coordinate 123,423 downwards.
ACCACGTCGCCGAGGTCCGCTCCGCCGTGATCTACGAGAAGTCGCACTCCCTGGTGAAGTGCGAGTACGTGTGGAAGCGGACCGACGACTGGATCGAGTTCCCGTGGTCGGCGCAGGACCCGGTGGTCAAGCGCCCCGGCCAGGTGCTCGACGCCTGAGCCGGGGCGGAGGGGACGGGGTCAGGCCGCCAGCTCCTTGAGCTGCTCGATGATCCAGTCGGTGAGCGACCGGGCGGCGCCGGTGGCGAGCCCCCGGACGAGCTGGGCCGTGGGGTGTCCGGCGGGGTCGGCGGCCGCGGTCGGCCGGGCCGGGGGCTGGGTGGCGAGGGAGTTGTTCCGGTTCCGGTTGCGCTGCTGCTCGTGGGACATCAGGTCCCCCTCCAGGGCTCGTGGTGAGTGCGGGTCGGCCGGCCGGCGTGACTCCCACGATTCCGCTCCGCGGGTCCCGGTGGTCGATCCGCGGACGCCTGCGGAAGAGCCCGGAACCCGCCCCCGTCGCCGCAGGTGGGCGTTAGGGTGGTGGCCGGTCCGGCGGACGGTCGCGGACCGCCCCGGACGGTCGCGGACGGCGGTGCCCGGCCCGGGGAGGTCGCCTCCGGCGTGCGGATCCGCTCCGCGCCCTCGGCGCCGCAGGGGACGGACGAACGGGAACATCGTTGGCAGTAGGACAGAGTCCGCAGGCACAGCAGGCGCTGCGGGACTTCGGGCACGGTTTGCGACGGTTGCAGCACACATCGGGCAATCCCAACGGCCCCGAGCTGGTCAAGGTATCCGGTGGCACCCTGAACACCAGCGTGATCAGTGAGCTCCTGGAAGGGAGGAACGGGACCTTCCGGGTTCCCCCGTGGGACCGGGTCTCGCACTTCGTCACCGCCTGTGCGGCGTTCTCCGAGGCTCAGGGGTACCCGCTGGAGGGCCCGCAGGGGGATCCGGCGCACTGGCGGAAGCTGCACGGGGCCCTCGTCAAGAAGGTCGACGAGTACGACCGCACGCACCGGAGCACGGGCTCGAAGCCCTCGGACGCCGCTGCCCGGACCGGGCCGGCGCTACCCGCCCTCGCACCTCCCCCGGCCGTACCGGCGGGGTTCACCGGTCGGGAGGAGGAGTTGGAGGACCTGCTGGCGCTGCTGGATCCGACCACCAGTGCGGGCGGTTCCGCCGACGAGACCGTGGTGGTGACCTCGGTGCTCGGTCTGGGCGGCATGGGCAAGACCACGCTCGGCCTGGCCACCGCCCACGAGGCGCTCCGGCGGGGCCTGTTCACCGGAGTGCTCTTCCTCGACCTGCACGGCTACGACGACGGCATCCTCGACGCCGGCCGGGCGCTGGACACCGTCCTGCGCGACCTCGGTACGGAGGCCGAGCGGATCCCGTCCGACACCGACCAGCGGGCCGCGCTCTACCGCGCGAAGCTCGCCGTCCGCGCCCGGGCCGGGGAACGCGTGCTGGTGCTCGCCGACAACGCCTCCGCCCTCGGGCAGGTGCAGCACCTGGTCCCGGCCGACGGTCCGCACCGGCTGGTGGTCACCTCCCGCGACGACTTCGCCGCCGGCCTGGGCGCGCGCCTGGTCGACGTCGACGTCCTCGCCCCGGCGCGGGCGGTGGAACTGATGGACGCCGCACTGCGCCTGACGCTGCGGGGTGACGCGCGGATCGCCGCCGACCCCGACGGAGCGGCCAGGGTGGCCGAGTTGTGCGGGTACCTGCCGCTCGCCCTGCGGATCGCCACCGCCCAGCTGGTGGCGGAGCGGGGTCTCAAGCCGGGCCGGCTCGCCGAGTACCTGGAGGACCTCGGCGAACGGCTCGACCTTCTGGAGGACGGGGAGCGGGCGGTACGAACCGTACTGGAGCGCTCCTACCAGCGGCTCGCGCCCACCCATGCCGAGCTGTTCCGGCTCCTCTCCGTCAACCCCGGCCCCGACCTGTCCACCGAGACCGCGGTGGCGTTCACCGGGGTCGGCAAGCTCAAGGACGTCCGGGCCCGTCTGATAGCCCTGTCAAGAGCAAGCCTGATCCGTCAGGACCCGTCGACCGGCCGTTGGCGGATGCACGACCTCGTACGTGCCTACGCCGCCGAACAGGCCGGACTGCACCCGCAGCACACGGCCACCGCCCGGCGTCGGCTGCTCGACTACTACTGCAGCTCCACGAGGAACGCGAACACGTACCTGGTCTCGAAAGACGCCCAGAGCGATCGGGGACGGAAGTTCACCGACCGTCCCAATGCTCTGGCCTGGCTGGATGCGGAGCACACCAACCTGGTGGCGACCGTTCACGTCGCACACGCCACTCGGACCGGCAGTCACGACCACGTCGCCCACACCCTTCCCGGCTACCTCACCCCTTACCTGAGCCTGCGCCACCTCGTGGAAAGCCACCTGGAGGTCGCCGAGGTCGCCCTCGCGGCTGCGCAGGACTGTCACAATCCGGCCGGCGAAGCCATGCTCTGGGGAAGCCTCGGCGCCGCCTTGGCCGGTGTGCGGCGGTTCGAGGAGGCCGAACGGGCCCACCGCACCGCCCTCACCCAGTACCAGGACCTCGATGACTTCCGTGAAGCGTCGGCCTGGAACAACATCGGCGTCACGCTGCGTGACCTGGGGAGGCTGGAAGAGGCCGAGGAGGCCCACCGCACCGCCCTCACCCAGTGCCAGGACCTCGGCGATCTCCTCAGCGGAGCCACCGCCTGGGACAACCTCGGTCTGACGCTGCGTGACCTGGGGAGGCTGGAAGAGGCCGAGGAGGCCCACCGCACCGCCCTGGCCCGCTACCGGGACCTCGGCAATCAACGCGGCGAGGCCAGGGCCTACGGAAACCTCGGCAAGACGCTGAACCGGTTGGGGCGGCTCGACGAGGCCGAACGGGCGCAGCGCACCGCCCTCGCCCGGGAACGTGACCTCGGCGACCGCTACGGCGAGGCCCTCAACTTGAACAACCTCGGCACGACCCTGCGAGCCGCCCGTGCGTTCGAGGAGGCGGTGGAGTGCGGCGAACGGTCCGTCGCCATGTTCGAGGAGATGGGCGACCAGTTCCAGTTGGGGCACGCACTGGGCGAGCTCGCCGCATCCCTGCTCGCCGCCGGCCGGCCGAAGGACGAGGTACGGGCCCTGCGCGAGGCGTCGGCCGCGGCGTACCGCGCGGCCAACGCCGGGCACGAGGCCGAGCAGGTTCTGGCACAGTCCGACGAGTAGCCGCGGTCGGCCGGTCCGGCGGAGGGGGTAGCCCTCAGTGGGTCGCCCCCTCCGGGACGCGGAGGTCCACCGTACGGGTCGCGGCCGCCGTGATCAGGGCGCGCACGGCGTGGGCGACGAGGTCGGCCGGCAGGGACGGGGCGGAGCCGTCGAGGACCTGCTCGGGCAGGGCCGGGATGTGGACGAATCCGCCTCGGGTGGTGGGCTGTTCGGTGGCGAGCAGGTGCATCAGGGCGTAGAAGACGTGGTTGCAGACGAACGTCCCGGCGGTGTGCGACAGGGAGGCGGGGACTCCGGCCGCCCGGACGGCGGCCACGCACGCCTTGACGGGCAGGGTGGCGAAGTAGGCCGCGGGACCGCCGGGGAGGACGGGCCGGTCGACCGGTCGCCGGCCCGCGTTGTCGGGGATGCGGGCGTCGTCGATGTTGACGGCGACGCGCTCGACGGTGACGTCCGGCCGACCGGCCGCCTGGCCGAGGCAGACCACCAGGTCGGGGGCGCAGCCCGCGATCGCCGTGCGCAGTTCGTCGGCCGCCTGCCCGAAGACGCAGCTCAGCCGGGTGGCGGTGACCAGGAGCCCCTCGGGCGGGCTGTCGGCGACCAGGCGGGCGACCTCCCAGGACGGGTTGACGTCGGCGCCGTCGAACGGTTCGAAGCCGGTGAGCAGGACCCTGGTCATGGGGCGGCCTTTCTGGAAGCCGGAAGAGGGAGTCGTCAGAACGCGAAGAGCGACATGATGGCGATGTTGCAGACCAGCAGGGCGCCGGCGGTGGGGAGTTGGGCCCTGATCGGCCCGTACTGGTCCTTGAGTCCGAGCAGCGCCGCCGGGACGAGGTTGAAGTTGGCCGCCATCGGCGTGACCAGCGTGCCGCAGAAACCGGCCAGCATGCCCACGGCCAGAACCACGCCCGGGCTGCCGTGCAGTTGGGTGATCAGGACCGGCCAGCCGATCGCGGCGGTCATCACCGGGAAGGCGGCGAAGGCGTTGCCCATGACGATCGTGAACAGGGCCATGCCCACGCAGTAGAGCGCCACTGCCGCGTACTTGCTGCCGTCCGGCAGGAAGTGGGTGGTGATCCTGCCGACCTGGGTGCCGACGCCCGCGCTCTGGAAGATCGAGCCCAGGACGGCCAGGAGTTGGGGCAGCAGCAGGGCCCAGCCCATGGCCTCCAGCAATCCGCGGCCGGAGTGGAGCGCGACGACGGGGTTGCGCTCGCGGGTGAGCAGCAGGGCGAGACCCAGGGCGACGAGCGAGCCGATGCCGAGCCCGAGGAGCGTCTCGCTGCCGGTCTGGAGCAGCACGCCGCCTCCCAGGTGCACGCCCTTGAGGAGTGTTCCGCAGGCGAGCGCGACCAGCGGGAGCGCCAGCGCCGGGATGAACAGCCGGCTGCCGAGGCGGGCGGCGGAGGCGGCCCGCCGCTCGGGGGCGGCGGCCGTCGGGGTGCCGCGACCGGTGAAGCCGAAGCCTGCCAGGCAGATCATCGCCAGGACGGCGACGCCCAGCGGCGCGGCGGGCGCGCTCTTGTCGGCGACCCAGGAGCCGTAGACGAAGCTCGCGCCGAGCAGGCCCCAGAAGGCGCCGCTGCCGTAGCGCTTGGGGTTGCCGCGGTCCGCGGCCATCTGCGCCGCCATGGCGAGGAAGACGGCTCCGACCAGCCAGTACAGCCACTCGACCTTGATCACTTGGTGGTCTCCTCGATGCGGTCGGCGGCGGTCGCCGAGGTGGGGGCCGCTGTGGTCAGGTCCCGGGCGAGGACGTGGTCCAGGCGCAGCAGGCGTGCGCCGTGGATGAGGGTGGCGCAGACCGCGGTGGGGATGGCCCACAGTGCGAGCTGCACCGGCTCCAGGTCGGTGTGGTAGGTCGCGTCGACGAAACCGGTGATCAGCAGGATCGAGCCGACGGCGAGGAAGCAGTCCTCGCCGAAGAACAGGCCGACGTTGTCGGCGCTCGCGGCGAAGGAGCGCACCCGTTCGCGGGCCCTGTCGGTCAGGGTGCCGTGGCGGCGCTCGGCGGCGGCCTCGGCCATCGGCGCGACCATCGGGCGCACCGCCTGGGCCGGTCCGCCGAGGCTGGTGAGGCCGAAGGCGGCGGTGAGTTGGCGGGCCACCAGGTAGACCGCGAGGACGCGGCCGGCGCTGGCCTTGGCGAACCTGTTCATCAGGGTGCGGGCCTGTTCCTGGAGGCCGTGGCGCTCCAGCAGGCCGATCACCGGCAGGGTGATCGCGAAGAGGGTCACCGAGCGGCTGGAGGCGAAGCCGGTGCCGAAGGCCTCCAGGACCTTCAACGGGCTCATCCCGCCCAGCAGTCCGGTGAGGACGCCGGCGGCGCCGACGACGAGGAGCGGATTCCGCCGGGTGGCGAACCCGGCCACCACGACGAGGATGCCGACAAGAACGATCATGTGTTCCTGGCCGCCTTTCGGACGGGCCTCCGCCCACTGGCTGACCGTCTCGGGCGCCACGGGCGGAGGCGGTCGCGTCCGGGTGGGCCGCGACCGTGCGGGGGTTGCCGCGAGGCTAGGGGATTGTGGAACAATCCGACAAGAGTTCAGGAGGTGGAACGTGACTGGAGTTTTCGACGCGCTCGCGGCCGACCGGGGCCGACTCGACCGCGCCAGCGCCGCCCAACGCGTGGCCGAGGTGCTGCGCGACCACATCACCGAGGGCCTGCTCGCCCCCGGCACCCGGCTGTCGGAGGAGGCGCTCGGAGAAGCACTCGCCGTCTCGCGCAACACGCTCCGCGAGGCGTTCCGGCTGCTCGCCGACCAACGGCTGGTCGTCCACGAGCTGAACCGGGGCGTGTTCGTCCGGATCCTCGAACCGGCGGACGTCGCCGACATCTACACGCTGCGCCTCGCCCTGGAGACCGCCGGCGTGCGCGCCCTGCACAGCGCCGCACCCGAGCGGCTGGCCGCCGTGCGGACCGCCCTGGACCACGCGGAGGCCGCCGAGGCGGCCGGCGACTGGGTCACCGTCGGCACCGCCGACCTGCACTTCCACCAGGCCGTCGCGGGGATCGCCGGCAGCCGGCGGATCGACGAGTGCATGGCCCGCCTGATGGCCGAACTGCGCCTGGCCTTCGCCGCCGTCCCGTCGGCACGCGGGCTCCACGCACCGTTCCTGCGCCGCAACCAGACGCTCACCGGGCTGCTGGAGACGGGCGAGATCGACGACGCCGTGGTGGAGCTGACCAGGTACCTGGACGACGCGCGCGCGGTGATCGTCCGTGCGATGACGGACGGCCGGATCGCGGACGGCGCCATGGCACACGGCACCGTGACGGGCCGTCCGGTGGCGGACGGCACCGTGACGGACGGCACCGTGACGGACGGCTTCGCGGCGGACCGCCCGATGACGTACGGCACCGTGACGGACGGTTTCGCGGTGGACGGCCCGATGGCGGACGGGGCGAGATGACCCCGCCCGAGGGCGCTCACGTACCGGTCGTCGACCTCAACGCCGACCTCGGCGAGGGCTTCGGCCGCTGGTCGCTCACCGACGACGATGCCCTGCTGTCGGTGGTCACCAGCGCCAACGTCGCCTGCGGCTTCCACGCCGGGGACCCGACCACCATGCGACGGGTGTGCGAGCTGGCCGCGGAACGCGGCGTGCGGATCGGCGCGCACGTCTCCTACCGGGACCTCGCCGGGTTCGGGCGGCGGGCGATGGACGTCCCGCCCGACGAGCTGGCGGACGAAGTCGCTTACCAGATAGGGGCGTTGAAGGTGTTCGCGCGGGCAGCCGGAGCACACGTGGCGTACGTCAAACCACACGGCGCGCTGTACAACCGGGCGGTGCACGACGAGGAGCAGGCCGAGGCGTTGGTCCGCGGTGTCCGCCTGGCCACGGAGGCGCGGGAACGCGCCCTGTCCGTACTCGGGCTGCCCGGTTCACAGCTGCACGCGGCGGCCGGGCGGGCCGGGCTGCCGGTGGTCGCCGAGGCCTTCGCCGACCGCGCGTACACCCCGCACGGCACGCTCGTCCCGCGCCGCGAGCCCGACGCCGTCGTCCACGCCCCGGACGCCGTCGTCCACCGCTCGGTCGCCATCGCCCGGGACGGCGAGGTCACCGCCCGCACGGGCGACCGGATCCGGCTGCGGGCCCGCTCGCTGTGCGTGCACGGCGACACCCCGGGAGCCGCGGACCTCGCCCGTCGGGTGCGAACGGCCTTGTGGACGGCCGGAGTCCGCGTGGAGGCGTTCGCGTGAGCACCGAACCGACGGCGCGGACGGAGCGGGCCGAGCCGACGAAGCGGGCGGAGCGGGCCGGGACGGACCGGGCCGACGAGATGAACCGGCTGAACGGGACCAGGATGCGGGTCCTGCGGGTCGGCCTCGACGCACTCCTGGTCGAGCTGGCCGGCGCCGAGGAGGCGACCGCCTTCCACGCCGAACTCCAGCGCCGCCGCGCGGCGTCCGAACTCGCGCCCGTCACCGAGGTCGTGCCCGCCGAGCGGACCGTGCTGCTCGACGGCGTGGCCGATCCCGCCGCCCTGGCCGCCGAGCTGGCCGGCTGGTGCGTGCCGCCGCTGGTGGCGGGCACCGCGGAGACCGTGACCGTCCCGGTGCGCTACGACGGCGCCGACGTCGCGGAGGTCGCCGCGCTGTGGGGCGTCGCCGAGGAGGAGGTCGCGCGGATCCACTCCGCGACCGAGTTCCGCGTCGCGTTCAGTGGCTTCGCCCCCGGCTTCGGCTACCTGACCGGCCTGCCCGAGCGCTACCGGGTGCCACGGCGGGCCGTCCCCCGCCCCGCCGTTCCGGCCGGGTCGATCGCCCTCGCCGGCCCGTACACCGGCGCCTACCCCCGCTCTTCGCCGGGCGGGTGGCAGCTGATCGGGCGCACCGACGCCGTGCTGTGGGACCCGTCCCGGGAACCCGCGGCCCTGTTCAGCCCGGGGACGCGGGTCCGGTTCGTGATCGAGGAAGCCTGACTGCGGGAGCATGACCGCAGGAGCCCTCCCCAGGAAGCGTGATCGAGGAGACATGACCGTCACCATCACCAGTGCCGGCCTGCTGACGACCGTCCAGGACCTCGGTCGGCCCGGGCACGCGCACCTGGGCGTGCCGCGCTCGGGTGCGCTCGACCAGCCCGCCCACCGGCTCGCCAACCGCCTGGTCGGCAATCCCGCGACGGCGGCCACCCTGGAGACCACCGTGCTCGGCTGCGCGGTGCGGGTGGACCGCGCGGTGACGGTGGCCGTGGTCGGCGCGCCGTGCGCCGTGCGGGTCGACGGGCGCCCCGCCGCCTGGGGCGCCCCGGTGCGGCTGCCCGCCGGGGCGCTGCTGGAGGTGGGCCCCGCGACGCGGGGTGTGCGCAGTTACGTCGCCTTCGCGGGTGGGATCGTCGCCACGCCGGTCCTCGGCAGCCGCTCGGCCGATCTGCTCTCGGGGCTGGGCCCCGCACCGCTGGCCCCCGGGGACGCGCTGCCGCTCGGCGAGCCGGCCGGCCCGCCTGTCGGAGCGGACGTGCTGCCGACGCCCGCACCGCCGGACCCGCTGCTCCTGCCGGTGCTGCTGGGCCCGCGCGACGACTGGTTCACCGCGCGCTCCCTCGCCGTCCTGACCGGCTCCGGCTACCGCGTCTCCCCCACCAGCAACCGGATCGGCCTGCGCCTGGACGGCCCTCCCCTGGAGCGCGCCCGCGAAGGCGAACTCCCCAGCGAGGGCATGGTCCTGGGCGCGGTCCAGGTGCCGCCCGACGGCCGCCCGGTGGTCTTCCTCGCCGACCACCCCACCACCGGCGGCTACCCCGTCATCGGCGTCATTCCCGCCGCCGCCCTCCCCTCCGCCGCCCAGGCCGCCCCCGGCACCCCCGTCCGCTTCACCCCGATGCGCCGGCGGCGGTGAGTTCGCGCCGCACCGGTATCTCGACCGGCCGCTGACCGCGGCACGTGCGGACGGCCTGCGGTGCCCGCTAGTTCCGGCGGGCGAGCTTGGTCTCCGCCTTGAGGAGCAGGGGCATCACCGCGTAGACGACGACGGGGACGACCAGGGCGGTCATGACCAGGGTGCGCAGCGCCACCGGCAGGTTCCCGAGATGGGGGCCGAGGAGGACGAAGGCGGTGGTGATGGTCGGGTAGACGGCGAGCCAGGTGAGCAGGGCGCGGCGGTGGACCGACGGGACATGCGGGGCAGTCGGGGCGTTGCCAACGGGTGCGGCCGCGGTGATGGTGTCGGTGGTCATGGCTCGGGTCCTCCCCTGTGGTGAGTGGCTGGAGCCCTAATCTCCAACCCTTCGGTTGGAGTTTGGCACGCGCGGGCGCAGATGTCCAACCAAAGGGTTGGAGATTTGGGATATCCTCGGGCCATGGCCTGGGACACCGCACGTACGCAGCAGCTCCTCCTCGACGCCGCGGTCGAGGAGTTCGCCGAGTTCGGGCCGGACGGCGCCCGGATCGCCCGGGTGGCGACCCGGGCGGGGGTGAACAAGGAGCGGATCTACCAGTACTTCGGCAACAAGGAGCAGCTCTTCGCCGCCGTGCTGACGTCCGAACTGGGCAAGCTGGCGGAGGCGGTGCCGCTCGCGCCGGGAGCGGTACTGGACCTCGGCGACTACGCCGGACGAGTCTTCGACTACCACTCGGCCAACCCCCACCTCTCCCGCCTGCTGGCCTGGGAGGGTCTGCAACGCGGCACGGAGGCCGAGGAGTTGGCCGCCGGGCCGGAACGCACCGCGCACTACGGCGAGAAGGTGGCGGCCGTCGCGGCCGCGCAGCGCACCGGCGGGGTGGCCGGGGGCGTGGATCCGGGGCGGCTGATGTTCGCGGTGATCGGGCTGGTGAACGCGTGGTTCACGCTGCCGCAGATGGTCCGACTGCTGCTCGCCGGTACGGCGGACGCCGCGACGGACCGGGCGGCCGTGGTCACCCTGGTCCGCCGGCTCACCTCATCCGCAGGCGGCTGAACGGCGGCTCCGTCGAGGTCATCGAATCCGCCGAGACCGACAGCGACCCCGTCGAGGTCAGCGGCGGCGCGCGGCCTGGGCGGCCTGGCGGGTGCGGCGGACGGCGCGGTGGAGGCGCTGGACGGCGATGAAGCGGTTCATCGCGTCGGTCAGGGTGAGCCGGTACTTGAGCCGGAGCTGGGGGTTGAGGCCGGCGATCCGCTCGGGGCCGATGGCGTGCAGGAGGCGGCTGACGTGCCGCTGGTAGACCTCCCAGTAGTTGCGGTCGCCGTCCGGGATGGACCAGAAGAACATCGGGATCTCTTCGGTCAGGCAGTTCCGGTCGTAGGCGCGCAGGTACTGCTCGGTGAAGAGCGGTTCGGGGCGGGCGAGCAGCCACTCGCGGACGAGTTCCATCGAGCGGACCCGGTCGATCAGGCCGCGCGGGTCGGTCTTCTTCTGGGTGATGGACAGGTTGCCGTCCTCGCGGACCCGCCAGTGGTAGATGGGCTCGGAGAGGACGTCGACCCGGGTGGCGAGGAAGTGGTGGGGGACGCTGACCGGAGCGTCCTCGTAGAGCAGGCCCTCGGGGTAGCGGATGCCGGCGTCGTCGAAGAAGGAGCGCCGGTAGACCTTGTTCCAGGCGGTGCGGTCGGTGACCAGGGCGGGCAGTTCGCTGACGTGGGTGCGCAGCCGGGTCTCGCGGAACGGGCGGCGGTGGGCGTGGGAGGGGGTGAGGCCGGTGGTGCGCAGGCGCATCGCGTTGCCGGTGGCGAAGTCGGAGCCGGTCTGGTCGAGCGTGCTGATCATCAGCTGGTAGGCGTGCGGCGGCAGGGTGTCGTCGCTGTCGACGAAGGTCAGGTACTCGGTGCCGGGGGCGATGTGGCGCCAGCCGGTGTTGCGGGCGGCGCCGAGGCCCTTGTTCTCCTGCTGGACCAGCCGGAAGCGCGGGTCGCGCGCGGCGTACGCCTTGGCGAGGACGGGACCGTCGTCGGTCGAGCCGTCGTCGACCATGACGCACTCGAAGTCCTCGAAGGTCTGGGCCGCGATCGAGTCCAGGCACTCCCCGAGGTAGCGCTCGACGTTGTAGATCGGGACCACCACGGACAGGCGCGGAGCCATCGGGCGACCTTTCGCTCAGGAGCGGACGGGCCGGTCGGCCGGTCGACCGCCGGAAGCCGGCGGTCGACCGAGCATAGCGAGCGAGCGCCCGCCGCGGGCGAACAACGGGTGGCGTCGAGCCTTCGGTTCGGTGTGGCAGCCGTGACCGGTGTCAACGGCCGTGACGGGCAGGCGCGGTGGGAACCGGACACCCCGGACCGAACGACGGGGAGGGCCCCGGACCGCCCGACCGGCCCGGGGCCCTCCTGCTCGGTCCGCGCTCAGGCGCCCTTGACGGCGGCGAAGCGGGAGGAGACGTCCTGCCAGTTGACGACGTCCCACAGACGGGTGACGTAGTCCGGGCGGACGTTGCGGTACTGCAGGTAGTACGCGTGCTCCCAGGCGTCGAAGGCCAGCAGCGGGGTGGTGTTCTGGCCGACGTTGCCGTGGTGGTCGTAGACCTGCTCGACGATCAGGCGCTGCCCGAGCGGCTCCCAGGAGAGGATGCCCCAACCGGAGCCCTGGACGCCGGTGGTGGCGCTGGTGAGCTGCTTCTTGAAGGCCTCGAAGCTGCCGAAGTGCTCGGTGATGGCGTCGGCCAGCTCGCCCTCGGGGCGGTCGCCGCCCTCCGGGGAGAGGTTCTGCCAGAAGAGCGAGTGCAGCACGTGGCCGGAGAGATGGAAGGCGAAGGTCTTCTGCAGGCCGACCAGGCCGCCGAACTGCTCCTTGTCGCGCGCCTCGGCGAGCTGCTCCAGGGTGTCGTTCGCGCCCTTGACGTACGCGGCGTGGTGCTTGGAGTGGTGCAGCTCCAGGATCTCGGCGGACATGGCCCGCTCGAGCGCGGAGTAGTCGTACGGCAGGTCGGGAAGGTTGTAGGTGCCCATCAGGACACGGCCCCTTTCGGCGGGTTGAGCGATGACGATCGTGCCGGGACAACACTATTGCGTATGACTTGCAGGAGCACAGCATGGGCTCCTGCTTATTCCTCACATCCCGTCGGGCACAATGGTCACCCGAACGTGTAATGACTGATGAGGGTGAGCGACCATGACATGGGCGCCTCGGGTGGTGCTGGGCATCGAGTCCTCCTGCGACGAGACCGGCGCGGGCCTGGTCCGAGACGGCGTGCTGCTCGGACAGGCGGTGGCCTCCTCGATGGACGAGCACGCCCGCTACGGCGGGGTGGTGCCGGAGATCGCCGCCCGGGCGCACGTCCACGCGCTGGCCCCGGTGGTACGGGAGGCCCTGGACCGGGCCGGACTGACCCTCGGCGACATCGGCGCGGTCGCCGTCACCACCGGCCCCGGGCTGGCCGGCGCCCTCCAGGTCGGGGTGGCCGCCGCCAAGGCGTACTCCTTCTCGCTGGGCGTCCCGCTGTACGGGGTGCACCACCTGGCCGGGCACGTCGCCGCCGCGGCCCTCGACGGCGGGCCGCTGCCGAACCCGTGCGTCGTGCTGATCGTCTCCGGCGGGCACACCTCGCTGCTGCTGGTCCGCGACCTCGCCCGGGACCCGATCGCCCACCTCGGCGACACCCTGGACGACGCGGCCGGCGAGTGCTTCGACAAGGCCGCCCGGATCCTCGGACTGCCCTACCCCGGCGGTCCGGCCGTCGACCGCGCGGCCCGCGACGGCGACCCGACGGCCGTCCGGCTGCCGCGCCCGCTGACCGGGCCGCGGGACGACCCGTACGCCTTCTCCTTCTCCGGCCTCAAGACAGCCGCCGCCCGCTGGGTCGAGGCGCAGCGCGCGGTCGGCGCCGAGCCGAACGTCCCGGACGCGGCCGCCGCGCTCCAGGAGGCGATCGCGGACGTGCTCACCCGCAAGGCGGTGCGGGCCTGCGGCGACCACGGCATCGACACCCTGGTGGTGGTCGGCGGGGTCGCCGCCAACTCCCGGGTCCGGGCGCTCGCCGAGCAGCGCTGCGCCGCGGCCGGCATCACCCTGCGGGTGCCGCCGCTGCGGCTGTGCACGGACAACGGCGCGATGGTCGCGGCGATCGGCGACCTGCTGCTCCGCTCGGGGGCCGAACCGGCTCCGACTGACGTCTCGGTGGACCCGTCGGCGCCGCTGGAGTTCGCGGCGCTCACGCCCCGGGCGCGGTCGACAGCCTGACGGATCACCACGGACGACGGGGCACGGACGGCGGGAGGGGCACGGTTCGGTCTCGTCGGCCGGAAGTCCGGCTCCGAGGTCTTCCCTTTACCTGAATGAGTGTGCCATTTTACATGTCACACATCAGGTTCCGTCCGTGCGCCCCAACCGCACGGCCCCCTCACGGTCCCGGAGGCCCCCACCCCATGCGTCCCTTCCGGATAGCGAAGGCGACCGCGCGCAGACTCCCCGCGCTCGGCGCCGCCTTCTTCCTCGCGCTCGGACTGTTCTCCCCGCAGGCGCACGCGGCCGACCGCCCATCGACGCCGACTCCCCGTCCGGACAGGACGGTTGCCCCGCACGCGATCCCGGTGCCGAAGTCACCCGACACCCCGCAGGACCCCCGCCCGCTCGCCTCCGAGAGCCAGGGCAAGCCCACCGCCCCGACCGCCGGCGGCAGCGCGGGCACCGCCCGGACGGCGCGGCAGCTTTCCGCCTGCGACACCTCGGCGTTCACGAGCACGTCCGGTGCGGCGCTGGTCCGGCAGGTCAAGTCGGCCGGCCTGGACTGCGTCAACACGCTCTTCACGCTCACCGGCGACAGCGCCAAGGGCGCCTTCGACGAGGCCCAGATGGTGACCGTCGCCAACGCCCTGCGCGACACCGCCACCGGCTATCCCGGCGACGACTCCACCTCCGCCGGGCAGTTGGTGCTGTTCCTGCGGGCCGGCTACTACGTGCAGTGGTACCACCCCGACGCCGTCGGCCCGTACGGCGCCGACCTGCGCGGCGCGATCCGCGGCGCGCTGGACGCCTTCTTCGCCGCCCCGCACAGCAAGGACGTCACCGAGGCCAACGGCGCCACCCTGGCCGAGGCCGTCACGCTGATCGACAGCGCCCGGGAGAACGCCCGCTACACCGGCGTGGTCAAGCGCCTGCTGAACGACTACACCGGCGGGTGGACCGGATCGATGGCCGCCGCCGTCGCCAACACCGCGACCGTCATCGAACGCGGCTTCGAGCTCCCCGAGTTCACCGCGGCCCTGCAGGCCGACCCGTCCTTCGCCACCACCATGGCCTCCTTCGTCACCCGCAACAGCGCCCAGCTCACCGGCTCCGACCCCGTCACCACCATCGGCATCCAGATCGGCAACCTGCTCACCGCCGACGGGCTCCGGGCGCAGGGCCGGCCGATCGTCAAGGACCTGGTCAACCGCTACCCGCTGGTCGGCACCACCGGTCCGCTCACCATGAACCTGCTCTGGTTCGCGGAGAAGAAGGACACCGGCAACTGCTCCTACTACGGCACCTGCGACGTACCCGCCAAGCTCGTCCCGCTGGTGCTCAAGAGCGACCACACCTGCAGCCCGAACCTGCGCATCCGCTCGCAGAGCATGACCGCCCAGCAGAACGCCGACACCTGCACCAGCCTGGTCAACCAGGACGCGTACTTCCACCGCGTGGTCAAGGACAACGGCCCGGTCGCGGACGACCGCAACACCGGCCTGGAGGTCGTCGTCTTCGACGACTACTACAACTACAGCCTCTACGCCTGGGAGATGTACGGCATCGCCGTCGACAACGGCGGCATGTACGAGGAGGGCAACCCGGCCACGCCCGGTAACCAGGCCCGCTTCATCGCCCACCAGGCCGACTGGCTGCGCCCCGACTTCCAGATCTGGAACCTCAACCACGAGTACACCCACTACCTCGACGGCCGCTACGACATGTACGGCGACTTCGAGGCCGGCATGACCACCCCGACCGTCTGGTGGGTCGAGGGCCTGGCCGAGTACGTCTCCTACGGCTACCGGGGCGTCCACTACGACGACGCCGTCACCCAGGCGGGCAAGGGAACGTACCCGCTGAGCACCCTGTTCGACTCCACCTACGAAAACGCCGACTCCGTCCGGGTCTACAACTGGGGCTACCTGGCGGTGCGTTACATGCTCCAGTCGCACCCCCAGGACGTCGACGCGCTGCTCGCCGAGTACCGCGCCGGCGACTGGAACGGCGCCCGCACTCTGCTCAAGACCACCATCGGCACCCGCTACGACGCCGACTTCGCCGGCTGGCTCAAGGCCTGCGCCACCGACGCCTGCGGCACCCTGCCCACCGGCCAGGCCCCGCTGTGCGCCGCCGCCGACACCCGGCAGTACGACAAGGACTGCCGCCGCGACGGCGTCGCCGCCACCACCGGCGACTACGGCTACAGCTTCCTCTACCTGCCGTCCGGAGTGAAGCAGCTGACCATCACCACCAGCGGCGGCACCGGCAACGCCGACCTCTACTTCAACGGGCCGTCCTGGGCCACCACTTCGTCCTACCAGGCGAAGTCCGCCAACCCCGGCAACGGCGAGACCCTGACCATCGGCAACCCGCCCTCCGGCTGGGTCTACTTCAGCCTCCACGCCCAGCAGGGCTTCGCCGGCGTGACCGTCACCACCACCGTACAACTGACCGCTCCCGCAGCCACCGGAGGGTCCCGCGTCCGCGCGGGGCCCTCCGCCGTGCGTTCCGGCCCTCCGCCGTGCGTTCCGGCCGTCCCCGTCCGTTCAGGCCCCACGGGGGTCAGGCCGTCGCCGACCAGGTGACCCGGGGCGGGCGGACGGCGGCGCACAGCGGGTGGCCCTCGGCGTCGGTGAGGCCGAGGCGGGCGACCAGCAGGCCGGTGGCGACCGCCCGCTCCAGGACCTCGTCGTCCACCGCGGCCAGCAGCAGCTTCGCCCGGCGGAACAGCGACCAGGCATCGTCGTCCGGCGTCACCCAGTTCAGGTAGACGAACCGCCCGCCCGGGCCGCCCTGGACGTAGCGCCCGGTGACATCCGCCCCGCCGTCCGGCAGCGGCTTCGCCGCGCACTCCAGCGACCACCGCGCCCGGGGCGCGTCCCCGGGCTGCGGATCCAGCAGTTCGGCCGGGCGGCCCCGGCGCTGGACGGCGACGTGGATGTCCCGGTACCCCGGGAAGCCCGGCGCGACCCCGCACGCGCGGCCGGGCAGGGCGGTGGCCTCGATCCTCAGCTCCATGCCTGCCATCGTCCCCCACCGGCCGGCCGGTCCGGCGCCCCGGCCGGGCACTCCGAGGACTCAGGTAAAGACCTCGGAAAATGCGCTGGTAAAGGCCGGTGGAAATACCCCCACCGGAAAAGGTTATAACGATTCGCCATTCGAATTGGCGGTCAACCGGGCATGTAAATCGAACTCCAGTGATCGAAGGGGTATCAGGAGCGCCTTCTTTCGGTTAAGGTCCTGAGTCAGTTGAAGCGTTCGGCCCTCCAGACCGGAAAGCCGGACCCCGCCAACGGTGCGGCCGACACCCATTCGCCGCACCCGGAATCCCAGAAAGGGGACAGCCATGAAGATGATCAAGGCGATCGTGAAGAAGTTCCAGCGCAACGAGGACCTCGCCAACAACGCGTGGGTCCTGCACGTCATCTGATGCACCACGCCCGGTGGGGCGGGGGCCTGGCCACCGCCCCACCGGCGCCGCATTTCATCGCTATTCCCACGGAGACGTGATTCTCGTGCAAGAAATGGCACCGGACACCGTCCGCGGACATTCCGTCGTCTTCGCCCCGCGAATTCAGGACCTGCTGGCCCGGGACACCAAGGTGTTCCGCGCCGAAGCCGCCACGGTCGGCGTTTCGGACGCCGCCCTGATGGCGGAAATCGTCGCGGCCCGCCCGGTGCTCCAGACGGAGCGCTCGGTCTACAAGCCCGCCGCCGGCGCCGACATCCCCCACGACAGCGCGACCCGCACCATCCGCGCACTCGGCCAGGACGTCATGGCGGGCATCAGGACACCGCCGCCCCCGGCGCACGCCCTCACCGGCGCCTGGCCCTACGCGCCCACCTCGTACCTGCGCCGGTGGCTCTTCGGCTCCGACCCGCTGCCCATCTCCCTGCTGGCGAAGCGCGGCATCACCCGCTCCGACACGCTCTCCCGCCTGGTCGACCACGCCGTCACCGCCCGGCCGGGCACCGGGAGCCCGGCCGGCCGACCCACCACGGCGATGGCCGGGCTGATCCGCGGGGCCGCCGACCCGCTGGACCGCAAGCAGGCCGTCGCCATGTACCGGCGGGCCTCCGCCACCCTGTGCGACGGCGTGGCCGCCCTGGCCGGCAACGCCCTGTGGCTCATGCGAGCGACCGGCACACCCCGGACCGACCTCACCGCCACCCTCTGGGAGACCCTCCGGCTGCTCCCGCCCGCCTGGATGCTCTACCGCAACGGCGGGCCGGCGTACACCGGACTGCACCCGGAGATCCGGCCCGAGGACAACATCGCCCTGCTCCCGCTGCTGATGCACCGCCATCCGGACTACTGGACGGACCCACTGGACTTCCGGCCCCAGCGGTGGACGTCGGTCGCCGACCCGGAGAAGACCCCCGGGTTCATGCCGTTCGGCTTCGACGGTGCCCGCTGCTGGGCCAAACACCTGGTCGTGCCGCTGGCCGAACGCCTGCTGACCGTCGCCCTCGACCACGGGCTCACCATCCGCACCCCCCGGCAGGACGCGCCCGTGCCGCTGCGCTCCCTGCTCTCGGTGCGGTTCGAGGCCGCCGTCGGCCGCTGACCGGCCCCGCCCTCCCGACAATCCCTGGACGCCCCATGGAATCCCCCACCCTCGCCGGCTGGGTCGGCGACCTCGACGGCTTCGCCGACCGGCGGTGGCAGCGCGAGCCCGCCGTCTACACCCCGGGGCGGCCCGTCTCGCCGTTCGACCTCGACGCGCTGGACGCCGCCTTCGACGGCGGACTGCTGCGCACCCCCTACCTGGAGCTGGTGCGCTCCGACAAGGTGGTCATCCCGCCCGAGGCCTTCACCACCCCTCGGACGATCAACGGCACCACCCACCACGGCTACGCCGACCGCGCCAAGGTGCTCGCCCTGCTGCGCACCGGCGCCACCCTGCTGCTGCGCCGCGTCGACCAGTGGCACGGCCCCACCGGCGAGCTGGTGGCCCGGCTGTCCGAGGAACTCGACCGCCGGGTGGAGGCCTTCTTCTTCCTCACCCCGGCCGGCGCCCAGGGCCTCGCCGTGCACCGCGACGACGCCGACGTGTTCGTCCTCCAGGTCACCGGGCGCAAGACCTGGTACGTCCACGACGCGCCCGCAGCGGCGGAGTGGTCGCTCGGCGAACTCCCCGACCACGAACACTCGGCGCAGCGCCTGCACACCGTCCTCGAACCCGGCGACGTGCTCTACGTCCCCCGCGCCTTCGCCCACCGCGCGGTCGGCGCCGGCGGACTCTCCGGCCACCTCTCGCTGACCGTCCGCGACCTCTCGCTGCCGGAGCTGCGCACCGCCCTGGAGCGGCTGCTCGCCGAAGGACTGGAGGCACCGACCCGCCCGCTCGGCGAGCATGCGATCGCCGACGCCTGCGCCGCCCTGCTCGACCACGCCCGGACCCGGCTCGCCGCCGTCACCCCCGCGGACCTGCTGCGCGCCGCCCGAGCCGGCCAGGCGGAGCCCGCCGTGACGGCGCGCCCGGAGACCTTCGCCGGGACGGCCCGGAGCTGGGAGGCGGACGCCCCCGCCCGGGGGAGCGTGGGCCGCACCTGGCGGCGGCTGCGGGCCGTCGGCCGGAACCGGTCAGTCGGCTGACGGGAAGACCACCTGCTCGCCGAGCCGTTCGAAGCACCGCCAGGACTCCTCGACCTTCGAACTCGTCGGCAGCACGTCGATCCTCAGCTCGTGCTCCAGGGTGATCCGCAGGTCGCCCTCCGGCGCCCGCTCGACCGCCAGCACCCGGGGCGACTCCCGCGCCAGGAACTCCCGCAGTGCGTCGGCGCCGATGTCGTAGGCGAGGCGGTCGCCGCTCCCGGCCGGCACCGGGTCCTGTCCGGCCGGCACCAGGTCCCCGGAGCCGAGGTAGACCTCCCCGCACTGGACGATCCGGAACGGGCACTGGGCGTGCACCGCGAACCGGCTGCCCGTCGACACCTCCCCGGAGTCGCCCAGCGGCCAGGAGACCGTCCCGCCGAAGTCGACCACCCCCGTGTCCCCGAACCGGTAGACGTCGACCCACACTTCGCCGACCAGACCGCGCAGCAGCCGGTCGTCCGCGTCCCCGCCCTCATCGGGCCCCCCGTCGATACCCACCCGGCCATGGTCGTCCATCCGGGCCGGAGTCTCACCCGGTTTCCCGACCCCGGCCGGGCGGGCGGCGGGCGCCGTCCGCCCGGCGGGATCATCCGGTCAGTCCCCGGCCGGCCGCTGGGCCGGGACGGTGCGGTCGCGCTGGAGGTCGAGCAGTTCGCGGAACAACCCGTCGGGGCGGGCCGCGAGTTCGGCCCAGGTGCCGGTCTGCACGATGCTGCCCCGGTCCATCACGATCACCCGGTCCGCGACCGCCGCGTTGGCGATGTTGTGGGTCACCAGCAGGGTGATCCGGCCCGGCGCGAGGCCGCGCAGGGCGTGCAGGATGCGGTGCTCGGCGCGCGGGTCGAGGTCCGAGGTGGGCTCGTCCAGGATCAGCAACCCGGGGCTGCGCACGGTGCGGTAGAGCGCCCGGGCGACGGCCGCGCGCTGCCAGCCGCCGCCGGACAGCTCGGCGCCGCCCCACCAGCCCTGGGCGAGCAGGGTGCGCCAGCCCGAGCGCAGCCGGGCCACGGTCTCGTCGAAGCCGGTCCGGGCCGCGGCCTGCTCCACGTCCGCCATCAGCCGGTCGGTGAGGTGGCCCAGGTGGACGTTCTCGGCGGCGCCGAGCGGCCAGCGGGCGAACTCCTGCGGCACCCGGGCGACCCGGGACCACATGCCGTCCGCGTCCAGTTCCTCGACCGGCACGCCGTCCCAGGTGATCCGGCCGGACTGCGGCAGGTACAGACCGGACAGCAGCTTCAGCAGGGTGGACTTCCCGCTGCCGTTCTGCCCGATCACTGCCACCACCTCACCCGCCCGCAGGGTCAGGCTGACGCCGCGCAGCGCGGGCTCCTGCTGCTCGCCCGGATAGGCGTGGCTCAGCTCGGTCACCTCGACCGACCGCGGCGCCTCCGGGACGAGCCGGCCGCGGGCGATGCGGTGGCCGCCGGCCTCGTCCAGGAAGGTGAAGTAGTCGTCCAGGTAGAGGCCCATCCGGTACAGCCGGGCGCCGTTGCCGACCAGGCCGTGCAGCCCGGAGGCGGCGGTGCGCAGCGCGAAGGTGGCGGTGCCGGCGGCGGCGAGGTCGATCCGGCCGCTGCCGACCAGGAACAGCAGGGTGCCCCAGATCAGCGCGGTGCCGGCGCCGGTGCCGAGCGCGGCCAGCAGCGACACCTTGGCGGCCTCCCGGGTGGCCAGGTCGGTGGCGGCGACGATCTTGGCCTCGGCGCGGCGGTACTTGGCCATCAGGAATGGTGTGACCTGGTCCGAACGGACCTGGTCGGCACGGGTCTTGTCGATCAGGAACCACCGGTAGACGCGCAGTGCGCCGCGGTCCTCGTTGGTGCTCACCGCGGCCAGGTAGTGGATCCGGGCGGTGCGGACGGCGCCGACGGCGGTCGGTACCGAGCCGAGCAGCAGTAGCGGCACCAGCCAGGGGTGGAGCGTCGCCAGCACGCCCGCGGCGGCGGCCAGCGAGACGGTGGAGGCGATCACGTCCTGGGCGTTGGAGAGCAGGTCGGGCGTGGTCGAAGCGCCCCGGTCGGCGGCCTCCCACTGCTCGTTGTACGCGGGTTCGTCGTACGCCTCCAGCTCGGCGGCGCACCCGGCGGCGATCAGCGCCAGCTCCGCCTCCCTGGTGATCCGCGGCGACACCCGGCCGGACAGGGCCACCACCACGATGCCCAGGACGGCGCGCAGCCCGGCCGAGGCGGTCAGCAGGAGCAGCGACGGCGCGGCGGTGCGCAGGTGCTCGGTCACCGGGCCGACGACCAGCAGGGCGCCCAGGGTGCCGGTGGTGGCGTACAGCGCCAGCGCGCCGAACACCCCGGCCAGCGCCTGGCAGACCAAGAGCAGCACGGTGGACGCGCGGTCCGCCGCCCAGGCCAGCGCCAGCGCCCGGCGCACCAGGTGCGGCAGGCGGCGCAGCATCGCGCCCGCCGACATCGAGGCGCCGGCCTCGGCGCGGCGGTCGCCGGGGAACCGCAGGCGCAGTTCCTCGTCGTGCTCCTCGGGTTGCTGGTCGTGCGGCTGGTCGTGCGGCTGGTCGTGCGGCTGGTCGGGTTGGGGTTTCTCGGGTTTCACGAGCTGCTCCGACACCGGGTTCCTCCCTGGTACGGCGGCCTGCGGCCACGGGTGGGTCCGCACGCGGGCAGCCCTCATCGCCGGGTGGGCGTGGTGGGTCGGCAGCGGTGCCGGTGGGCACTCTGCGAAGGACGGGCTGCCGGTGCGGACCCCGATCCTGGCAGCGGTCGGCGGGGCCGCCCGGCGTGTCCCGGCCGGTCTCACCCGATCCGGGCGATTCTGTGTCGGCGACGGCGAGTTGGTGGATGTCGATCACCGGATCGGTCCGCGATGTTCGATTCGGGCAGGCCTTCGGACGGCTGCCCGGCAGGCGATCCGACGATCGGAGGAGCGGACCGCCGGGGCAGGGCGGGGCGGGGCGGGGCGGGGAGGGCCGAGGGTGCCGGGGTCAGGTGGTCGGGGCTTCGAGGGTGAGGACGGCGGGGGTGGTGTCGGGGGCGGCGAGGCGGAGCAGGCCGTGGCCGATGCCGGCGAGGCCGACCATCAGGGAGGGGCTGTGGAGCCCGTTCGGCAGTCCGCAGCGCCGGCCCTGGGTCTCCAGGGCGTCCAGGGTGGCGTGGGCCTGCCGCTCGGCGGTGGCCCGCCAGCGGTCGCCGGCCTGGTGGAGGGCCTCCAGGTTGCCGAGATCGCCGTGGCAGAGCGAGGAGTTGTGGCCGAAGCCGTCCCGGAGGACGGTGTCGAGCGCGGTGTCGCGTTCGGCCAGGAGTGCGTCGCGCCGTTCGGGCAGCAGCGGGGCGAGCGCGGTGCGGGCCAGGGCGATGCCCGCGGCGCCGTGGCACCAGAGGGCGGGGTGGCTCGGGCCGTCGGGACCGTCGTCCTCGCGGACGTCACGCCAGTTGGCAGCGGTGGGGTCGAACAGGGTGCGCTCGTACTCCACGGCGGCGAGGGCGAGACGGGGCAGCCGCGGATCGCCCAGGCGGTGCCCGGCGCGGGCCAGGGCCCAGGCGATGCCGGAGCCGCCGTGGGCGAAGCCCGCGAGGGGGCGGCTGACGGTCTCCGCCAGGGCGGCGGGGAGCCAGCCGGTACCGCCCTCGGGGTGCGGGTCGGCGGCCCGGACGAGGCGTTCGACGCAGACCGCCAGCGTGTCGGTGACGGCGGGCCCCGGACGGACGGCCTCCCAGGCGAGCAGGCCGCCGATGGTGCCGGCGTTCCCGGCGAGGACGTCGTACTGGGTGTCCTCGGCCGCGGTGGCGGCGATGCGGTCGAGGACCAGGCCGCCGAGCGCGTCGAGTTCCGGGTCCGGGTGGTCGGCGGCGAGGTGGGCGAGCGCGTACAGCACCCCGCCGGTGCCGGCCAGGCCGCCGCCGAGCCGGTCGGCCCGGCGGCGGATCTGCTGACGGAGCGTCAGTTCGGCGGCTCGGGCGGCTTCGTGGTGCGAGCGGTCGCCGGTGACCCGGGCGAGCTGGTGGAGGAAGAGGACGATGCCCGCGGTGCCGCTGTACAGGTCCGGGCCGAGTTCGGCGGGGGCCCAGCGGCCGGGCGGGGCCCAGTTGGGGCCGGCCCAGGCGAGGTCGGCGGTGCCCCGGTAGGCCTCGCGGAGCAGTTGCTCACCGGCGTCCACGGCCTGGGCGAGAGCGCGGGCGGCCAGGCTCCCGGCCCGCCCGGCGGGCGCCTGGGGTCGGGCGGCGACGGCTCGGCCGGGCTCGCGCACCCCGTCGGCCGTGGTCACCGAGAGCCTGAGCAGCTGGAGTTGGCGGGCGAGGTCCTCCTCACCGAGGCCGTCCGCCTTGGCGAGCGCCAGGTCGAGGGCCGGCTGCTCGGTGACGCCGGGGACGAGCGCGCCGGTGGCCGAGCGGGCGTCGACGCCGTCCGGGCGGATGGTGAAGACGGGTACGTCGCCGCGCCACAGGTCGGCGCGCTCGTGCTCGACGAAGTCGAGGGCCTGCTCCTCCCAGCCGACGAGTGCCCAGAGCCGGTCGAGGTGGCGGTCCTGGTCGAGGGCGTCGCGCAGGGCGTCGGGGTGGCAGGCGGTGTTGAGCAGACTGCGGTACTCGAAGGTGTCGCGGCGCAGCAGGCGGGTCTCGTCGGCCGCGAACGCGCCGATCAGCGAACGGAGTTGCGGCTTGTCGGCGGCGAGCAGTCGGTAGGCCTCGGTGAAGCCCGCCGTCAACTCCGCCAGGTGGTCGGCGAGTCGCAGCGGCTGGTCGGCCGGTACGGGCCGGCTGCCGGGCGCTTCGACGGGCAACCGCCGGTACTCCAGCCGGAGTTCGTCCGTGCCCTGGCCGACCAGGACGGGCAGCGGACGGGGCGGGAGGCTGCCCGGGTCCCAGCCGAGGGCGGAGATGTCGGCGCCGCCGTTGCCCTCGTCCCACATCCGCTCGGGGAGCAGGCCCGAGCGCAGTACCGAGTGCCGGGCCTGGTGGCGGGCGAGCCGCTCGGACTCGGAGAGGTCTTTGGCGGGCTCGCGCAGGTCGGGGTGGAGGATCGCCTCCAGGTCGATGAGCACCGGCTGGTCCCGGACGGCGAGCAGGTTCTGGGCGTGGCAGTCGACCGCGTCGAGCACGTACATCAGCGCGGCGAGGGAGCCGGCGCGGTGGTAGAAGTCGCGCAACTCGGCGTCGTCCCTGGCCGGTTCGGCGGAGAGGTGGGCGACCCAGCCGTAGCCGTCGGCGGCCAGGTGGGTCAGGTCGCGCAGCGGCAGCCGCAGTTGCGGGTTGAGCCAGTGGAGGAGCTGCTGGAAGTGGGTCTCGGCGCCGAGCGGCCGCGGCTTGTAGACGATCCGGACGCCGTGCTCGAAGCGCAGGGAGCTGACCGTGGCGCCGCCGCGGTGCGGGTCGCCGAGGCCGGTGGCGAGTTCGGTGAGCCGGCCGAGCGGGCGGCCGTCCGCGAAGGTGCGGGCGAGGGCGGGGAGGTCGGCGGCGAGGCGGCGGAACAGGGTGAGGGTGGTGCCCGTCCACTGCTCGGCGGCGGTGGCGAGGCGGAATGCCAGGACCGGGTACTCGGCGAGGAGTCGCAGCGCCCGCTCGGGCCGGGTGAGCCGGCCGAGGAAGTCCCGGTAGCGCTGCTCGGGGGTGTCGCCGGTCGATTCGCCGGTGAGGCGGGCGACATGGAGTTCGGTGATGACGGTCCTGGTCGCCATCCCGTGGGCGGTGGCGGTGAGCGCGGGGAGGGCGAGCGCTGCCAGTTCCTCGGGGGTGCCGAGGGCGGGGGCGTCCAGGGCGGCGAGGCCGGCGCACAGGCGGTCACGGGCGTCGGCGAGCAGCGGGGCGACCAGCCCGGCGAACTCGTGTTCCGCGGGGACGTCCAGGGTGGCCGCCCGGTCGAAGGCGGCGGCCAGCCGCTCGGCCCACGAGGGCGTCCCGAGGCGGGCGGCGAGCGCCTCGGGGGGCTCGGCGAGCAGGGCGCGCAGGGCTTCGGGGTCGAGGCCGTCGGCGGCGAGTCGGTGCGCGAACCAGCCGGCCCGGTCGAACGGCGCCTGGGCCTGCCAGCGCTCCAGCTTCCGGGCGGCGCGGGCGGCGCGCTCGGTTTGCCCGGCACAGTCGGATTGCCCGGCACAGTCGGATTGCCCGGCACGGTCGGATTGCCCGGCACCGCCGGCCGGCGACGGGTCGAACCCTTCCGGCGCCCGGCCGCGGGCGTTCAGCGGAACGGCTCGGGCAGCCGCCCGCAGGAGTTCGGACGCGTCGACCACGGGGTGGTGCTGCCTCTCTGCTGGCACTCGTTCGCTGGCACTCGTCTGCTGCTACTCGTCTGCGCTGACGCCCGGGGCAGGTCCGGCGCGGACCCGGCCGGCCGTACGACCGTGGCCGGGGTCGGCGCCGGACCCCGGTCTCAGAAGCTGCAGACGCGCCCGCAGCTGGACCAGCCGTCACAGGTGCTGTTCAGCACCGCGGCGGTCACGTAGAGCTCGTCGGCCGGCTCGCCGGCCGGGTGGACCGACCCGCCCTGACCGAGGGTGAGCCGGAAGTCCTCGTCCTTCAGTGCGCGAACCTGCTCAGCTGTGGGCTGCATGATGCCTCCTGCAAGCGTTCGGGTCTGGCACGGGTGTGCCGGTCCGGGATCCTTACAGCGCCCCACCCGTCACACCAGGGGCACGCGTCCCGGCGGTACGCGTTTCGGTCAGGATCGAACCAACGCCCCGGCGGCCGCCGCGCCCCCGTTCCACCAGGCCGGGCCAGGGCCGGCCCCGCCGTCCGGTCGTTCGGGCGGCCCGGTACGGCCCCGGGCGGCCCGACACGGCCCCGCAGGTGGCCGAAAAACGGCCGGTTGCGCCCAGGTGAACCGGGGCCCTGGTTTGAACCCCCGGCTCCTGTGGCAGCGCCCCGCGCCGAGGGCCACGATGGAGACCCGAGCGACCCCACCCCGATCGGAGTGCGATGAGCGAGCAGCACAACCTGGTTCTGCTGACCTTTCCGGACACCACCTCGTGGCGCTTCGCCTTCGACGGTGCCCAGCACCTGCCGGGGCTGCGGATGGCGGCGGCGCTGGAGCGGAGTGCGGACGGGGTGCTGGAGATCCGGGACACCTTCACCCGGGGCGCGGGGGTGGCGACCGTCGGCTCGGGGGTGGTGGGCGGCCTGGTTGGGCTGCTCGGCGGGCCGATCGGGGTGCTGCTGGGCTTCGCGGCGGGTGCGGCGCTGGGCAACGCGGCGGAGGAGCACATCGCGACGGAGGCCGGCGCGGCGCTGATCGTGCTGTCGCCGCGCGTGCCGGACGGCGGGGCGATGGTCGCCCTGGAGGTGCGGGAGTCCTCGCCGGGACCGGCCGACGAACTGGCCGCCGAGTACGGGGCGTCGGTCGAGCGGATCGACGAGCACACCTTCACCGAGCAGGTCCGCGAGGCGGAGCGGAAGGCCGAGGAGCAGCGGGACGAGGAGCAGCGGGACAGCCGGCCCAAGGCCGGGGAGCGGAAGGCCGGGGAGTCCTGAGCCGCTCGGGCCATCCGGTACGGCACCGGCCTCGAGCCCGTCCGTCCGGTCCTGAGCGCGGCGGCCGGCACACGTGTCACTCCGCGCGCAGGGCGTCCACCGTCCGGGCCCGGGCCGACCGGACGGCCGGGAGCAGGGCGCCGAGCAGGGCGAGCAGCACGCCGCCGAGGCCGAGCAGGGCCAGGAGCGGGGTGCCGAAGACGTCCAGCGCCGTCGCCGGGATGTCCAGGCCGGCACTGTGGCCCATGGCGGGCACGGTGAGGCCGTGCAGCAGCAGGCCGACCGGCAGGCCGATCGCGCCGCCGACCAGCCCGACCAGGAACACCGAGGCGAGCACCATGCCGACGGTCTGGGCCGGCGTCATGCCGAGCGCCTTGGCGACGCCGGTGTCGCGAGTGCGCTCGCGGATCTCCAGCACGACGGTGTTGAGGACGCCGAGCCCGGCGACCACGACCAGCAGCACGGTCAGGGTGGCCGTGAGCGAGTCGAGGGCGAGGATCGAGTCGGCGGAGTGCCGCGGGACGCCGTCCTCGGCGGTCTGGCCGAGCGGGGCGAGCGCGCCGCCGAGGGCGCTGGCGTAGACGGTGTGGTCGGTGCCGGGGCGGAGCTTGACGAACCACTGGTCGGGGACGGGCGCGGTGCCGCTCGGGAGGCTTCCGGCGTCGGTGAACAGCTCGTTGGTCTGCACGTGCGGGTCGAAGACCTCGCCGACGATCCGGACGGTGACCGGCCGGCCGTGGTCGGTGAAGGTCACCTGGTCGCCGAGCCCGATCGAGGCCGCGGCGAGGAAGGTGTTCGGGGCGACGGCCTCGCCGGGCCCCTGGTACCAGCGGCCGGCGACCATCCGGTACCCCGCCCAGGAGGAGTCGCCCCGGAAGGCGGTCAGCGTGGTGCTCCCGGCCACACCGGGGACGGTGACGTCCTCGACGCCGACGCCGTAGTAGGCGGCGGTGCCCGGCCGGGCGGTGAGCGCGGCGGTGACGGCGGCCGGATCGGCCGGGGCCGGCTTCACCGGGGCGGCCCCGGGTTGGACGGCCGGTCGGACGGGCGTCACCAAGACGTCCGCGCTCGCGTGGTTCTTGGCCTCCTGCACCCAGCTCATCGTGCCGCCCATGCCGACCGCGAAGGTGGCCGCGGCCGTCCCGAACAGCACGGCGGCGAGCATCCCGGCGGCCCGGGCCGGGCGGGCGAAGGGCTGGGCGAGGCCGAGGCTGACCGGCCGGGGCAGCGGCAGCCGGGCGGCCAGCGCGGCGACCCGCCGGGCCAGGGCGTCCCGCCTGGTGCCGCTTGCCGTACGGCCGACGGCCAGCGCGTCCACGGTGCGCAGCCGACCGGCCCGGGCGGCGCCCGCCCAGGCGACCAGGGCGACGGCGGCGAGGGTGCCGCCGGCCACCGCGACGTCCACCCAGGGGGCGATGCCGGAGGCCTTGGTGCCGTAGAGGTTTCCGGCGGTGGCGAGCACCGGCACGGCCAGCAGGTTGCCCGCCACCACCCCGAGCAGGACGCCGACGGTGGCCGGGACCAGCGCCTGGGCGACGTAGGCGCGCACCACCTGGGCCGGGGTGCAGCCGATCGCCTTGAGCACGCCGATCCGCCGGGTGGCGGTGCCGACGGCGCCGGCCACCACATTGCCCGCGACCAGCACCGACATCGCCATGCCGAGCAGGCCGAAGGCGACCATGAACGGCAGGACCAGCGCGGTGTTGCGGTCCGAGCCCTGCTTGGCGGCGAGCCAGGACTGGGCGCCGGTCAGTGCCCCGGCAGGTGCAGCGGCGGCGACGGCGGTCCGGTCGGCGTCCATCGCGCCGGTGGTGGCGGCGTCGGCGAAGCGGTAGAGCAGTTCGTAGCCGGGGGTGCTGCCGGGGGCGGTGAGGGCGGGGATCGCCTCGGGCGTCACCCAGGCGTCGGCGGTGCGGCTGACCGAGCGGGCGAAGCCGACCACCTCCAAGGTGGGGGCGCCCGGCAGGCCGGGCAGGCGCAGGGTGCCGCCGAGCGGCACGTTCTGGTTCAGGTACGAGTCGCCGATCGCCACCTCGCCCGGCTTGGTCGGCCAACTCCCCTCCGTCAACTGGACCTTGTCGATGCCCTCGGCGGCCGGGGCGCGGCCGGCGACGGTCATCGGGTCCATCGTCGCCCCGACCGGGACGCTGGAGCCGGGGCCCGGCTCGGGGTCGACGGTGACGGTCCGGAAGGGGCCGGCGGTCTCCGTCACCCCGGCGGCGTGCGCGGTGGCGGCGAGTTGGCCGACGGTCACCCGGGTGCCGTCGAAGCGCGCGGTGAGGTGGGCGCCGTGCTGACCGTCGAAGGCCTGGTCGAAGGGGGCCTCGGAGGCGACCAGCAGCGAGCCGCCGAGGACGGAGCAGGTGGTGGCCACCAGGGCGGACAGCCCGATGGCGATCGACTGGGTCCGACGGCGCCGTACTCCGGCGCGAACGACCCGGCTCAGCGCACTCATGCTCCCGCCTCGCCGCGCTCGGCAGGCGCTTCGCGCAACACGCACCCCTCGATGATTCGCCCGCTCATGCCGCCACCGCCGCGGTGTCCGACTCGACCCGGCCGTCCCGCATCCGGACGGTCCGGGTGGCGCAGTCCTCGGCGAGGGTCAGGTCGTGGGTGACGATCAGGATGGTCTGGCCGTCCTGGTGCAGCTCCCGGAACAGCTCCTTGACGTCCTCGCCGGAGGCCGAGTCCAGTGCGCCGGTCGGCTCGTCGGCCAGCAGCAGGGGCGGATTGTTCATCAACGCCCTTGCCACCGCCACCCGTTGGCGTTCGCCGCCGGAGAGCCGGCCGGGGTGGGCGCGGGCGTGCCGGTCGATGCCGAGCGACTCCAGCAACTCGGCGGCCCGCCGCCGGGCCTCGGCCCGGGGGACCCCGGCCAGTTCGCCGGCCAGCACCACGTTGTCGGCCACCGTCAGGTCGTCGAGCAGGTTGAAGAACTGGAACACCATGCCGATCGTGCCGCGCCGGTACTTGGCCGAGCCCTTCTCGTTCAGCCGGTCCACCCGGACCCCGGCCACGCTGACCGTCCCGGCGCTCGGCCGGTCCAGCCCGGCGACCAGGTTCAGCAGGGTGGACTTCCCGCTGCCGGACGGGCCGAGCAGCGCCACCGACTCCCCCGCCCGGACGCTCAGCGCCACCCCGTCGAGCGCAGCCCGCGCGCCCTCGTAGTGGCGGCTCACACCGCTCAGTTCGATCACCGGATCGTTGTTCATGTCCCCGCTCCTCGTGCTGTCCTGCCTGGTGTCGAGGACGAAGGTACGGACGGGCAGCACCGCACCGCGTCCGCCGCCGGCCGCAGGTTCCGTACCTCGTCGGGCGTACGGCCGCCGGCGTCATCCTTGCGAGGTAGTCGACCGGTGTACCGGCCGCCGCCGCTCGCGGGGCTGTCCCGGGCAACGGCCGACCGCCACAATGTCCCGGTGATCAACCACCCCGCGGTACAACGGCTGCTCGCCGGCCGCCGCCCGGGCGGCGGCGCGGGCGGCGCACCTCCCCCGCCCCGGCCGACCCGGCGCGGCCAGGCCTTCGACCTGGCCCTGGCCCTGTTCCTCTCGTTCACCTCCGGCCGCTACGCCGCCATCGCCGGCGGCCCGCACGACCCCGCGTGGACCGGGCTGCTACTGCTGGTGCCGCTCCTCCCACTGCCGCTGGTGCTGCGCCGGCGCCACCCGCTGGCGGTGCTGTGGACGGTGCTGCCGGCCGCGCTGCTGGTGCGGGGGCAGTCCGAGGACGTCGCGTACTCGGCGGGCGTGGCGGTGATCGTCGCCGCCTACAGCGCGGCCGGGTACGGGCGCCGCACCGCCGCACTGCCGGTGAGCCTGGCGGCTGCCACGGCCGCGCTCGTGGTGCTGTTCGACTCCGCCAAGCTGCCGCACTTCCCGAACTCGGTGGTGGCCGTGCTCGTCCTGGTACCGGTGTTCGCGGTCGCCTACGAACTGCGGATGTGGCGCCGCCGGGTGGAGCAGGGACGGGAGCGGCTGTCCGCCCTGGAGCGCGAGCAGCTGGCCGCGCTGGACCGCGCGGTGGAACTCGAACGGGCGCGCATCGCACGGGAGTTGCACGACGTGGTGACCCACAACGTGAGCATGATGACGATCCAGGCCGGGGCCGCCCGCAAGATCCTCGACACCGCCCCGGACAAGGCCCGCGAGGCGATGGCCGCGGTGGAGTCCGGCGGGCGCGCGGCGATGACCGAACTGCGGCACGTGATGGGCCTGTTGACCATCGACTCGGGCGCCGGGGAGGATCCGGCGGCCGATGCCGACCTCAGCCCGCAGCCCGGCCTGGGCCGGCTGGACGCCCTGGTCGAGGGCGTCCGCCGGGCCGGACTGCCGGTGGAGTTGACCGTGTCCGGGCAGCGGCGGACCGTCCCGCCCGGGGTCGAACTCGCCGCCTACCGGGTCGTCCAGGAGGCGCTCACCAACACCGTCAAGCACGCGGGCGGCGCCGACGCCGCGGTGACCGTCGACTACGCCGCCGACCACCTGCGGGTGGAGGTCACCGACACCGGCGGCCGCCCCACCGGCGCCGCCGCCACCGGCAACGGCCGCGGCCTGCTCGGGCTGCGCGAACGCCTCGCCGTCTACGGCGGCACCCTGCACACCGGCCCCCGGCCGCGCGGTGGCTACCGCGTCACGGCCTCGATACCCCTGGAGAGTTGATGGCCACCGGAGAGAACGAGCAGCCGCTGCGCGTGGTGGTCGCCGACGACCAGGCGCTGGTCCGGATCGGCTTCCGGCTGATCCTGGAGTCCGAGGGGATCGAGGTGGTCGCCGAGGCCGAGGACGGCGAGCAGGCCGTCGCCGCCGTCCGCCGGAGCAGACCGGACGTGGTGCTGATGGACATCCGGATGCCCGGACTGGACGGCCTTGAGGCCGCCCGGCGGATCCTCGCCGACCGCACCGCCGACGCGCCCCGGATCATCATGCTGACCACCTTCGACCTGGACCACTACGTGTACGCCGCGATGGCCGCCGGGGCCAGCGGGTTCCTGCTCAAGGACGTCACCCCGGAACACCTGGCCGCCGCCGTCCGGCTGGTCCGCACCGGCGACGCGCTGCTCGCCCCCGCGATCACCCGCCGCCTGGTGGAGCGCTTCGCCCGCCCGGCCGCCCCGGACGCGGCCGCCCCGCACCGCGAACTGGCCACCCTCACCCCGCGCGAGTTGGAGGTGATGGGGCTGCTCGCCCGCGGCCTCAGCAACGCCGAACTCGCCGCCCGGCTGCAGCTCTCCGAGGCGACGGTGAAGACCCATGTGGCCCGGATCCTGGGCAAGTTGGGCCTGCGGGACCGCGCCCAGGTGGTGGTCGCGGCGTACGAGACCGGGCTGGTCAGTGTGGGAACGCCCGGAACGCCGTGACGACACGCGCGGGGCACCGTGACGCCACGCGCCGGCGCACCGTGACGAAGCGCGCGGCACCGTGACGAAGCGCGGGAGCCCCGGGGGCTCGCGCCCCCGGGGCTCCCGGCTACCTCAGCGGTGTCACACCAGGTCGAAGCGGTCCGCGTTCATGACCTTGACCCAGGCCGCGACGAAGTCCTCCACGAACTTCTCCTTGGCGTCGTCGCTCGCGTACACCTCCGCGACGGCCCGCAGCTCGGAGTTCGAGCCGAAGACCAGGTCTGCGCGGGTGCCGGTCCACTTGACCGCGCCGGAGGCGTCCCGGGCCTCGAAGGTGTGGGAGTCCTCCGAGGTGGACGACCAACTGATGCCCAGGTCCAGCAGGTTGACGAAGAAGTCGTTCGTCAGCACGCCCGGGGTCTCGGTCAGCACACCGTGCGCGGACTGCTGGTGGTTGGCCCCCAGCACACGCAACCCGCCGACCAGAACGGTCAGTTCGGGCGCGCTGAGGCCCAGCAGGTTCGCCTTGTCCAGCAGCAGGAACTCGGCCGGCAGCCGGTTGCCCTTGCCGACCCAGTTGCGGAAGCCGTCCGCCTTGGGCTCCATCGCGGCGAAGGACTCGGTGTCGGTCAGCTCCTGCGGGGCGTCCACCCGGCCCGCCGCGAACGGCACCTCGACGGCCAGCCCGGCCGCCTTGGCCGCCTGCTCGACACCGACGCCGCCGGCCAGCACCACCAGGTCGGCCATCGAGACCTGCGTGTCGCCGGCCTGCGCGTTGAAGTCCCGCTGCACACCCTCCAGCGCCCGCAGCACGGCGGCCAGCCGGTCCGGCTCGTTGACCTCCCAGCCGGCCTGCGGCTGCAGCCGGATCCGGCCGCCGTTGGCACCGCCGCGCTTGTCGCTGTTGCGGTAGGAGGAGGCCGCCGCCCAGGCGGTGGAGACCAGTTCGGAGACCGACAGCCCGGTGGCCGCGATCCGCCGCTTGAGGTCCGCCACGTCCGCGGCGCCGACCTGCTGGTAGGAGACGGCCGGCAGCGGGTCCTGCCAGAGCAGCTGCTCGCTCGGGACCTCCGGGCCGAGGTAGCGCACCACCGGGCCCATGTCGCGGTGGGTGAGCTTGTACCAGGCCCGGGCGAAGGCGTCGGCGAACTCCGCCGGGTTCTCCAGGAAGCGCCGGGAGATCGGCCCGTACACCGGGTCGAAGCGCAGCGAGAGGTCGGTGGTGAGCATGATCGGGACGTGCCGCTTGGCCGGGTCGTGGGCGTCCGGCACGGTGCCCTCGCCGGCGCCGTCCTTGGGCTTCCACTGGTGGGCGCCGGCCGGGCTCTTGGTGAGCTCCCACTCGTAGCCGAACAGCGTCTCGAAGAAGCTGTTGTCCCAGGTGATCGGGGTGGCCGTCCAGATGCCCTCGAGGCCGCTGGTGATGGCGTCGCCGCCGACGCCGGTGCCGTAGCGGCTCTTCCAGCCGAGGCCCTGCTGCTCCATCGGCGCGTCCTCCGGGTCCGGACCGACGTTGTCCGCCGGGCCGGCGCCGTGGGTCTTGCCGAACGTGTGGCCGCCGGCGATCAGCGCGACGGTCTCCTCGTCGTTCATCGCCATCCGGTAGAAGGTCTCGCGGATGTCGCGGGCGGCGGCGACCGGGTCCGGATTGCCGTTGGGGCCCTCGGGGTTGACGTAGATCAGGCCCATCTGCACGGCGGCCAGCGGGCTCTCCAGCTCGCGGTCGCCGGTGTAGCGCTCGTCGCCCAGCCAGGTGGTCTCCGGGCCCCAGTAGACGTCCTCGTCGGGCTCCCACTCATCGACCCGGCCACCGCCGAAGCCGAAGGTCTCGAAGCCCATGCCCTCCAGGGCGACGTTGCCGGTCAGGACGATCAGGTCGGCCCAGGACAGGCTGCGCCC
Organism: Kitasatospora sp. NPDC036934; assembly: GCF_055608425.1. NCBI lineage: Bacteria > Bacillati > Actinomycetota > Actinomycetes > Kitasatosporales > Streptomycetaceae > Kitasatospora > Kitasatospora sp. NPDC036934. Next base: position 89,884 of record NZ_JBVJQR010000014.1, on the reverse strand, counting down.
GTACTTCTTCTTCACCGGCCAGAGCAGGCGGCGGGCCTTGTCCAGGCTGGCGTTGTCGGGCCAGCTGTTCAGCGGGGCGAAGCGCTGCTGCCCGCCGCCGGCGCCGCCGCGGCCGTCGCTGATCCGGTAGGTGCCGGCGCTGTGCCAGGCCATCCGGATCATGAAGGGGCCGTAGTAGCCGAAGTCGGCCGGCCACCAGTCCTGCGAGGTGGTGAGCACCTCCTGGATGTCCCGCTTGACGGCCGGGAGGTCGAGGGCGGCGAACGCCGCGGCGTAGTCGAAGTCCGCGCCGAGCGGGTTGGCGACGGCGGGATTCTTGGCGAGGATCTTGAGGTTCAACCGCTCCGGCCACCACTGGCGGTTCCCGCCGCCCTGGGTGGGGTGGAGCGCGCGCCCGTGGTTGACCGGGCAGACGCCCGCGCCCGCCTCTACAACGGTTGCATCGTGGTTCTCAGACATGGGAATCCTTCCCTAGAAAGGCGGATCACGGTGTCTATCTGCTACCTACGGCACCTACTGCTGCTATCTGGATACTGCCGATACCCAGGCTAGCGCCGGAGCCGATCCTACGATGGACGTGATCCACGTCAAGAAAGACACCAAACCCATATCCGGTCGGGAGCCGGAATCCCCGGGATCCGCATTGGTAAACTCCGGTCTTCCCCGTGACCTGAATAGGTGAACCGTATGAGTGACCTTCTGGAGCGGCTGCGCGAGCGCGGCTGGCGACTCACCTCCCAGCGGCGTGTCGTGGCCGAGGTCCTGGACGGCGAGCACGTGCACCTGACCGCCGACGAGGTGCACGCCCGGGCAGCCGAACGCCTCCCGGAGATCTCCCGCGCGACGGTGTACAACACCCTCGGTGAGCTGGTCACCCTCGGCGAGGTCATCGAGGTGTCCACCGACGGGCGGGCCAAGCGCTACGACCCCAACGCCCACCACCCCCACCAGCACCTGGTGTGCACCGGCTGCGGTGCCATCCGTGACGTCCACCCGGTCGGCAGCCCGCTCGCCGACCTCCCGACCGACCAGCGCTTCGGCTTCACCGTCTCCGGCGCCGAGATCACCTACCGGGGGCTCTGCCCCACCTGCGCGGGCTGACGGCGCCCTCCGCTCCGCCGCTCCCCTCCACTGCCCGTGAGCCCGTGCGCCCGTGCCCCGCGCGTTCGCGCCAGGCCGTGGCTCCGCCCTCGGCTCCCGACGAAGGAGGCTCTGACCAGCGGCGATGCGGTCGGTAAGATGCGCCGGGGGTTCATTGCGGCGGGCAGAGGGGGAGACGGCCGGTGGCTGGTTTGCGGTTCGCGGTGCTGGGGCCGGTGCACGGGTGGCGCGACGGCGGCGAGCTGACGCTCGGGGCGCCGCAGCAGCGGAGCCTGCTGCTGTCGCTGCTGCTGCGGGCCAACCACCCCGTACCGGTCGGCCAGCTGATCGACGACCTGTGGGGCGAGGAGCCGCCCGCCAGGGCCTCGGCCGTGATCCGGACGTACGTCCACCGGCTGCGCCGCGTCCTCGGGCCCGCCCCGCTGACCTCGCTCGGCGGGGGCTACCTGCTCGCCCTGGACGCCGGCGGACTGGACACCCACCGCTGCGAGGAGCTGATCGACGAGGCGAGGGAACTGCGCCTCGCCGGGGAGCACGCCGTCGCCGCCACCACGCTCCGCTCCGCCCTGGACCTGTGGCGGGGCGAGCCGATGTCCGGACTCCCCGGGCCGTACGTCGAGCGGCAGCGCGCCGAGTGGGCCGAACGCCGGGTGGCCGTCCTGGAGTCCTGTCTGGAGGCCGAGGTCGAGCTCGGCCCGTCGGACCGGACCGTCGCCGAACTCACCGCCGCCGTGGCCGAGCACCCGCTCCGGGAGCGCTTCGCCGAGCTGCTGATGCTCGCCCTCTACCGGACCGGCCGGCAGGCCGAGTCGCTGACCGTGTACCGCGCCACCGACCGGCGGCTGCGGGCGCAGCTCGGCGTCGCCGCCGGGCCCGGCCTGCGCGAGGTGCAGCGCCGGATCCTGGCGGCCGACGCCGCCCTGATGACGCCCGCGCCGTCCCGGACCGGCACCGCCCCGGCCCGCCCGTCGCACCCGGCCCCGGTACGGCCCACCCAGGTGCCGGCCGACCTCGCCGACTTCACCGGCCGCGAGGCGCAGACGGCGGCGCTGCGGACCGCCCTGCTCGCCCCGGACGCCATGCCCGTGGCGACGGTGTCCGGCCTGGGCGGCGTCGGCAAGACGGCCCTGGCCGTGCACGTCGCGCACGGCCTGGCCGACGACTTCCCGGACGGCCAGCTCTACGTCGACCTGCATGGCGCGGACGGCCGCCCGACCCCGGCCGAGGAGGCCCTCGGCGCCCTCCTCCGCTCGCTCGGGATGCCCGCCGACGCGCTGCCCGCCGGGCTCGCCGAACGCTCCGCCCAGTTCCGCTCAATGCTCTCCGGCCGGCGCGTGCTGGTGGTCCTCGACAACGCCCGGGACGCCGAGCAGATCAGGCCGCTGCTGCCCGGCCGGCCCGGCTGCGCGGTGCTCGTCACCGGCCGGGTCAGACTCGGTGCGCTGCCCAACGCGCACGTCGTCGAGCTGCCGGCCTTCGACCCGCAGGAGGCCCTCGACCTGCTCGGCCGGGTGATCGGCGAGCAACGGCTGCGGGCCGAGGCCGACACCGCCCTGGAGTTGGTCCGGCTCTGCGGCCACCTCCCGCTGGCCGTGCGCATCCTCGCCGCCCGCCTCGCCTGCCGGCCGGGGTGGACCATGGCGCGGCTGCTCGACAAGCTCTCCGAGAACCGCCGCCGGCTGGACGTGCTGCGCACCGGGGACCTTGCCGTCGAGTCGGCGTTCCGCTTCGGGTACGACCAGCTGGATCCCGAACAGGCCCGCGCCTTCCGCCTGTTGGCCGTGCCGGAGGTGCCCGACCTGTCGCCGGGCGCGGTCGCGGCGGTGCTCGGCCTGCCCGAGGACGAGGCCGAGGAGCTGGCCGAGTCGCTGGTCGACTGCTCGATGCTGGAGACCGCGCCGCCGGACCGCTACCGGTACCACGACCTGCTGCGCGCCTTCGCCCAGCGGCTCACCGGCCCGAGCCCGGCGGCGGACCACCCCGCCGCCGTCCTCACCCGTCTGATGGTCCACCACCACGCCGAGACCGTGGCGGCCCTCGGCCCGTCCGCAGCCCGCGCCGCCCTGCCCGGTGCCGGTGCACCGGCCGCCCCCGACGCCCGCGCGGTGGTCCGCGCGCGCCGCGAGTACCAGGGCATCGGCGCCCTGGTCGGCCAGTACGCGGGCCTCCCGGACCCGGCCCGGCTCGACCTGGCGGCCGAACTCCTGCTCGGCTGCAGTCTGTTGTGCGACACCGGGCAGGCCGCCCGGCCGCTCGGACACTCGGCCAAGGTGCTGCTCCAGGCCGCCCTGCGGCAGGGCGACCGGAGCGCCGAGGTCCGCGCACGGCTCGTCCTGGGACGCCTGCTGACGGAGGTCGGCTCCGAACCCGCCGCCCTCGGCGAGCTGCTCCGCTCCCGCGATCTGTGCACCGCCCACGACCTGCCGGGCCCACTGCTCGCCCTGGCCCACGCCTCCCTCGCCGCCCTGTTCGTCCAGGTCGGCCGACCGGCCGACGCGGTCGACGGCTTCACGGCGGCGATCTCGGTCCGGGAGCGGCTCGGCGACCGGCGGGCGGTGGCGGGCGAACTGCTCAACCTGGCGGGCGCGTTCACCGAGCTCGGCCGGTTCGAGGCGGCGGTCCGGGTGGTCGACCAGTCCCTGCTGATCTGCCACCAGCTCGCCGACCGCGAGCTCCAGTCGCTCGCCCTCGAATCGCTGGGCACCATCGCCCACGACCGCGGCGAGTTCGAGCAGGCCCTGCGCCACCACCGCGGCGCCCTCGACCTGCTGCAACCGGCCGACCTGCGCCGGACGGGCCGCACCCTGCTGCGCCTCACCGAGTCGCTGCGCGCCCTCGGACGCGGCGCCGAGGCGGTGGAGACCGCCGACCGGGCGGTCGAGGTGCTGACCCTCGACGGCGACCGCCGGGGCCGCGGCCTGGCCCTGGCGGCGCTCGGCGACGCGCTCGCCGACCGCGCCGCCGCCGACGACGAGGGCGCGGCCCGGGCGTGCCGGTCGGAGGCGTACGACATCCTGTCCGCCATCGCCTCCCCCGAGGCCGACCGGCTGTCCGCCCTGATCGGCCTCGGCCGCCCGGCCGACCGGCCCCGGCGGCAGTGGCCGTCCTGGCTTCCGGGGTAGCCCCGGCCACCACGGCCGCCAGGTGGCCTCAGCCACCGGGGCGGCTCAGGAGATCGCCCACACCTGGCCCTTGGCGTTCGAGCACGCCGACACCCCGGCCCAGTAGCCGACGCCGTAGGACGTCAGGCACTCCTTGCTCCAGTCGTTGACGATCAGGTACCCGCCCTCGACCGGCACCAGGTCCCAGATCTGGTTCTCGGTGGCCGGTGGATTCGTCCAGATCTGCACCTTCCGGGTGCCCTTGTCCAGGTCCAGCACCTTGGTGTACCCGCTGGCGCCGTTGCGCAGGTAGTACTTCCCTTCGGCGATCTTCTCCAGCCGCCAGGTCTGGGCCAGCGTGCCGTTGGCGTAGTAGGTGTTGATCCCGTTGCCGTCCTCGTTCTTGGACTGGTAGTTGTCCAGCGCGGCGCCGTTGGCGGTGATCTGCGAGGCCGTGGTGGGCAGTTGCGGCGCCGGCGGCTGGGTGGGCCGGGGCGACTGGGTGGGCTGCGGAGTCGCGGTGGGTGTGGCCGGTTCAACGGTGGCGGGCGGGTTGGGCGGGGTGGGTTCCCGGGTGGCGGGCGGGGGCTGGGTAGCCGGGTCGCGGACGGCGGGCGGGGCCGGGGCGGTGGCGACCGGCGCGGGCGGGGCGGGGTTCGGGCCGGCGGCGGGCACCGCTGGCGACGGACCGGGCACGGCCGGGGACGGCCCGGTGACCGGCCCGGGTCCGGCGTCCGGAGCGGGGCTCCCGGCACCCGCCGACGGGCCGTCGGACGGCGCCGGAGCCGTCGCGGCACCGGTCTGCGGTGCGGCACCGGTCTGCGGCGCGGCGAGCGGACGCTCCTCCGTCAGCGCCGAGATCGGCATGCCCGGCACGCCCGGGTCGGCGGCCCCGGCGGCGGAGGCTCCGGCCGGAGCGGCCTCCCGGTCGGGCCGGATCACCGTCGCCCCGGCGGCCCCGCCCATGCAGAGCAGCACCAGCGCCGTCACCCCGACCAGCGCGCGCGGGCCGGGCCGGGTCCGCGCCGTACGAGCGGCGGCGACCGGTCTCGACCGGGGCCGGTCCGGGGCCGCCGGCACCTCCTCCCCGACCGCCGCGAGGGCCTCCCGCACCGCCGTGGCCATGGCCGCCGCGTCGGACCAGCGCTCGCCGGACTCCTTCGCCATCGCCCGTCCGACCAGCGCCCGCACCGGCGCGGGCACCTCCTCGGGCAGCGGCGGCACGGGCTCCGTCAGGTGCTTGAGGATCACCTCCAGGGCGGTCTCCCCGTCGAAGGGAAGCTGCCCGGCCAGGCACTCGTGGAGGACGACGCCGAGCGCGTAGAGGTCGGCGGAGGCGGTGACCGTCCCGGTGGACGCCTGCTCCGGCGCCTGGTACGCGGCGGTGCCGAGTACGACCCCGGGTACCGTCAGCCGGGCGTCGCAGCCCGGCCGGGCGATGCCGAAGTCGGCGATCACCGTCCGGTCGCCACGGACCATCAGGTTGGCCGGCTTGATGTCCCGGTGGACCACCCCGGACTCGTGCGCGACCTCCAGGGCCTCCAGCACCTGGAGCGCCAGCTGGAGCGCCTCCGCGACCGGCAGCGCACCGCGGCGCTCCAGCACGGCGCTCAGCGGCTCACCGTCGATCAGCTCCATGACCAGGTACCCGACCGAGCGCTGCCCGTCGACGGTGTTGTGCCCGTAGTCGTACACCCCGACGATGCCCGGGTGCCGCAGCTGCGCCATGACGCGGGCCTCGGCGTGGAAGCGCTCGGCGAAGCCCGGCTCCTCCAGCAGGGCCGCCTTCACCAGCTTGACCGCCACCCGGCGGCCCAGGACCTCGTCCTCGGCGAGCCACACGTCGCCCATCGAGCCGCCGCCCAACCAGTCGACCAACCGGTAGCGGTCGGCGAGGACGGTGTCACGCATGGTTCTCCTCGAATCGAGCCCGATGACCGGAGCGGATCCGGGGACCGCCCGGCTCCACGGGCGTGCCCGGCTCCGTGGCGCCCCCGAAGATCGTGACTCCGACAAATAACTACTGACTTGCCATCCTATGAACGACGCTTGGCCTGGACCATTCCGCCCCCACGCTCTCCCCCACCCGCCGATCCACCCCCGACCGTCCACGTCAACGCCCAGGTCAACGGCCGTGTCGACGCCCGTGTCGACGCGCTCATCGAGGCGCTCGTTGACGCGCTCCACGCCCCCGCCGCGCGAGGACGAGGGCCCGGCGCTACCGCCAGCGGATCCGCAGCTCCTTCAACCCGTTCTGGAAGTTGGAGACCAGCCGCTTCGGCGGCGGGCCCGGGGCGAGCTCCAGGCCGGGCAGCTCGGCGGTGATCCGGCGGAGCATCACCGACAGCTGGATCCGGGCGAGCTGGGCACCGACGCAGAAGTGCGGGCCGTAGCCGAAGCTCACGTGGTCGTTCGGGGTGCGGGCGATGTCGAAGCGGTCCGGTTCGGGGAAGACGGTCTCGTCGCGGTTGGCGGAGGCGTGGTAGACCACCACCTTGTCCCCGCGCCGGATCGCCTGCCCGGCCAGCACCACGTCCCGGGTGGCGGTGCGCCGGAACTCCAGGACCGGCGGCCAGAACCGCAGCAGTTCCTCCACGGCCGAAGCCGTCAGTTCGGGCCGCCGGCACAGCTCGCGGTACTGGTCCGGGTGGCCGAGCAGCGTGTACAGCCCGCCGGGCAGGCCGTTGCGGAGCGTCTCGTTGCCGGCGACCCCGAACAGGAAGAACATCGTCTCGAACTCATCGGTGCTCAGCCCGGCGTCCCGCATCCGGGCGACCATGCTGCCCGGCGGCGGCTGTTCGGCGAGCGCGTGGGCGTACTCGAACATGTCGGCGAGGGCCGACCGGGACCGCGGGTTGAGCGGGCGGCCGTCGGGCGTGGCGGCGGGGCCGGGGCGGTGGGCGAGTGCGGAACGCCCCAGGTCGGTGAGCCGGGACGGGTCGGCCGTGCTGGACCGGGCGTGGTCCGGGTCCTGATAGCCGATCACCCGGTTCGACCAGTCGACCAGCAGCTGCCGGTCCTGTTCGGGCACCCCGAGGATGCGGGCCAGCGTCCACACCGGCAGGTCGGCGGCGACCGGTACGAAGTCGGCCTCGCCCGACGGGCGGATTCCGGCGACGAGTTCGGCCGCCCGCCGCTCGATGGCAGCGGTCAGCTCGTGCAGCGCGCGCGGCGTGAAGGCGGCCGCGACGGCCCGGCGCAGCCGGGAGTGGTCGGGCGGGTCCTGGTTGAGCATCATGGTGCGGGCGAAGGCCAGGTCGGCCGGCGTGTCCGGGTCCCTGATCTGGGTCGCGCCGAGGTGCGAGGAGAACAGCTCCGGGCTGCGCAGCACGTGCTTGACGTCCGCGTGCCGCAGCACCGCCCAGTAGCCGGTGCCCGACGGCCAGTCCGCCACCGCCGGCTCCTCCACCCAGCGGACCGGCGCCTGCGCCCGCAGCTCCCGGAACAGCTCGTACGGCACGCCGTCGGCGTACGTCCCGGGCAGGAAGATCCGGTTCACCCGCGCCTGGTCCACACCCATGGCCCCCGACCGTACGCCGCGTCCCGGCCGGTCCGCCAGGGTGCGGTCCGTCGCGGTTGCGCCCCCGGGCCGCCGGGATCCCGTAGGGTCGGCCAATGGCGAAGTACTTCGACGTTCACCCAGAGTCCCCCCAGCCGCGCACCATCGGCACGGTGGCCGACAGCCTCCGCTCCGGGGCCCTCATCGCGTACCCGACCGATTCCTGTTTCGCGCTCGGCTGCCGGCTGGACAACCACGACGGGCTCGAACGGATCCGCTCGATCCGGCGGCTCGACGAGCGCCACCACTTCACCCTGATGTGCGAGGACTTCGCCCAGCTGGGGCAGTTCGTGCAGCTCGACAACCGGGTCTTCCGGGCCGTCAAGGCCGCGACACCGGGCAGCTACACCTTCATCCTCCCCGCCACCAAGGAGGTTCCGCGCCGGCTGATGCACCCGAAGAAGAAGACGGTGGGCGTCCGGATCCCCGACCACGCCGTCACCCGGGCGCTGCTCGCCGAACTCGGCGAACCGCTGCTCTCCAGCACCCTGATCCTCCCCGGCGAGGACGAACCGATGACCCAGGGCTGGGAGATCAAGGAGCGGCTCGACCACGTGCTGGACGCCGTGGTGGACTCCGGCGACTGCGGCACCGAGCCGACCACGGTGATCGACTTCTCCGACGGCGAGGCCGAGATCGTCCGGCGCGGGGCCGGCGACCCCTCGCGGTTCGAGTGACCGGACCCGTACCGGATCAGCGGTGCCGGAGGTCCGCGAACGACCCCGCCAGGCCGCCCAGCGCCACGGCGGGAAGGATCGAGGCGTCCCAGCGCTGACCGCCCGACACCCCCGAGGCCACCACCAGGGCGGCGGCGACGCCCGCCGTCGCCCAGGCCGGCCGCGAACGCGGAAGCAGCGGCAGGGGCTTGCCGTTTCGCCGCAGTCGGGCCAGTTTGATGACGAGCAGGAGCACTGCGACCGCGAGCAGTGGCGGCACCATGTCGTGGGTCATGTCGCCAGGATGTCATGGATGGTGAAGAGTTGATCGAGCTGGGTGGGGTCGTCGATCCGGAAAGCGGCTTCCTCGACGGCGAGTTGAAGGCGGGCGCCGCACCGCCGGTCCACGGGGGCCTGGTGCGGGGCACTCTGCTCGTCCCAGAAGGCGTTCCGGGGTTCGCACCCTCCGCCGACCGCGAACTCGTACGGGCGCTCCACGGCGACCGGGGTGGTGAGGAGTTCCCGTTCTGCTAGCCGGCCGCCGGTGCAGCAGGGGCAGGCGTCGTCGGAGGGGGTGCCGGCGCCGGGGGTGCAGGTGATCGGGGCCTGGTCGGGGTCGTCGGGTGACTGTCGCCCGGGGCGGCGGTGCTGGCGCCTGATCCTGGCAGGGCCGGCACCGGGATCGCGTCTGCCGTGGGCTCCGGAGAACCAGCCTGCGGGTGCTGCGGTGCGGGAACAGACGCGGTCACCACGTGGTTGGGGCGAGGGACGGGCCAGTAGGGACTGCGAAGGGTTCTCCCATGAAGATCGGCATCATCGGCGCGGGCAACATCGGCGGCAACCTGACGCGGCGTCTGACCGCGCTGGGCCATGACGTTTCGGTGGCCAACTCACGCGGGCCGGAGTCGCTGAAGGCCCTGGTCGAGGAGACGGGCGCCACGGCCGTGACGGCTTCCGAGGCGGCGAAGGGCGCGCAGGTCGTGGTGGTGACGGTGCCGCTGAAGCACGTGCCGGACCTGCCCGCCGGGCTGTTCGACGGCGCCGCCGAAGGGGTGGCGGTGATCGACACCGGCAACTACTACCCGAAGGAGCGCGACGGCCGGATCGACGCGATCGAGGACGGCGGGCTGACGGAGAGCCGCTGGACGGAACAGCACCTGGGCCACCCGGTGGTGAAGGTGTTCAACGGCACCTACGCGCAGGACCTCCTGGAGCGCCCGCTCCCGGCGGGCGACCCGGAGCGGCTGGCCGTACCGGTCGCCTCGGACGACGAGGCGGCGAAGGCGGTCGTGCGGGCGCTGGTCGACGAGTTGGGCTTCGACACCGTGGACGCGGGCGGCATCGACGAGTCCTGGCGGCAGCAGCCGGCCACGCCGGTCTACGGGCTGCGGGCCGGCGTCGAGGCCGTACGGCGGGCGCTCGCGGAGGCCTCCCCGGAGCGGCCGGAGGCCCACCGGGCCTGACGCGGCGAGAGCCGTCCCTGACCCTGCTCCCGCCCGGTGCCGGGCGGGAGCAGGGTCAGGGACGGCTCCTGAAGGTGCTTCGCCCCAGGGCCTGGCGTCAGTTGCTGTGGGGGTGGGCGAGGCTGGCGGGGCTGAGGATCTCGCCGAGCTGCGCCTGGGTGAGCAGGCCGCGGCGCAGCACCAGGTCGCGGACCGGGGTCCCGCTGGTCAGCGCCTCCTGGGCGATGCTGGTGGCGTTCTCGTAGCCGATGTGCGGGTTGAGCGCGGTGACCAGGCCGATCGAGCGGGCGACCTGCTCGGCCAGGTGGTCGCGGTTGGCGGTGATGCCGGTGACGCAGCGCTCGGCGAGGGTCAGGCAACCGGCCCGCAGGTGGGTGAGGCTCTTCAGCAGGCTGTGGGCGATGATCGGCTCGAAGGCGTTGAGCTGGAGCTGCCCGGCCTCCGCCGCGAAGGTGACGGTCAGGTCGTTGCCGATCACCTCGAAGGCGATCTGGTTGACCACCTCGGGGATCACCGGGTTGACCTTGCCCGGCATGATGCTCGAACCCGCCTGCACCGCGGGCAGGTTGATCTCTCCGAGGCCGGTGCGCGGGCCGGAGGAGAGCAGCCGCAGGTCGTTGCAGGTCTTGGACAGCTTGACGGCGACCCGCTTGAGCACCCCGGACAGCTGGACGAACGCGCCGGCGTCCTGGGTCGCCTCGACCAGGTCGCCGGCGACCTCCAGGGGGATCCCGGTGATCGCCCCGAGGTGGGCGCAGGCCGTGGCCGCGTAGGCGGGGTGGGCGTTGAGGCCGGTGCCGATCGCGGTGCCGCCGAGGTTGATCTCGCGGATCAGCGCGCAGGCCTCGGCCAGTCGCCCCCGGTCCTCCTCCAGCATCACGGCGAACGCGGCGAACTCCTGGCCGAGCGTCATCGGCACGGCGTCCTGGAGCTGGGTGCGGCCCATCTTCAGGACGTCCCCGAACTGCGCCGCCTTCGCGGCGAAGGCGTCGCGCAGCTCGGCCATGGCCGCCAGCAGCCCCTGGGCGGCGAAGTACAGGGCGATCTTGACGGCGGTCGGGTAGACGTCGTTGGTGCTCTGCCCGGCGTTGACGTCCTCCAGGGGGTGGAGCAGCCGGTACTCGCCCTTGGTGTGGCCGAGCAGCTCCAGGGCGCGGTTGGCGACCACCTCGTTGGCGTTCATGTTGGTGGAGGTGCCCGCGCCGCCCTGGATCACGTCCACCACGAACTGGTCGTGGAACCGTCCGGCGCGGATCTCCTCGCAGGCCGCCACGACGGCCCGCGCCTTGCCGTCCGCCAGCAGGTCCAGATCGCGGTTGGCCATCGCCGCCGCCTGCTTGACGCAGGCCAGCGCGGTCACCAGCTCCGGGTACGCCGACACCCTGGTCCCGGTGATCGGGAAGTTCTCCACCGCCCGGAGGGTGTGGATGCCGTAGTACGCGTCCACGGGCACATCCCGCTCGCCGAGCAGGTCGTGCTCGGTGCGCGTCCCGGGGGCGTCCGACGGGTGGGAGAGGTGGAGGGCAGGCTGCATGACGGTGTCCGTGTCCGTTTCGAGGGTTTGCGAGGGTCGCCGTTCGTTCGGCGCGGGGCCCCCGGCGCCGGGCGCAACATTACGGCGAAACGGCCGCAATGGGTGTGCGAGTGTCTGCGGGGACGGCCCGTAAGGTGGCAGATAATGGCCGTATGGATTCGATCGACGGCAGTATCTTGCGGGAGCTCCAGAAGGACGGTCGGCTGACCAACCAGGAGCTCGCCCAGCGCGTGGGTCTCACCGCCTCCCCCTGCCTGCGGCGGGTGCGGCAGCTGGAACAGGACGGCGTGATCGAGGGCTACCGGGCGGTGGTCAACCCGCAGGCGATCGGCCGCAGTTTCGAGGTGCTCGTGTCGATCGAGCGCGACACCACGATGGTCGCCGCCTTCGAGGAGGAACTCCTGACCATCCCCGACGTGGTGGAGGCGTACCGCCTGATGGGCAGCCCCGGCTGCCTGCTGCGCGTCGCGGTCGCCGACCTGGCGGCCTACGAGAAGCTGTGGACCGAACGGCTGACCCGGCTGCCCGGCGCCACGGCCGTCAACTCACAGATCATCATGAAGCCGATCAAGCAGCGGGACGGCCTCCCGGTGGACAGCTGATCCACCGCCCGAAGGCGGGGCGGCCCTCGGACGGCGAGCCTCGGAGGGCGGTCCTCGCAGGACGGTCCTCGGCGGAGCGAACCTCGGAAGGGCGATCCTTGGAGCATGCGCGCCGCCCGCCTGATCCGCATGGCCCTCCTGATCCAGTCGAACCCCGGCCTGACCTCCGTCGCACTCGCCCGCGAACTGGAGGTCTCCGAGCGGACCGTGATCCGCGACGCCCAGGCGCTCCAGGAGGCCGGCCTCCCCGTCCGGTCGGAGCGCGGCCGGGTCGGCGGGTACTTCCTGGCCCCGGGCTACCGGACCCGGCTGACCACCCTCCACCCGAGCGAGGCGGAGACCCTGTTCCTTTCGGGGCTGCCGACGGCCCTGCGGGACCTCGGCCTCGCGGACGCGGCGGACACCGCCCGGCTGAAGCTCGCCGCGACCCTGCTCCCGTCGGTGCGCGAGGCCGCCGAGTCGTCGTCGCGGCGCTTCCACCTCGACGCCCCGGCCTGGTTCCGGGAGCCGTCCACGCCCGAGCTGCTGCCCGACCTCGCCCGCGCCGTGTGGACCGACCGGGCCGTCGAGCTGGCGTACGCGCGGCCCGGCCGGGACGGCTCACCCCCCGCCACGGTGACCCGGGTGGTCGAACCGTACGGGCTCGTGCTGAAGGCCGGCACCTGGTACGTCGTGGCCCGGGCCCGAACCCCGGACCCCACTGGGGCCTGGCGCACCTACCGCGTCGACCGTGTCACGGCGCTCGCCCCCGCCCCCGGCGGCGAGGAACCGTTCGTCCGCGACACCGCCTTCGACCTGGCCGCGCACTGGCGGGACCGCTCGGCCGCCTTCGCCCGGGCACTGCTGCGCGCCACGGTCACGCTCCGGCTGACCGAACGGGGGCTGCGCCGTCTGCCGGACGTGGTGGACGGGGCCGCCGTCGAGGAGGCGCTGGCCTCCGCGAGCGCCCCGGACCCGGCCGGGCGGGTCACCCTCGACCTGCCCGCCGAGTCCGAGGACGTCGCCTTCGACCAGCTGTCCCGGCTCGGCGCGGACGCCGAGGTGCTGGCCCCGGCCGCGCTGCGCGCACGTTTCCGCGAGCGTGCGGTGGCGCTGGCCGCCCTCTACCGGGACGGGTCCGGGGACGGCGAGGGCCAGCGGTAGTCCTCGGCGGAGGCGTCCTTCCCGCCGTGTACGACGTCCTCGAAGTACGCCCAGGCGTCCGGCCTGCTGCCGTCCACGTCCGTCACCCCGTACACCCGGGCGAGTTCTCCGCTCGAGGTGGACCGGCCGTTCCACCGCTCGGCGCGGTCCGGGTCGGCGGCCAGCGCCGCGACCCCCCGGGCCAGGTACTGCGGGGACTCGGCGATCGCGTAGGTCGGCTCCTCGGCGATCGCGTCGCGCCAGTTCTCCTCGCGGACGCCGAAGTGGGCGAGCATCTGCTCCGAGCGCAGGAAGCCCGGAGAGACCGCGACCGCCGCGCCCCCGTACTCCGCCAACTCCTGGCCCAGGCCGAACGCGAGCCGGATCGGGGCGTTCTTCGCCAGGTCGTAGTACATGTTCTCGCGGTAGCGGCGGTTGGCGTGCGCGGTGCCGTCGGTCACCTCCAGGTGCAGCGGCGCGTCGGAGCGGATCAGCAGCGGCAGCAGCAGCGCCGCCGTGATCACGTGCGAGCGCACGCCGAGCTCCAGCATCCGCAGGCCGTCGGCCAGCGGGGTCTCCCAACTCCGCTTCCCGAACACGGATCCGGCGAGGAGGTGCTCGCCGCCCCACAGGTCGTTGACGAGGATGTCGAGCCGGCCCTGCTCCCGGTCGATCCGTTCGACCAGGGCCCGCACCTGGGCCTCGTCCAGGTGGTCGGTGGGGACCGCGATCCCCGGTCCGCCGACCGCGGTGACCAGTTCGGCCGTCTCCTCGATGGTCTCGCCGGGCCGGCCGACCTCGCTGACCCGGGCCCGGGTGGTGCGGCCGGTGACGTACACCGTCGCACCGGCCCGGCCCAGCTCGACGGCCAGCGCGCGCCCGGCCCCGCGGGTGGCGCCGCCCACCAGCGCGATCCGGCCGGCGAGCGGGGGTGCGGAGCCGTCCCGGTCTTCTCGACGCGTGCCCTGGGCGTTCCCGGCCTCGTTGCTCCTGGCCTCGGTGCTCGTGCCCTCGTTGCTCATGTCCTCGTTGCTCATGTCCTCGTTGCTCATGTCCTTGTGGCGCATGTCCTTGTGGCGCATGTCATCCATCGTTCACGGCAAACCCGACAGAACACGTCACCCTTTACGGGCGGTCGCCCGTCCGGCCCGAACTCCCCCGCACCATCAGCTCAGTGGCCAGCTCCAGCCCTTCCGTCGGCCCGGCGGCCCCGCGCACCTGGTCGAGCAGCCGGGCCACCAGCGCGGTGGCGATCGCCCGCAGCGGCAGCCGGACGGAGGTCAGCGGCGGGTGCAGGTGGGGGCAGAGCGGGGTGTCGTGGAAGCCGGTGACCGCGACGCCGCCCGGGCCGACCGCGAGCCCCTCCGCCCGCACCGCCTCGTACGCGTCCAGGGCCAGCAGGTCGCTGCCCGCCACCACGGCGGTCGGCCGGTCCGGCCCGCGCAGCAGGGCCCGTACGGCCGTCGGCTCCGAACCGTCCACCGTGGCGGCGGACAGCCCCAGCCGGTGCGCCTCGGCGCGGAAGCCCGCCCGGCGCGCGGCCATCCAGGGCAGGTGCTCGGCCGCTCCGAGGTAGCCGATCCGGCGGTGGCCGAGGGCCGCGAGGTGGCGGACCACGGCGGCCGTCGCCGTGTCGTTGGCGATGTCCACCCAGTGCTGCGGCTGGGCCGGCCCGGTCCGGCCGAAGGCGACGAACGGGACGCCGAGCCGGGCGACGTGATCGACCCGGGCGTCCTCGGGCAGGACGTCCGCCAGGACCAGCCCGTCGACCTGACGGGCCGCCACCAGTTCCTCGATGGCGGCCCCCGGGTCGGCCGTGCCCCGGGCCGGGCGGAACAGCAGCACCCGCTGCCCCTCGGCCCCGGCCGCGTCGACCAGCGCCTCCAGGAAGCCGGCCATCAACGGGTTGGGGTCGTGGGGGTCGTCCGCCGGGGCGAGGTAGCCGAGGGTGCGGCGGGCGCCGCTGCGCAGCGAGCGGGCCGACTGGTCTGGCTGGTAGCCGAGTTCGCGGATCGCCGCACTCACCCGCTCCAGGGTCTCCCGGCGGAGCAGTTGCGGGGCGTTGAGCGCGTTGGAGACGGTCTGCCGGGACACCCCGGCCACCCGGGCGACCTCCTCGATGGTGCTGGCACCGCGACGCGGTCGGTGCGCTCCCTCCGGCATGCGGTCCTCCAGGTGTGCGGGGCCTGCGGGACGGGTGGTTCCCGCAGGGCCGGTGGGGCGGGTGGGACGGTCAGGTGCGGCGCAGGGTGAGCAGCCCGCCGCGCGGCACCGCGACGGTGTCCGTCCGGTCGAGGTCGACCTCGCCCTGCCGGACGATACGCCCCCGGGCGTCCTGGACGGTGAGGGCGGTCGTCCCGCTGCCGCCGGTCAGCCGGACGTCCGGGTCCGGGTCGGCGTTGGCCACCAGCAGGGTGTGCCAGTGCGGGTCCGAGGCGTCCACCGGCAGCGCGGCGTACCGGGCGGTCGCGACCGTCCCCTCGCCGAGGGCGGTGACCAGCGGGTAGCCGAGGTCCGGACGGCTCGGGCGCAGTTCGCCGAGTTGCAGGGTGTCGCGGTGCTCGCGCCAGACGCCCAGCCAGAAGGCGATCGCCGCGCGCTGCCCGGCGGTCTGCGCGGCGAGGTCGACGGAGATCTGCGGCACCGAGAACAGCACGTTGATCAGGTGGCAGGCGATCTGCTCCGGTAGTTCGGCCGGGTGCCACATCAGCATGTCCGAATGCACCGGTACCGGCCCGGCGGCCAGCCGCAGGTCGACGGTTCGCTGCCGGTTCTCCTGCGGGCTGAGCGGGCAGTCGGTGGCCCGGATCATGGTGACGAACGGCCACAGGCCGGGGCTGACGTACGGCTGGCGGTGCTCGATCATCGCCTCCGGGTCGGCGGCGGTGATCCGGGCGCGGATGGCGGCGAGCAGCTTCCGCACGCCCTCGTCCACGTCGGCGCAGTCCGCCTCCGGGCCGGCCGGCGGGGGGTCGGCGCGGGCGAACCAGTCGACGAAGTCGACCTTGAGCCCGTCCATGCCCCACTCCTCGACGGCCCGGGCCAACCGGTCGGTGAGGAACGCGCGGACCTCGGGGTGGCGCGGGTCGGCGACGACCGCGCCCAGGTGGGCGACGTCGGCGAGGGCGTGCCGGCCGATCGTCCGGTAAGCGGCGCTGTCCTTGCCGATGAACGGCAGCGCGTACCAGAGCAGGTAGCGGACGCCGAGGTCGTGGACGCGCCGGACGTGCGCGGCGGTGTCGGGCAGCGAGAGCGGCTCCCAGTCGCCGCAGTGGGCGTAGCCGCGGGTGCGGTCGGCGGTCATCCAGCCGTCGTCGACGATGATCACGTCCAGGCCGAGTTCCTTGCCGAGCGCGGCCTGGGTCTCGATCCGCTCGGGCGAGACGTCCTGGTGCATCGAGTACCAGGTGGAGTAGGCGGGGCTGCGGGCGGCGTCCGGGACGACGGCGGGGCGGCCACGGCCCGACCAGGCGGTGAGGTCGGCCAGGCACCGGGCGAAGTGCCGGCCGGAGGTGTCGATGCGGACGGTGAGCCGGCCCTCGGCCCCGGCCCAGAAGCGGAACTCGCCGCTCTCCTCGACCACTCCGGCCCCGGCCAGCACGTCGGGCCGGTCGGCCGCGAAGGCGCAGCGGGCGGCGTCCCCGGTGGCGACCAGCGCGGCGATCGGGGCGCCGGCGGCGAGGCCGGTGCGGCGCGGGGCGCTCCAGGCGGCGGGCAGCCAGCCGGTGCCGCGCGGTTCCGGGGTCCAGAAGGAGGTGGCGTCCACGCAGGGCACCCGCCATTCGATCCGGACCTCGGACGGGCCTTCGGCGGTCATCTCGGCGGTCACCTCCACCACCCCGTCGGCGATCTCCCGGACGCGGCCCGCACCGCTCACCCGCAGGTCCAGGCCGGGGGCGGCGAGCGGGCTCAGCGGGCCGGCGGCGGGGGCGTGCGGTTCCCAGACGGCGGTCACGGGCTCGGGCTCGGTCGCGGTCGAGGGGTCGGTCGCGGTCGAGGGGTCGGTCGAGGGCTCGGTCGAGGGCTCGGTCGAGGGCTCGGTCATGCCGCTCAGCCTTTCGTGGCGCCGGCCAGCAGGCCGGAGATGAACTGCCGCTGGAGGACCAGGAAGAGGACCATCATCGGCAGGGTGGACAGCGCGGTGCCGGAGAGGATGGCCCCGTAGTCGGTGGTGGCCTGGTTGCCGTAGAGGGTCGCGAGGGCGACCGGCAGGGTGTGCATGTCCGGGCTGCGCAGGGCGATCAGCGGCCAGACGAACTGGTTCCAGGAGCCCAGGAAGAGGAAGATCGAGAGCGCCGCGAGCACCGGCCGCATGACCGGGACGACGACGTTCCACAGCACCCGGAACTCGCCCGCGCCGTCCACCCGCGCGGCGTCCAGGAGTTCGTCCGGCAGGCCGGCCAGCGACTGGCGCATCAGGAAGACCGCGAACGGCACGCACAGGCCGGGCAGGATGATCGCCTGGTAGGAGTCCAGGATGCCGAAGTTCGTCATCATCTTGAACAGCGGTACCAGCATGACCTGTTCGGGCACCACGAGGGTGGAGAGCAGCAGCGCGAACAGCAGGGTGCGGCCGCGGAAGCGGAACTTGGCGAAGGCATAGCCGGCCAGCAGGGCGACCACCAGTGCGCCGAGGGTCTGGATCCCGGCCACCAGCAGGGAGTTGCCGAGCACCCGGAGCAAGCCGATCCGGTGGTCGAGCCGGTGCAGGTTCTCGCCGAGGCCGCCGCCGGGCAGCAGGTGCGGCGGCCAGTCGAAGATCTCGGTGTCCTTGCGGGTGGTGGAGATCAGCAGCCAGTAGAAGGGGGCGACGGAGAGCCCGGTGAGGCCGGCCAGCAGGAAGGTCAGCGGCCAGCCGCGGAGCTTCTCGGGGTTCATCGGTCCTTGTCCCCCATCAGGCGCATCTGGACCGCGCCGAGCACGGCCACCAGCAGGGTGAGCGCGTAGGCGATGGCCGAGGCGTAGCCGAAGTCGAAGTAGCGGAAGCCGTTCTGGTACAGGTACATGGAGACGGTCAGGGTGGCGTTGTCCGGGCCGCCGCCGGTCAACACGTACGGCTCGTCGAAGAGTTGGAGCGTGCCGATGGTGGAGAGCACCACGGTGAACAGCAGCAACGGGCGCAGCGCCGGGACGGTGATCGCGGTGAAGCGGCGGACCGGCCCGGCGCCGTCGACCATCGCGGCCTCGTACAGCTCCCTGGGGACGGACTGCAGGCCGGCCAGGTAGATGACGGCGTTGTAGCCGGTGTAGTGCCAGGTCAGCACCAGGACGACGGACATCCGGGCCCAGAACGGCTGTCCGAGCCAGTCGACGGCGGGCAGGCCGACGGCGTCCAGCAGCCAGTTGACGGCGCCGTCGTCGCGCCTGAGCAGGAAGGCGAACATCACGCCGGTGGCGACCAGGCCGGTGACGGCGGGCATGAAGACGCCGAGCCGCCAGACGGCCCGCCAGCGCACCAGGGCGGAGTTGATGCCGACGGCCAGCAGCAGGGCCAGCCCGAGCATCAGCGGGACCTGCACGACGAGGATCTCGGCGGTGTTGCGCAGGGCCGTCCAGAACAGCGGATCGTCCAGCAGACGGCGGTAGTTGGCCAGGCCGGCGGGGCGGGTGGCGGCACCGGAGCCGGTGGTGAAGGAGAGCAGCAGCGAGTCGACGACCGGGTAGGCCTTGAACACCCCGAAGGTGAGCAGGGCGGGGGCGAGCAGCAGGTACGGCAGGGCGGCGCGGCGCAGGCGGGCCCGGCGGCGGGCGCGCTCGGTGCGGCGGGCGGGGCGGGCCGGCCCGGTGAGGACGGGGGGCGGGGCGGTGGCGGTCATGCGATGGTGCGCCCGGTCTGCTGGGCGAGCTGCTTGGCGGCGTCCTGGAGGACGGTGGCCGGGTCTCCGGCCTTGAGGAAGACCTTGGTCTGGGCGTCGCCGGCGAGCTTGAGGGCGCGGGCGTAGTCGCCGGAGTAGTTGGTCGGGTCGCCGCCGTCGGTGGCCAGTTCGGTGAAGGTCTTCAGCGGGGACTGGCCGCCGTAGTAGTCGCTGGGCTTCGCGTACATCGGGTCGGCGTAGGCGTCCACGAGGGCGGGAAAGACGCCGCCGCCGTTGAACATGGCGTTCACCGAGGCGGGGCGGGTGAGCGCGTACTCGACGAACTTCCAGGCGGCGCGGCGGCGCGGGCTGCCGGCGGAGACCGCGAGGTGGGTGGAGTTGACCAGGGCGGTGCGCTTGCCACCGGGGGTGACGGCCGGGGGCTTGGCGAGGCGCCAGTCGCCGCTCTGGTCGGCGAACTTGGCCTCCAGGTAGTGCACCGCCCAGGCGGGCATCGGGGCGACGGCGAGCTTGCCGGCCTTCATCAGGGTGGCCCAGCCCTGGTCGCCGGGGGCGTCGGCGACCAGCCCGGCGTCGTCCAGGCTCTTGAGGGTGGCCAGGGCCCGGACCTCCGGCTGGGAGCCGAGGGTGATCCGGCCCTGGAGGTCGAAGTAGAAGGCGCCCTGGAGCTGCATCAGGGACTGCACGAAGTCCAGGTCGGGACTGGGGTTGGCGGCCTTGTTGATGCCGATCAGCGAGATGCCGGGGTTGGCGGCCTTGAAGCGGTCGGCGACCGCCGTCAGGTCGTCCCAGGTGGCGAAGGTGGTGGGGTCGAGGCCGGCCTTGTCGAAGTAGTCCTTGCGGTAGAAGAAGCCGAGCGGGTTGACCTCCCAGGGCAGCGCGTAGGCGTGGCCGTCCTTGCCGGTGACGACCGGCCACAGGCCCTTGGCGAACTTGTCCTTGTGGGCGTCGGCGCCGAAGCCGGAGAGGTCCGCGAGACCGCCGGGGAACTTCTCCAGGTAGCCGGGGAGGTAGTCGCAGCCGATGTGCAGGACGTCGCCGAGGCCCTGGCCACCGGCCGCCAGACCGACGGTGATCTTGTCCCAGATGGCGGGGTTGCCGATGTCCTGGACGTCGACCTTGATGCCGGGGTTGTCCTGCTCGAAGGCCGGGACGACGGCACGCAGGGCGGCGGCCGCCGTGGCCCAGGACCAGACGGTGACCGTGCCGGTGTCGGCGTCCCCACCGGCGGCGCTCCCGGAGCCGGAGCCGCAGCCCGCGAGGGTGCCGCCGGCGGCGAGGGCCAGCAGGCCGGCTCCGGAGGACCGGAGCAGGTCGCGACGGGAAAGGTGTGACATTGCATTCCTCCCGGTGAGGTGGCGCTGTGCGGGAACGGGGCGGGCGGGCGTGGGCATGGGGTCAGCTGGGATGCGCGCGGATGCAGTCGCGTGTTCGCATGTCCATGTGTTCGCGCGCTCGGGCACATCTGTCCGTGGATTTGAACGTTCAAAACCACAAAACAAACCAGAACTGAACAGATTCGCACGGGCGGGAGACAGCAAACGCCTCCGCTCGCCACGCCGTCAAGACCCCGGCCCCGGTGGGACGGGCACCGCAACCGTTCCGTTACCGCCCCTCACCTCCGCCCGGACGTAGGCGAGGAACCTCCGCCCGAGCCCGGCGAGGGACCTCCGCCGACGGCGCCCGGCTCAGCTGCGGACGACCGGGGCTCCCGTCAAGTCCACGCCCGCGCTGCGTAGTTCGGAGAGTGCGGCATCGGTGGTGTCGGCCGCCACGCCCGCCGTGTAGTCCAGCAGCACCCGGGCGTCGAAGCCGGCCCGCCGGGCGTCCAGAGCTGTGGCCTTGACGCAGTGGTCGGTGGCGATGCCGACCACGTCGACGGCGTCCACGCCCCGGTCGTGCAGCCAGTCCGCGAGCGGGGTGCCGTCGGCGGTGAAGCCCTCGAAACCGCTCTTCGAGGCGGAGTGGGTGCCCTTGTAGAACACCTCGTCCACCGCGCCGGCCTCGACGGCCGGGGTGAAGGCCGGGTGGAACTCGCCGCCCTCGGTGCCGACCACGCAGTGCACCGGAAAGGAGTCGTGGAAGTCGGGCTGCTCGGAGAAGTGGCCACCGGGGTCGACGTGATGGTCCCGGGTGGCCACCACCCGGGACCAGCCCTCCCGCTCCGGCCCCTGGATCAGCGCGGCGATCGCCCGTGCCCGGTCGGCCCCGCCGCCGACCGGCACGCTGCCGCCCTCACAGAAGTCCTTCTGCACATCCACCACGATCAGCGCGCGCGTCATCGAACGGCCTTTCCTCCGGGGGGTCCCACCGATTCGCGGCCCAGCTTGGCGTGTTGACGGCCGTAGACGAAGCAACCGGGCGGCCGTTCACTCGAACGGGTCCGGGCGCCCGACGGAACCCCGAACCGGGGGGGGCGCCCGGAGCGGCTTGACGATGGCGCCGGGGCACACGGCGGGGCGCCGCGGGGTGGGCTCCCGTTCCATGCCCCGGCCGTCCCCCGCCGTCCCCCGCCGTCCCCCGCCGTCCCCGGCCTCCGTGTTTCACGGCACGATCCCCCGGCTCCGGCCCCGACCAGTGCGGCACCACCGGCACCGGTTGACAAGAATCGGGTGAGAAATCTCCCCGGTCCACCTCTCACCCGACTGTGTTCGGCCGAAGGAGCCCTGCCAGGCCTGCCGACGGAAGCCGCCCGCGCGGACCGGGACCGGTCGGGTGGGAAAACCGGTGCGCGACGGGCCATTGAGACCGCACCGCCGCCGCGCCTACACTCGCCGCCGTCCGTGACCTCGCGTCCCGGACGCCCCCACGTACCCGGTGTCGTCGGATCCGACCCGGGTCCCGGGCCGATGTCCCCCAACCATCCCTCGTGGAGGACTACTTGAAGGCTCCAACCATCCGCCGGATGCTGCTGGCCGGCGTGAGCAGCCTGGCCCTCGCGGCCTCCGGCGCGTTCGCCGTCCCGACGGCCGTCAGCGCGGTCGGCGCCGCCGCCTACCCGACGGTGCACCCCGCCGTGGCCGACTACCTCCAGGTGTCGGCGAGCACCACTCCCCCCACCCAGGCGCAGTGCGCCTCGGCGGGCCGCCGCTGCTTCTCCCCACAGGCGATCAGCGCCGCCTACAACCTCGGTCCGCTGTACGCGAGCGGGTTCGACGGCCGGGGCCAGACCATCGCCATCTTCGACTCCTACGGCAGCGACACGATGGCGCACGACCTGCACGTCTTCGACCAGGCCCTCGGCGTCGCCGCGATGTGCGGTGAGGAAGGCGTGACCTGCCAGCCGAGCATGCCGACCTTCAGCGAGCTGCACGTCCAGGGCGATCCGGCCACCACCCCGCCGCCGTCCACCAGCCAGGGCACCGGCCAGGAGAGCAAGGCCAGCTGGGCGCTCGAAGTCGCCCTGGATGTCGAGACGGCGCACGCGATGGCCCCCGGGGCCAACATCCTGCTGGTCTCCACGCCCACCGCCGAGACCCTCGGCGTCCAGGGCCTGCCCGCCCTGATGAACGCCGAACAGTACGTGGTCGACCACCACCTGGCGAACGTCATCTCCCAGTCCTTCGCCTCCGCCGAGGGCGCGTTCGCCGGCTCCCAGTCGATCGAGCCGCTGCGGCACGCCTTCAAGTCGGCGGCCCTGAACGGCGTCACGGTGCTCGGCTCCTCCGGCGACAGCGGCACGGTCGGCTCCGAGAAGACCCCGGTGAAGCAGGGCGGCTCCACCCTGCCGTACCCCTCGGTGGAGTGGCCGGCCTCCGACCCGCTGGTGACCGGCGTCGGCGGCACCTACTTGTGCACCGACCCCAACGCGACCGACGGCCGGAGCGTGGACAGCACCGACAACCCGGCCGCCTGCCAGAGCCACTCCGGCTCCGCCGAGGTCGGTTGGACCAACTCGGGCGGCGGGTTCAGCCAGGTCTTCGACAAGCCCGGCTACCAGTCGACGCTGCCCGGCGGCTCCACCGCGATCGGCGCCAAGCGCGGCGTACCGGACATCTCCCTGCAGGCCGCCTCCAGCACCGGCGCGCTGGTCTACCTGTCGCTGCCGCCGGACGGCAACTCGGGCCTCAAGTGCGGTGGCACGCCGTGCAGCACCGGCTGGTACGACATCGGCGGGACGTCGCTCTCCTGCCCGCAGTGGGCCGGCCTGGTCTCGATCGCGGACCAGATCAACGGCGGCGGCCTCGGCCAGATCAACCCGGCCCTGTACAAGCTGGCCGCGAACCCGGCCACGTACGCGGCCGACTTCAACGACGTGACCCTCGGCAACAACACCACCGACCCGACCGTCCCGGGCTACCCCGCCACCACCGGCTGGGACCCGGTCACCGGCCTCGGCACGCCGAACGCGGCCACCCTGCTGCCCGACCTGGTCAGCGCCGTCCGCACTGGGTGACACCGGCCGGCCATGCCTCGCCCCGTCGAGCGTGCGGCTCGACGGGGCGAGGTCATCGCGTCCGTTCCGTCAGCAGGGCCCGGGCGCTGGTCCGGCCCTGCCTCGCCCCGGACTGACCGGACACCCGGCGCACCCTGCGCGCCGACCGCCTCCGCCCACGCCACCACCCTGCGCGAGGCCGGCGCCATCACCACCGAACGCCGGGCCGGCAGGTTCCGCCACCGCCTCACGCCGCTCGGCCACGACCTGCCGGGTCACGACCTGCCGGGCTGAGCGGAGCACGCGGAAAACCCCGCGACGGCCGCGGTCGACGCGGGGAACAATGACCGCCGTGGAAGAAGCCGTGGAAGAGGTCGGGGAAGAGGTCGAGGTCGTGGTCGCCCACAGCGAGCGGGCGACCCTGCGGGTCGGCGAGGTGTTCCTGAAGGTCGACGCCGATCGGGCGCGCGCCGAGACCGAAGCCGCGGCCATGGCGCTGGCGCCCCTCCCGACGCCCGAGATCCTCTGGCACCAGCCCCCGGTGCTCGCCCTGGCCGCCCTCCCGGGGGTGGCGCTCGGCCACCTCGGCGAACCGTCGTCGGCGTCGCCCGGGGCCTGGGCGGCGGCGGGCGCCGCCGTACGGAGGCTGCACGAGGCACCCCTACCACCCTGGCCCGGCCAGAGCCTCGACTCGCTCACGGCAGAGCTCGACAGCAAGTGCGAGTGGCTCGTCGACAACGGCGTCCTGCCCGCCGAGCTGGTAGCGGTCAACCGCCGGATCGCCGGGGCCGCGCTCCGGTCGTGGACGCCTGTGTTCACCCACGGCGACCTCCAGGCCTCCCACGTGTTCGTCGACGGCGAGGAGGTCACCGGTGTGATCGACTGGTCCGAGGCGGGCCCGGGCGACGCCCTGTTCGACCTCGCCATCCTGACGCTCGGCCACGAGGAGCACCTGGCCGATGTCCTGGCCGGTTACGGGACCGACGTCGACGTCGAGGTGATCCGCGCGTGGTGGTCGCTGCGGAGCCTGCTGGCGGTCCGCTGGCTGGTCGAGCACGGCTTTGATCCGTCCGCGCCGGGCTGCGAGATCGACGTACTGAAATCCCGGATCTGACATGGGACTCGACTACAGCTACGAGATCTTCGTACCGACCCGGAACGTCGCCCGCGCACTCGCCCGGGTCGCTGAGCTTGCGCCGCCGAACCGCCGCAACCCGCCGCTGACGGTCACCCTGCCCGGCGGCGACCGGGTCGCCGTCCCGTTCACCTCCAACTTCCGCAGCACGCCGGTGGATTGCTCGGCGGGCGGCACGCTCGATCTGGACACCGTCCTCCTGTTCGGTGCCGATGACGTCGTACGCGAGTACTTCGAGAGTCGTACGGCGGAGTTCGACGGGCTCGGGAGGATCGCGGTCGGATACATCTACCTCACCATCCGGTTCGCGCCCACGCTGCACCCCCGCCACGCATCGCTGCAGTTCACCGCGGCCACCTCGGGGATGAGCCGGATGTTCGAGCGGTCCGCGAGCGTCAGGGGGGTGTTCACCGGCCTCACCGCCGCCGCCGGCGGGGTGTGCTGCCTGCTCGACACCGAGACCGACGTCTTCGAGATCTGCTGGCTGGACGGCCGGGAGGTCCGTGAGACGGTTCCCGGCCCGCGCTTCGCGAGCCACCGCGCCCTGGCGGCCGCCTGGCCCCACTGAGGCCCGGTCGTGCGAGAAGTCGGCCCGGCCGCCTTCTCGCCCTTCGCCTCGTGAGCCAGCGCCGAAACGCTGCGTGATGGTTCATCAGCTACCAGCCGGCGAATGCGTCCTCGTCCGACCCGACTCGGCAACGGCGCTGCGGCGGTCGGCCCGGCCGAGCCCGGCAGCGCTGACACCGTTGATCCACACCGCGGCCAGCAGCCGCCACAGAGGTTCCACCACGGCCACCGCGGGCACCACGAGCGAGACCAGGGATATCAGCAGCAACGGGCCCACGACGACACCGAACCGGGCCAGCCAGCGCGGCCCGAGCCCCTCGGCGAGTGCGCGTCGCGACACCGACCACAGCAGCCCGGCGAGCCCGGCCAGGTGGATCGGACCGCCGATCACCAGAGTGAGCCGGGCCAGCACCAGCAGCGTGCCGTCCCCCGCACTGCCCGCGACCACCGTCAGGGACAGCGCCAGCCCACTCGATAACGTGAAGGCCCCGGCGGCGAGCCAGGTCGCGTACCTCGCCCGGCGACCGGCGCCCACCGCGGCGGTCGCACCGAGTCCGAACCACAGCAAGCCACCGGCGGCGATCAGTTGGAGCAGCGACGACACCGTGACCGCCGTACCACTGTGGTCGTAGTAGTCCCTCAACTGGCCCGGCGTGGCGGTGGGCAAGTAGACGGAGCTCCGGGACAGCGCCGCCCCGAAGACCAAGCTGATGACGAAGCCGACCACGAAGACCGGCCCGCCGCGGCGCCACGCCGCGCGCGAACTCCTTCTGTCCATGTCCCCCTCATTCCGAGTCCGACCACACAGCCACGCCTGCATCGGCGGAGGTCGTGCACCTCCCGACGCGACTGCGCCCAGCAAACCCGGAGCCCTCGTACGCCGTCGTCGTACCAGTGGAGGGAGTTCCGCTACTCCCCGGGGAGTAGCGCCTCCGGCGAGCCGTGCGCCCGGTCCCCGGCTCCCGTGATCACGCACCCGGTGCTGCACACAGCGGTCATCGCCCCCTGTTCCTGGCCCTCGCGGTGGACCCCGGCCGCCCGAGGTCCACCGCCGAACGACTCGTCGGCCTGGCCTGCACGAGAAGTCGACCGGCCGACTTCCCGTGCAGCATCCGTCCGGTGTCAGCGGCCGACTTCGCGCAGGCGGAAGTCCTCGACGGTCTCCCGCCGGATCAGCAGCCGGGCCCGGCCGTCCTTCACCGCTGCCACCGCCGGGCGGCCGACCAGGTTGTAGCCGGAGGCCATCGACAGCTGGTACGCCCCGGCCGCCGGGACGGCCAGCAGGTCGCCCGGGCGGAGGTCTGCGGGGAGCACCGCATCGCGCACGAGTACGTCCCCGGCCTCGCAGTGCCGCCCGACCACGTCCACCCGGGCCGAGCCCGCCTCCGAGCGGCGGCCCACCAGGCGGACGCTGTACGGGGATCCGTACAGCGCCGGGCGCGGGTTGTCGCTCATGCCGCCGTCCACGGCGACGAAGGTGCGGCCGTCCGCCGTGTGCTTGACCGAGAGCACCCGGTAGACGGCCACGGCGGCCGGGCCGACGATGGCGCGGCCGGGTTCGACGGTCAGGCGGGGCACGTCCAGTCCGGTCTCGGCGCAGCGGACCGCGAGCCGGTCGGTCACCCGGACGGCGAACTCGGCGAGGTCGAACTCGGCGTCTCCGGGGAGGTACTTGATGCCGTGGCCGCCGCCGAGGTCGAGCTCGCGCAGCTCGACGCCGTGCCGGTCGCGCACCTCCGCGAGCAGGTGCACCAGCGCGTCCATCGCCTGGAGGTACGGCTCGACCGAGGTGATCTGCGAGCCCAGGTGGCAGTGCAGCCCGACCAGTTCCAGCCCCGGCTGGTCGAGCACCCGGGCGATCGCGTCGGCCGCGTCGCCGCCCTCGATCGGGAAGCCGAACTTCTGCCCGCCGACCGCCGTCCGCACCTTCGCGTGGTGTCCGGCGGCGATCCCGGGGACGACCCGGACCAGCACCTCCTGCGGGGTGTCCGCCGCCACCAGCGCCGCCAGCCGGGCGATCTCGGCCGGGCCGTCGATCACGATCCGGCCGACCCGCAGCCGCCGCGCCAGCCGCAGTTCCTCCGGGGACTTGGCGTTGCCGTGCAGCAGGATGCGCCGGGCCGGGAAGCCCGCCGAGACGGCCAGCCAGAGTTCACCGGAGGAGCAGACGTCCAGGCCGAGGCCCTCCTCCGCCGCCCAGTCGGCCATCGCGCTGCACAGGAAGGCCTTGGCCGCGTAGAGCACGTCGGCGTGCGGCAGCGCCCGCCGGTACGCCCGGGCCCGGGCCCGTACCTCGCCCTCGTCGAGCACGTACAGCGGGGTGCCGAACCGCTCGGCGGCCTCCGCCAGCCCGACCCCGCCGACCAGCACCTCGGCTCCCGGGCCGGGCCGCGCCGAGGCCGGCCACGGGCCGCCGAGCGCGTCGCCGGGGGCGGGGGTCGGAACCGGTGGGGCGATCAGCTGGGTCATGGCGACTACTCCTGCGGATGGTCGGGAAAGGTGGCTCGGGTCAGTCTTCGTAGTGCAGGGCGAAGCGGCAGTGCGCCGGGCGGGTGCGGGCGTGGTCGACGGCGCCCGGCCGGGGTGAGGGCGGCTGGGGCCGGTCCTGGCGGTCGGTGGCGGGCAGCAGGCGGACGGTGCGCGCGGGCGGCTGGGCGGCGTCGACGTCGATGACGGCGGTGGCGGTGGTCACGGCGGGGCTCCTCGGGAGGCTTCGGCGGGCCGTCGTCCGGCGGCCCCGGATCCAGTGGAGACCCTCCGGCCACGGTTCGCACCCGGCCTTGACGCACGGCCTACGCATCGGGGGCGTACCTTGACGACTTCCTGACATGCCCTTCATCCCGGGCCGGCGAACGGGTGTTCGTGCAGGTGGGGGCGGATCGATCATGGTGTCAGGGAACTGTCAAGAACCGGCGCTTCCCCGCCAAGCCCGCGTCAAGAGCCGCATGACCCGGCGGAATCCGGTGGTGGGCTGGCCGCCGTCCCCCGTCGCCACCGAACCCGCCGCCCCGCCGCCGAGAAGCCGAGGAAGGGGCGGCCCGGAAGGTCCCCCGAGACGATGCGCCGTTCGGCCCTCACCACACCGGATGCCACCGCCCCCCGAACCGACTGGTTCCGTCGCCCGGAGCCCGCAACCCCGGAGCCGCCACACCCCAGCCACCGTCCGTCGACCCCCGGGGGCCGCCGCGCCCTGATCACCCGGCAGCAGCTCGCCGAGGCCCTGCCGGCCGCCGCCCGCAAGCTCCACCCGCGCACCATGATGCGCAACCCGGTGATGCTGGTGGTCGAGACCGGCTCGGCGCTCACCACGATCAACGCCGTCCTCCAGCCGAGCGTGTTCGCCTGGGTGATCTCCTTCTGGTTGTGGCTGACGGTGCTGTTCGCCAACCTCGCCGAGGCGGTGGCCGAGAGCCGGGGCAAGGCGCAGGCCGACTCGCTGCGCCGCGCCCAGGCCGGAATGACGGCCCGGCGGCTGCTGCACTGGCGGGTCGGCGCCCGCGACCACCGCCACGAGGTCGTCCCCGCCGAGGAGTTGACGCTGCACGACATCGTGCTGGTGCCGGCCGGGGAGGCCGTCCCACGGGACGGCGAGGTGGTCGAGGGCGTCGCGAGCGTGGACGAGTCCGCGATCACCGGCGAGTCCGCGCCGGTGATCCGCGAGTCCGGCGGCGACCGCACGGCCGTCACCGGGGGGACGAAGGTGCTCTCCGACCACCTGGTCGTCCGGGTCACCTCCCGCCCCGGGCAGAGCTTCGTGGACCGGATGATCGCCCTGGTCGAGGGCGCGAACCGGCAGAAGACTCCGAACGAGATCGCCCTCAACATCCTGCTGGCCTCGCTCACCATCGTCTTCCTGCTGTCCGTGGTCTCGCTCCAGCCAATGGCGATCTACGCCCGTGCCCCGCAGACCACCGTCGTACTGGTGGCGCTGATGGTCGCGCTGATCCCGACCACCATCGGTGCCCTGCTGTCCGCGATCGGCATCGCCGGGATGGACCGGCTGGTCCAGCGCAATGTGATCGCCCTGTCCGGCCGGGCGGTCGAGGCCGCGGGCGACGTGGACGTGCTGCTGCTGGACAAGACCGGCACCATCACCCACGGCAACCGCCGGGCCGTCGCCCTGCACCCGCTGCCCGGCGCGACCACCGAACAGCTCGCCGAGGCCGCCCAGTTGGCCTCCGTCGCGGACGAGACCCCGGAGGGGCGCTCACTCGTCGAACTGACGAACCGTCAGTACTGGGTGCCGCCAAGGGCCCCCGGCGAGCTCGGCGAGCAGCGGCCGGTCCCGTTCACCGCGCACAGCCGGATGAGCGGCGTCGACCTCACCTGGCCGGACGGCACCGGCTGTCTGATCCGCAAGGGCGCGGCCGCGGCCGTGGCCCGCTGGGTGGTGGACTCCGGCGGCCGGATGCCGATGGAGGCGAAGCCAGTGGTCGACCGGATCGCCGAGGCGGGCGGCACCCCGCTGCTGGTCGCCGTGCACGACCGGCACGGCGCCCGGGCGCTCGGCGTGGTCGAGCTCAAGGACGTGATCAAGGAGGGCATCGCCGAACGCTTCGCCGAGCTGCGCCGGATGGGCATCCGCACCGTCATGGTCACCGGCGACAACCCGCTCACCGCCCGGGCGATCGCCGGGGAGGCCGGGGTGGACGACTTCCTGGCCGAGGCCACCCCCGAGGACAAGCTCGCCCATCTCAAGCGCGAACAGGCCGCCGGCAACATGGTGGCGATGACCGGCGACGGCACCAACGACGCGCCCGCCCTCGCCCAGGCCGACGTCGGCGTCGCGATGAACTCCGGCACCGCGGCCGCCAAGGAGGCCGGCAACATGGTCGACCTCGACTCCAACCCGGCGAAGCTGATCGACATCGTCCGGGTCGGCAAGCAACTCCTCATCACCCGGGGCGCGTTGACCACCTTCTCGATCACCAACGACGTCGCCAAGTTCTTCGCGATCATCCCCGCGATGTTCGCCCACGCCTACCCCGGGCTGCACGACCTCAACATCATGGGCCTGCACAGCCCGCAGTCCGCGATCGCCTCCGCGATCATCTTCAACGCGCTGATCATCGTCGCCCTGATCCCGCTCGCCCTGCGCGGCGTGCGCTACCAGCCCGCCTCCGCGACCGACCTGCTCCGGCGCAACCTGCGGGTGTACGGACTGGGCGGGCTGATCCTGCCCTTCCTCGGCATCAAGGCGATCGACCTGCTGATCGAGTTCGTGCCCGGACTGGGCTGACCGGCGCCGCAGTCAGGGGCGCCGCTGTCAGGGGGCCGTCAAGAAGTGGGCGACCGACGTCATGGAGGTGTCAGCGCCGGTACGGACGGATCGGTTCCGGGATTCACTGGAGGCATCCGGTGCAAGGAGCGACCGGCCGGCAGGACTCGACCGAAGAGCTACCGGAGAGACGGAGGCGAACGGCCATGACCGGGACCACGAGCGGGACCACCAACGGCACCACCCGAGTGATCGTCGGCCTGAGCGGGTCGCTG
The DNA here is from genome assembly GCF_055608425.1 of Kitasatospora sp. NPDC036934. NCBI lineage: Bacteria > Bacillati > Actinomycetota > Actinomycetes > Kitasatosporales > Streptomycetaceae > Kitasatospora > Kitasatospora sp. NPDC036934. The sequence continues at coordinate 59,360 of NZ_JBVJQR010000014.1, read as the reverse complement.
AGCAGTCTGGCCGCCCTCTACCACGCCGTCGGCGAGGCGGCCCGGAACGCGGCCGTGCTGGTGCCCGTCGCCGCCTGGACGACGGGCGACAGGGACGACCTTCGCCCGCTCTCCGAACTGGAGCACGCCGCCCGTCGCCGCCTGGACATCGCCTTCGAGCAGGCGTACGGCGGCTACCCGTCCGGCCTGGTCATCCACCCGATGGTGGTGAACGCCGAACCGGGGCCCGCCCTGGTCGCCGCCGTCACCGGACCGGACGACCTGCTCGTCCTCGGCGCGGCCACCCGGCGCCGCTTCGACCGGCTGCGCGGCACCTCCGTCGCCCGGCACTGCCGGCGCCGGGCCGGCTGCCGGTTGATCGAGGTCTCGCCGTCGGCGCTGCTGACCCGGCTGGAGCTGCCCGCCCGTACCGGGGCACCGCTGCCGCTGCTGGCGCGGTAGCGCCGCCGCCGCGAAGGCGCCGGACTCGACGCAGGTGCGTGCCGAGCACCGTGCGTCCGGTTGGTCCGGTAGGGCGATCGAAGCGGCCGGGGAGCGGGTGTCACGAGGGGGCCCGGGCACCATTCGCACCCGTCCGGCGCTGGTCGATCCTCCAGGGGCGCACCTCACCTGCCGGTGTTCCAAGGGGAGTTGCCGGTTCCGCGGGCCGAATTCGACAGAGCTGTCGAAGTTGGCATGACCGGGCTATGCTGTCGACGGGTCCGAAGGTGAAACCCCTGCCCCGTCGACGTCCGCACCACCCTGGCGCGCCCGACCGGAAGGAGGCGAGACGCATGGACCACACCCCTGCGGATCGCGACCCGCTCGACGCCCCTGCCCGGCACCGTGTTCCCGGGTCACCCGCTGGCATAACTCCGGTGCACCACTGAGTCACTGACGTTCCGTCAACTCGGTGCACGCCCCTTCACCGTCCGGCCGCCCGGGCGTGCCCCGGGCCGTTCGTCGCCGTTGTACGGGGGGTGAGTCGCCGCGCCCGCCCCAGCCTCCCGGCCCCGCTGCCGAGGAAGAGGTTTCCCATGACGACGTCCCGACTCCTCCCCCGGCCCCGCGAGGCGGCGGTGCTGGCCGCCGTGCTCGGGCTGCTCGTACTGGAGGAGGTCGCCCTCGGGCTGGCCGAGGAGGGCGACCGCCCGGTCATCGGCGGCATCCTGATCGGCGTCTCCTGTTCCGGCCTGCTGGCGGTCGGGGCCGTCCTGCTCGGCCGCTGGCTCGACGCCCGCCGCCCGCTCCCGCTGCCCCCGCCCGGCCCCCACGGGCGCGAGTACAGCGCCCGTGCGCTGGAGGGCTTCCCGATGGAGGCCGTCCGCCCGCTGCTGCTCGCCGAACGGGCCCCACAGCTGGGTCAGTTGTATTCCGCCTGGATGCTCGCCCGGACCGGGCGGCCGGCCCCCTGGATCGCCCGGCGGCTGCAACTTCCGCTGGGAGCCGTCCAGTTGCTGGTGGATGCGGCCCGCGCCCACGCCGACGGCCCCCGGCCGCTGCCGGAGGGGTGACGGATCATGACGCCGGCCCCGCCACCGTGAACCGTGGTGGCGGGGCCGGCGTCGGAAGGCGGGATCAGCTCTCGCGGCCCGAGGCGTCGTCGATCAGGAAGGAGGTGGTCGGGTTGGCGCCGGTCTCGTGGGAGACCAGTTCGAGGCCGATGGTGGTCCCCCAGCCGACCTGGCCGATGAGCGGGGAGAGGTCCACCGACTGGTACTGGTAGCCGTTGGTCGGGTTGCGGCCGCTCCAGGTCTTCACCGTGCCGAGCGGCTGCCCGGTGTACTGGTCGATCGCCACCAGCGACAGCGTGTCGGCGGCGGGTGCCGCGGGGTCGACCGGCGCCACGTCCAGCCAGAAGGAGAAGCTCGCCTGCCCGTAGCCCGGGTAGGTGTTGAGGTAGGTGGTGATCGAGTCGTCCGTCCCGGTGTTCTGGCCGAGCCAGGCGTACCAGGAGCCGGAGTGCGGCGCGTGCAGGCTGGACGGGGTGATGAGGTTGTAGCCCGACGGGCTCCAGGCGTCCGTCATCACGGTGTGGTTCACGTCCGCCGAGCCGTTCTCGAAGCCCGGGTCGATGAGCTGCTCGATCCCGCCGCAGCCCGTTCCGCCGGAGGCGCTGACGTTCTCCCAGAAGCCGGTGGAGGCCGCCTTGCCAGCCGGGTCGGTCGCCGTGACGGTGATCCGCTGGTAGCCGTTCGTGGCGGCGGCGGTGCCGGAGATCACCCCGCTGTGGGCGTCGACGGCCAGCCCCTGCGGCAGTCCGGTGGCGCTGTAGGTCAGGGCCGCGCCGCTGCTGGAGACGCCCACCGCCGGGATCGACAGCGGCTGCCCGGCCTTGTCGGTGCGGTCGCACATGGTGCTCACCGAGACCGGCGGGGAGGCCACGACCGGGTCCGAGGCCATGCACAGGTGGTCGGCGTTGGACCACAGGGTCTGCAGCGGGAAGGAGCCGGTCGAGAGGTCCTCGGTGAACAGCCCGCCGTTGGAGCCCTTGGGGATCCAGGCACACTTGTCACCGATCTCCTGGCCGGTGGCGTCGGTCCAGCCGCCGGGGGTGTTCGGGTCGCTCACCGTCTCCGCGTACTCGTGGCCGCCGATGATCCCGTAGCCGTCCAGCCGCCCGCGCGGGGTGTTCTCGCCGAACCAGTTGGTGCCGCAGCCGGCCACGTCCGTCAGGTACGGCATGTTGGTGTAGGCGAGCTGGCCGTACGGGGAGCGCTGGAAGTCGTGCCAGGCGCAGTAGCCCAGCTCCTTCCACTTGTCCGGGTCGGTGCCCTGCGGTGAGTCGATGACGTACTGGACGTTGCGGTTCTGCGCCTCGGTCAGGTTGCCGAAGTGCTTGGCGGCGGCCAGCGCCTCGGCGCCGAGCTGCGGCTCGGTCGCGGACTGCGGCGCGGGGGCGGCGTTGTCCACCCAGACGCCGGCGAGCACGCTGCCCGGCTGCGGGTACGGGATGTGCGCGGAGCCGGCCGGGCACTGGACGGAGCCGGCGGCGATGCCCTCGCAGTACTGGGTGAGCACGGCGCTCCAGCCGTCGCCGGCGCTGCCGAGGCCCTTGAAGAAGTCCTGCTGGTAGGGGGCCGCCTGGTCCGGGTCGCCGGTGGTCACGGTGTCGCCGGTGGCGTTGGTGGACGGGGTGCCCCACTGGGAGCCCCAGAGCACCAGGTAGACCTTGGGCGCGCCGATCACCACGCCGGTCGACTCCTGGCCGCCCTTGTAGGTGACCTGGAGGTCGTACTGGTTGGCGACGTTGCCGTCGCCGTGCTCGCCGGTGCCCGGGTCGGCGCCGTCCACCAGCTGGGGCGCCTTGGTGGTGGCGCCGACGGGCCCGGCCTTGGCCGCCCCGACCCGGCGCGGGCCGGACTTCTGCGGGGCGGACTTCTGCGGGGAGACGGCCTTCGGGGTGCCGGGCCGGGCCGCCACGGTGGTGGGCTGCGGCGCGTGGGAGTCGGCCATCGCGGACAGCGGACTGCTGAGCGCGGCACCGGCCAGCGCGGCCGCGAGCGCCACCAGGGCGGTGCGCGGGGCGCGTCGGGCGCGTCCGGGCGTGCGGGATCGGAATCTGAACACGGGTCGGGTTCCGTCTCTCGTGACGTGGGGGGGAGGGGTGCACGGGTGGGGCACACATGCGGTCCGGGAGGACGGGGAACGGGGTCTCACTCCGGGCCGACCACTGTGCAATGCGCCATATGATATTTCACTGATGGGCGCGCACAAGGCCCTCCGCGCGACGCCCGGCAGCGCCACCCGACCACTCGCACACCCCTCGGCGGGTCACCACGCCCGCCCCGCCCGGCCCGATCGCCCGCGAACCTGCCGCGTGCCGACTCCCCGGCCGGGCACCGATTTTAACCGCCCCTTACCCGACCACACTCCGTCTTGACCCGCTGCCCACCCGGGCGGTGAACCGTCTGGCCGCTCGGGCGGCGGACCGTCAGACCCGCCGCCCCGCGCTCGCCTGCGCCACCAGGAACGGCACCAGCCCGCGCTCCGCCAGGGCCGACCGCCAGGCGTCCCGCGCCTGCACCAGCTCGCCCGGCCCCTCCGCCGCCCCGGACTCCGGGCCCCGCCCCCGCGCCGCCGATCCCAACAGCCCCAGCCCGCCGACCAGCAGACAGACCGCCGCCACCCCGGCGGCCACCCAGCCGGCCCCCACCAGCGCGTGCCCCAGCACCGCCAAGTCCTCGGCCAAGCCCAGCAGATGGCCGAGCACCAGGAAGGCCACGGCCGCGGTGACCGCGATGACCGGCACGATCACCCCCAGCACGCCCCACCAGCCGGACGCCCGCTCCCGCGCCGGCGCGTCCACCGGCAGCCGCGCCACCGCGTCGGCGTCCGCCCGCAGTGTCGCGTAGCGCTCGTACTCCGGCGCCGCGGCGGCCAGCACGTACTCGGCGTTCTCCCGCGCCGTCCGCCGCAGCCGCTCCACCCCGCGCGCCTCGTCCCCGCTGTCCCGCAGCGCCGCCCGCACCTGCGGCGCGGCCAGTGCCCTGCCCAACTCCGTCTCGAAGTCGGCCCGATCCTGCTGCGGCAGTCGAAGCGGCCTGTCCATGCCGTGCCCCCGTTCGCTGTTCACTCCGAGCCTTAGTTCTACAGCACTGTAGAACAGGGGGCCAGAGCCGGACCGGCCCCTTCACCTGTGGAATCGTGAAGCGGAACGGCTGCCTCGGCGAACCGCCGACACCCCGGACAGCACCGAGGCCCGGCCGGAGGGCCGGGCCACGATGAGGGCGACGGTGACGGGCGGTCGGGGGTCCCGGGGGGCGGCCGGCCGGGCGGCTCAGCCGGCGGCGAGCGTCACCCGGCGGCTGTCGGCCGAGGCGGACGGCGACGCACCGATGTTGGAGACGGTGGCGATCACGACGGCATCGACGTCCGGGATCCAGTTGGAGGTCTTGGACTGGACGATCAGCTGGCGCTGCTGCTGGTTGCCGTCGCAGACGATGTCGGCCTCGGCGGTGCGGCTGGAACCGAACGCCTTCGAAGCGGCGTCCTCCGGGTCCGTCTGCTCGACCGAGACGGTGAGCGACCGGGCCTCGTCGGCGACCGAGCAGAGGTAGCCCACGTCCACCCGGACCCGGCCGGGCACCTTCGGGTCGATCCGGGCCTCACCGAGGGTGACCGCCGTACCGGGCGAATCCCGCACCGCACGCCGGGCCGGGGCCTGCGCCGGGGCCGGGTCGGCGGCCAGGGCGGGAGCAGCGAGGCCGGTGAGGGCCGAGGTCAGTGCTGTCAGGACGATCCACCGCTGCACGAGGGGCTCCAAGAGTTGGGGACGCGTTGCGGCCGACGCTAACCGTCACTCAGAGCACCTGCGCGCCGGGTCGTCCGATCGTCGTACGGGCGCTCCGGCGGCGGGTGGCCGATCGGGCAACGGTCCCGGCCGTCGCGGCGAGCGCCCGCAACGCGTCATCCGGCCGGCCGGTGAACTCCGCCGCCCGGGCCTCCCCCGGCACGTCCGCCCCCTGCTGGGGCTCGGGGACGCGGAACCGGAGACGCCCGCACGAAAACGCGCGCACGGAAACGCGGACCCGGAAACGCGGACCCGGAAAGGTCCCGCAATGCCGGACGGCCACCGGCCGGTGTTCAGTGGATTCCACGGGCGACGAACCAGGCCAGGGCGAATCCGCCGACGGCCACCGCCGGCCACAATCACCGCTGGATTCCGGGACGCGACGACCGGGGCCCACGCCCAGCGCAGCGGCCGGGAATCCTGGCCCGGTCCCGCGGCGTCCGTTCGTCATTCCGGGTGACGACCTTTCCGAGGTCCGCGGCCAACAGGGAGCCGATGCCGAACAGCAGGATCCCGAGGACCGCGCTCAGGCCGGGGCGGCACTCAGGCCCGCGCTCAGGCCGGGGCTGCGGCGTGCCGCTCGGCGACCAGGGCCACCAGGTCGCCGAACTTCCGGTGCGAGACGATCTCGATCGCGTCCACCGTGACCTGGAGCTTCTCCTGGATGTCGGCGGCCAGGTAGACGGCCACGATCGAGGTTCCGCCGCACTCGAAGAAGTCCGTCCCGGCGGTGACCTCGTCGCACTTGAGCAGTTCGGTCCAGATCGCCGCCAGCTGGCTGTTCAGATCCATGTCACATTCCTCCCGGTGGGAGTCCCGGCGAATTCACAGGACATTCGTGGAAAACGGAAAGTACGGGATCCGGCGGGCCCGGATCCGCATTCGCGCACGAACTCGGTGGGTGTCGGCGAACGTCACGGGCGGCACACGAGCTGATATCGATCCGATGACCCGTCAACTCTTTCACGCACGGCCTATTGCGTCAAGGTGCGAACGAACCCACCGGCATTCCGGCGGGCGCGCCGGTCAGTCATTCCCGGTGCCCCGGGAAGTCGGTCAGTGTTTCAGGACGTTGAACCGCCCCCGGTGGTAGAGCAGTGGACGACCGGGCCCGCCGGCGTCCCCCGCGATCACCTCGGCCAGCAGCACCCGGTGGTCCCCGGCGGGCACCCTCGCCACCACCCGGCAGACCAGCCAGGCGGGCACGTCGTCCAGGATCGGTATCCCCCGGGGGCCGGGCGCCCAGCGGGTCGGCGCGGCGAAGCGGTCGATCCCGCTACGCGCGAAGGTGGCGGCCAGCTCCTGCTGGTGCTCCCCGAGGATGTGCACGCCGACGTGCTCGGCGTCGGCGAACACCGGCCAGCCGGAGGAGCCGGTGCTGATGCCGAAGGAGACCATCGGGGGGTCGGCGGCGACCGAGGTGAGCGAGGTGGCGGTCAGTCCGACCGGCCGCTCCCCGCACGCCGTGATCACGGCGACCCCGGCCGCGTGCCGGCGGAAGGCGGACCGGAACAGCTCGCCGGACGCCGGCTGTGGTCCGCGGAGTCCGGCGGCGGGCGCGGTGCGGGTCCTTCCCCGGGCGGCTGCCACGGCTCAGCCCGTCGGCCCGTCGGCCGCGAACAGCGGCTTCAGCGCGCGGTCGCGGGCCCAGGCGGAGCCGAGGTCCTCGGCCACCACGCAGTACATGACGCCGTTGTTGCCGTCGAAGGCGTTGGTCAGCACCACTCCGGTGCGGGTGGCCGGGTCGTAGCCGAGGCCGGCCTGTCGGATGGCGGCGTGGGCGGCCGGGAACGACGGGGTGGACCAGCCCTCCGGCCAGACCCGTTCGAGGATGACCCGGTCCTTGCCGAAGCCCTCGCCGACCCCGTACCGGCCGATCCGCCCGTAGATGTGGGTGGATCCGGTGACCCGGCCGTTGTACTCGGTGAAGAGCACCTCGCGCTCGGGCGTGACGATCGCGTCCGGGCCGAGGATGCCGCGGTAGCCGATCGCGTGCAGCGCCTCGGCGAGCCGGCGGCCGCCCTCGATGATCCGCTCCAGCACGTCCGGCTCCAGGCCCTGGGAGGGCATGATCTGGCCCACCGCGTAGGGGGCGGAAAGCAGTTCGCCGTCCCCGGTCAGCTCCACCCCGTCCTCGGTGAGCAGGAACTCGGTGAAGAAGGCGGAGCTGTCGCGGACGTAGCGCTCCGCCACCGGACGCCCCCGGCCGGCCGCGGTCAGCCACTCCCACCGCTCGCGCAGGTAGGACCGCACCTCGGCGCGGCCGTCCACGGTGATCACCCGGCGGGCGCCGATCGGGCGGAACCGCTCGCCGGTGGTCAGGATCTCGTTGCCGCGCCCGCCGGAGAGGTAGTCGTGCTTGACCACCACCGGTCCGCCGCCGAGGAGTTCGAGGATGGCCTCCTCGGCGGCTTCCGGGCTGGTGCAGACGGCGCCCTCGGGCAGCGGCACCCCGGCGCCGCCGGCGATGGTGCGGAACGCGGACTTGCTGTTGGCCAGCACGCCGCCGGCCTGGTCGACGAAGCCGTAGCCGGGCATCGCGTCCTGGACGCCGAGGGTGCGGGCCAGCCGGGCCACCGCCGCGTCCGGCCAGAGCGCGGACAGATGGGCGACCGTACGGTCGCCGACGGCCTCCTCCAGCGCCTCGACGAACTCCGGGTCGGCCAGCCGGGCCGGGGAGAGGGTGCCCTCGCTGCCGGCGTGGGCGGGCGGGACGACGACCGTCAGGCTCTGCCGCCGCACCCCGGTGTGCGAGGTCACGTAGTCGAGGAAGGCCTCCTCCGGGCGCACCGGCAGCACCAGGACGTCGCCCTCCTCGGCGAACCAGGCGATCCGCTGCACCCACCAGCCGGTCCAGCCGCGGTCGGTCCGGACGTCCTCGCTGAAGTCGTTGGCGATCAGGATCCGGGTCCCGTCGCCGGTGCCGCGGGCCGCGCGGGCGGCCCGCTCGCTGGGCAGGATCAGCATCAGTTCTCCCGTTCGATCAGGGTCGCCATGGTGGCGACGGTCGGGGCGGCGAGGACCTCCACGAGGTCGAGTTCGACGCCGAACCCGTCCTGGAGCGCGGACAGCAGTTCCAGCAGCCGGATCGAATCCCCGCCGCTGGCCATGAAGTTGCCGTGCAGGTCGGCCGAGGGGACACCGAGGACCCGGCACCAGACGGCGGCCACCGCGATCTCGGTCGCGGTCCGCGGTGCCTCGCCGGGGCCGGCCGCGACCTCCTCGGGGGCGGGCAGCGCGGAGCGGTCCAGCTTGCCGGTCGGGCCGAGCGGCATCCGCTCCAGGGCGAGCAGGCGCCAGGGCACCGCGTACTCGGGCAGGGTGCGGGCCAGGTAGCGCCGGAGTTCCTCGGGGTCGGGCGGGAAGGCCGTCGCGGGGGTGACGTACCCGACCAGCCGGGCCACCGGCTGCCGGGTGTCCACGGTGAGCACGGCCTCGGCGACGGTGGGGTGGCCGCGCAGCACCGCCTCGATCTCCCCGGGTTCGATCCGGTGGCCGCGGATCTTGATCTGTCGGTCCTTGCGGCCGCGGAAGACCAGGGCTCCGTCGGCCCGGCGGCGCACCAGGTCGCCGGTGCGGTAGAACGGCGTTCCGTCCGGCCCGGTGCCGAACGCCGTTGCGGTGACGTCGGGTTGCCGCCAGTACCCCTCGGCGACCCGCTCGCTGTGGATCTCCAGTTCGCCGCAGAGCTCGGTGGGGTGGCCGTCCTGGTCGACGAGCCGGATCCGGACGCCGTCGACGGGGTGGCCCACCGGCAGCGCGCCGCTGCCGAGGTCGGCCCGGCCGGCCAGGTGCTGGGTGACCAGGGTGCACTCGGTCGGGCCCAGCCCGTTCACCAGCGCGCTGCCCTCCGGGAAGGCGCCGAGGAACCTGCGCAGGTCGTGCTGGGTGGCCTCCTCGCCGCCGAGCACCACCGCACGGACGGCCGCGAGCGTCGGCTCGGGCCGGACGGCGTCGGCGGGGAGGTCCCCGGTGAGATGCCGGAACAGCGTCGGGGTGCAGTGCACGATGCTCGCCCCGGCCGCGGCCAGCCGGCCGCGCAGTTCGGGGGCCGGCAGCAGCGGGTCCAGCACGTGCAGGGTGGCGCCGGTGAGCAGGGCGCCGTAGAGGTCCATGACGGCGGCGTCGAAGGTGTAGCGGGCCAGCAGGGGCACCTGGTCGCCCGGGCCGAGCCGGAGCCGGTCGGCGTAGCAGAGCCCGTGGGTGAGGACGTTGTGCCGGGTCTGGGTGACCGCCTTCGGCTTGCCCGTGGAGCCCGAGGTGTGCAGCAGGTAGGCGGGTGCGCCGGGGTCGACGGCCCGTCCGGGATCGCCCGGCTCCCCCGGGTCGGGAGGCTCCCCCGGGTCGGCCCGGTTCCCCGGATCGGTCAGGTTCAGCGGGAGGACGTGCCGGCCGCGGAACACCGCCGCGGCGCGGTCGGCGAGTTCGGGGTCGCAGACGACCGCGCCGACCTCGGCGTCCAGCAGGAGGCGGGTGAGCCGGGCGTCCGGCTGGCGCGGGTCCAGCGGGACGTACGCGGCACCGGACTTGAGCACCGACCAGACGCCGACCACCGAGCCGAGGTCATGGGCGCAGAGCAGGGCGACCCGCTTGCCCGGGCCGCCGGCGCGGCGCAGCCGGCGGGCCGTCGCGCTGGTGATCCGGTCCAGTGCGGCGTAGCTGAGCGTGCCGGACGGGCCGGTCAGCGCGGGCCGCTCGCCGTGGGCCCGCGCGGTGCGGCGGAAGCGGTCGACCAGGTCCTCGCCCCGCTCGGCGGGCGCGGGGGCGCGGTGGCCCGCGGGGACGGGCAGCCGCCACTCGGGGAGGGGGACCGGGCCGTCCTGCACCCGGAGGTCCCGCAGCGGCTGGCCGGGCTTGGCCACGGCCTCGGAGAGCAGGGTCAGGCAGTGGCCGAGGATCCAGCCGGCGGTGGCGCGGGAGATCAGGCTCGCGTTGTAGTGCAGGGCGAGCGCGCCGCCGTCGTCCGCCAGTTCGAGGGCGAGGTCGGGCGCCACCGCCCGCAGCTCCGGCTCGGCGGGGCGGCCGGCCACGGCGCGCAGCTCGGGGGCGGTGACCGGCGGCGGGCTGCCCAGGGCCTCGGCCGCGGCGGCCCGGCAGCGGAGCAGCTCCTCGGCGAAGGGGGCGTCGGGCCGCAGCTCCAGGCGCAGCGGGCGGATCCCGGGCCCGCCGGCCGACCCGGTCGTCGGTGCGGCGGCCTGCCCGGCCGTCGGGCCGGCAGCCGGTGGGGCCGTCGGTGCAGAAGCCGGTACGGCCTCGGCGAAGGAGCCGGCGTCCAGGCCGAGCAGCAGGTCCGTCTGCCCGGTGTGCCGGTGCAGCACGGCCGCCCACACCGTGAGCAGGGTGATCGCCGCCGGGACGCCGGTGCTGCGGCCCAGTTCGACGAGCAGGGCGGTCGTCCCGGCGGGGAGCGGCACGCTCTCGGTCTCGCCCCGGTACGGTCCGGCGGTGAGCCGGGGCCGGTCGGTGGCCAGGTCGAGCGGCGCCGCTCCCGCCGTCGCCTCCCCGTCGAGATCGGGCCGGCGACCGGCGCCGGTCGGCTCGGTGCCCTCCATGACTGCTCCTTCCGGGCTTCAGCTTGGTGGTGGATTACCGGTCCGATCCGTCATGCCTGGTCCCGCCGGGGAGCGCCCGCCGGTCAGCCGGAGGGCAGTACGTCGGCCGGGTCTCCGTGCCAGGAGTGCCACAGCCGGGCGTAAGGGCCGCCCTGGCGGACCAGTTCGTCGTGGCTGCCGGTCTCACTGATCCGGCCGTCCTCCATGACCACGACGCGGTCGGCGTCGTGCGCGGTGTGCAGCCGGTGGGCGATGGCGATGACGGTGCGTCCGGCCAGGACGGCGGCCAGGGCGCGCTCCAGCTGCCGGGCGGCGCGCGGGTCGAAGAGCGAGGTGGCCTCGTCCAGGATCACCGCGTACGGGTCGGTCAACACCAGCCTGGCCAGCGCCAGTTGCTGGGACTGGACCGAGGTGAGCGCGATCGCCCCGGAGCCCACCTCGGCGTCCAGGCCGAGTTCGGACGCCCAGTCCCAGGCGTCCACCGAGTCGAGGGCCTTCTCCAGCTCCTGGTCGGAGGCGTCCGTCCGGGCGATCAGCAGGTTGTCCCGCAGGGTGCCCCGGAAGACGTGCTGCTCCTGGGTCACCAGGGCGATCTCCCGGCGCAGTTCGGCCAGCGGGATGTCGGTCAGCGCGGTGCCGCCGATGGTGATCGCGCCGGCCCGGGGGGTGTGGATGCCGGCCAGCAGCGCGCCCAGGGTGCTCTTCCCGGCGCCGGACGGGCCGACGATCGCGAGCCGCTCCCCCGGTTCGACCACCAGGTCGACGGAGTGGAGGACGTCCTGCCCGTCGCGGTAGGCGTGGGTGACACCCTGGACCACGATGTCCTTGCCGCTGGGGACGTGCTCCGCACCGGCCTCGGCCGCCTCCCCGCCGGTGCCGGCCGCCTCCTCGGCGGGGCTGCTGACGCCGAGGATCCGGGCCAGGGCCGTGCCGCCGACCTGCAGTTCGTCCATCCAGTACAGCAGCCGGTCGACCGGGCCGATGATCTGCTGGACGTAGAGGGTCGCCGCCGTCACGGCCGCGATCGAGACGTGCCCGTCCAGGTACAGCAGCCCGCCGACCAGCAGGGTGGCGGCCACCGGCAGGATGTACCCGGTGTCCGCGATCGGCAGGTAGACGCTGCGCAGGTAGAGGGTGCGGCGCTCGGCCGCGTAGGACTCCGCGATGTCCCCGTCGACCCGGGCGGAGCGGTGGTCGGCCAGCCGCATGGCCTCCACCGTGCGGGCGCCGTCGACGGTCTCGCTGAGGCCGCCGGTGAGCCGGGCGTAGGAGGCGTTGGCCCGCAGGTAGCCGGCCCTGGCCCGGCGCAGGTACCACCGGGTGGAGAGCCACAGCACCGGTACCGCGACCAGGCAGGGCAGCACCAGGACGGGCGCGGTCAGGGCGATCGCGCCGAGCGTCAGCGCGACCGTGGCCAGCGCCACCAGGGTGTCCGGGACGGCGAGTTGCACGGTGTTGGCGAGGACGTCGATGTCCCGGGTGGTGCGGCTGATCAGGTCGCCGGGGCCGGCCCGCTCCACGGTGGCCAGCGGCAGGGCGAGCATCCGGTCGACGAACTCCTCGCGCAGCCGGGCCAGCACCTTCTCGCTGAGCTTCAGCGAGGCGAGCATGGCGAAGCGGGTGAAGGCCGCCTGGGCGACGACGGCGACGCAGATCGTCACGGCGACGCGGGTGACGTCGTCGACTCCCTTGCCGGCGTCCTCGACCAGGCCGCCCAGCAGCTTCGGGGCGACCAGCCCGGCCACCGTGGCGAGGGCGTGCAGCAGCAGCGCCAGGGAGAGCTGCCGGGGGTACTGGAGCATGAGGCGCCGGGCGTAGGAGCGCACCTCTTCGGGTGTTGCCACGGGCAGGATGGTCACGCCACTGCTACCTCTCGGGTCACGACGGATCGATAGCGGGCGTTGCCGAGCAGTTCCTCGTGGCTGCCCTCCGCCACGGCCTTGCCGTGTTCCACGTAGACCACGTGGTCGGCGTGGTCCAGCACGATCGGGCTGGTGGTGAACACCACCGTCGACCGGCCCCGTCGGTGGGCGCCGAGCCGGGCGGCCACCCGGCCCTCGGTGTGGGCGTCCAGCGCGCTGGTCGGCTCGATCAGGATGAGGGTCTCCGGGTCGGCGACCAACGCCCGTACCAGGTTGAGCCGTTGCTGCTGGCCGCCGGAGAACTCGCGGCTGCCGAGGATCTCCTGGCCGAGGCCGTCCGGGAGCGCGTCGACGATGTCGGCCGCCGAGGCGTCGTCGATCGCGCGCTCCAGCCGGCCCGTGTCCTCGGCCGCGCGGGCGTCCGGGTCGAGCTGGGCGCCCAGGGTGCCGGAGAACAGCCGGGCGCCGTGGTCCACCACCAGGATCCGGCGGCGCACCTCGTCCAGCGGGAGGTCCGCCAGCGGGACGCCGCCGTAGCTGGCGGAGGAGTCGGTGTACCGGCCGAGCCGGTCGGTCAGCAGCTGGGCGTCCCCGGCGGTGGCGCAGGCCACCGCGACGAACCGGCCCGTGGGCAGGTCGATCCCGGACTCCGGGTCGCGCAGCGCGCCCTGCTCGGGGAGGTCGGCCGCATCCCGGTCACCCGAGGTCAGTTCGCGCTCCAGGGAAAGGAATTCGGATGCCATCCGGGCGCCGACCAGGGCTCGGGTCAACTGGTCGACCATGGTCGTGGCCCGGCGCAGCTGCTCGGCGAGGAACACCGCGTAGCCGTAGAAGGCGACGAGTTCGCCCGGGCTCATCCGGCCGCTGTCGACGAAGTGGGCGCCGAGCCAGACGATGGCGGTGATCAGGAGCCCCGGAAGCAGCAGCCGGCCCGCCATCACGTTGGCCTCGACGGCGGCCACGCGGACGCCCTCGCCGCGCACCCGCTGGGAGCGCTCGTGGTAGCGGGCGGCGAAGACCTTCTCGCCACCGATGCCGCGCAGCACGCGCAGGCCCTCCACGATGTCCACGGCGAGGTCGGCGAGCGCCCCCTGCTCCTTGCGCAGGCCCTGCTGACGGCCGTGCAGCACCCGCATCAGCCGGGCGATGGCCCAGGCCGACAGCGGCACGCCGACCAGGGCGACCAGGCCGAGCGGCCAGGAGACCGTCAGCATCACGCCCGCGATGACCACGATGGACACCACGGCGCCGCCGCCGCGGGCGGTGCTCTCCAGGGCGATGCCGATCCGGGTGATGTCGGTGGCGCCGACGCTGACCACCGAGCCGGCGGACACCCGGCGCGGCAACTCGGCTCCGATTGTGGCGGCTTGACGGGTGACCAGCTGCATCGTCCGGTAGCTGGCGCCGAACCGGTTGGTCACCGAGCAGCGGTCGCGCAGGGTTCCGGTGACGGCCTGGATGACGCCCAGGGCGAGGACGACGGCGCTCCACAGCACCAGCGCCCCCTTGTCCCGGGCGATCAGCCCCTCGTCGATGCCCCGGCCGATCACGGCGGGCACGAAGGCCTGGGCCAGCGTGCAGACCACTCCGTAGCAGACGGCGAGGATGACCGAGGTGCGGTGGTTGGCCACCAGCCATAGGAGGTAGCGACTTGGGGAGCCGAGTGCGGGCCTGCCCGGATCTGGTTCGGGGAACTGGCGCATGTCGTCCAACACTTGTCATCTGGGGGGCACCCCCCGCGTCGGCAGGGCAGGTGCGACGGAAGGGACTAGGCCTTGGTGCCCATGCTGAGCCCGTGCTCGTACGGGAGCCCGCCTATGGTCTTGACGTCGCCGAAGCCTACCCGCTGCAGCCACGCCTCGTAGTCCTTGGCCGGGTAGGCCATGCCCTGGCCGCTGGCGAGCACGTTGAAGTAGAGGCCGAGCCGGGCGGAGAAGATCCCGCTGGTCTCGTCGTCGGAGACGTTGTAGCCGTAGACGAAGACCTTGCCGCCGGACGGCAGGGCGTCGTACGCCTTGGCCAGCAGCGCGAGGATCTGGTCCTCTGCGAAGATCTCCAGGACGTGGCTGAACAGCACGGCGTCGGCGCCGGCCGGGAACGGCTCGGTGAAGATGTCCCCGGGGTGCAGGACCACCCGGTCGGCCAGCTCCGGGGTGACGGCGTGCTCGGCGAGCCGCGACACGCTGGGCATGTCGAAGACCGTCGACCGGAGGTCCGGGTGGCGCCGGGCGAGCCGGACCGAGGTGGTGCCGTCGCCGCCGCCCACGTCCAGCAGGTGCCGCACCGGGGCGAACTCGCCGCGGTCCACCAGCGCGTCCACCGAGCGGAGCGTGAAGGCGCTCATGGCGCGGTGGAACACCGCCTCCAACTCCGGGTTCCGGGCGAGCCGTTGGTAGAGCGTGGGCTCGTCGCCGGGGTGGTCGGCGAGGGCGAGGTTGGTGCCGGCCCGCAGGGCGGCGGTCATGTGCGAGAAGGCCGGGTAGTAGACCTCCTTCCAGCCGACCACGATGTGGGCCCAGCTGTCCGGGGCGTCCGAGGCCAGGAGGTCCCGGGCCACCGGGGAGTTGGCGTACGCCCCGTCCGTCCGCTCCAGCAGCCCGGTCGCGCAGACGGCCTGGAGCAGCACGCGCAGCTGGTGGGCGGGGATTCCGGCGAACGCGTGGATCCGCTCGAACGTTGCCCCGGGGTGGTCCGCGAGGAACCGGAAGACGTCCAGTTCGACGGCCGTCGCCACCGCGTTGAAGAGGGCGGGGGCATTCACCAAGAACCGGAAGCGCTCGTAGACCGGGTCACCCTCGTGCGAGTCGCTCATGGGATGAGCATTCCCTTCCTGGACCATCAGCTGACGAATTCCGACCTTGAGGGGTTCCGACGCGGGGATCGCCGATCCGGGCACGGCTGCGGCCCTGGCGATTCGATCCGTCGGAAATGGGTCCTGAGTGGAGATGTCGCTTCTTACGCGATCCATGTCCGCGCACAATGGCGGATTATTACTCGAAGTCGAGTCTTGCACATGTACAGCCAAGCCGTCAATCCCGAGATCCACAGCCACTCGGATGCCGCGACCCAGCTACCCCGAGCCTCTCCGACCTACCGATGCCAGGTCAATCCCCGTGCTCGAAAGGAGAGTTCAAGGGACTGCCGGCCGGGGCGACTGCTGTTCTGACGTAGCGTCAACTCACGGCGGGGTCGCCAATGATACCAAGATCATGAATTTCCGGCGGAGACTCCGCGAGCTTTTGGGTGAATCGCTCACAGGCGGAGAAACTCCCTTTGAACAACCAGGGGTTGACGAACGGTCTCGGCGCGGTGAAGTAATGGTGAGAGCGCGCATGACTGCGCACGCCCCCGGATCCCGGCACAGGTTGGCGGATTGTAGGCCCCGCTCTGGTCACGGCGACCCAAGTGTGCTTGCATGTCGAACTATCCAAGGTGCCAGAACCGCCCTGCCCCTGCGGGCCGGAGCCACCCCGCGGCTGCGTTGAGGATTCCCGCCGCCACGGTCGGCGCCCGTGACACATCCGGTGCCGGCGCACCCGCCCGGTCATCGATCACTGCTTCGAGTAAGCCATGTGCCAACGGATCCACCACTGGAGGAGCCTGCGATGCAGCTGAACACCTTCGACGAATGGTCGCCGCTCAGGGAAGTGATCGTCGGCTCCGCGCTGAACTACACCTCGCACGAGCGCGAGCTCTCGTTCGACCTGTTCTTCCACGACAACATCGCCAAGGACAACTCGTCACGCTCGGAGTGGTACTACCCCCGGCTGTCCGCCGCCGGCCGCGACGGGCAGGCCGCCAACTCCAGCCGCCAGCCGATCAAGCAGCGCTACGTGGACGAGTTGAACGAGGACCTGGACGGCATCGTCAAGGCCCTGGAGTCCCTGGACGTCACCGTCCACCGCCCGTTGGACGTCGACCCGACGACGGCCCGGGTCGAGACCCTGGCCTGGGAGGCGTCGGTCGTCCCGCCGCTGAACGTCCGGGACAACACCCTGATCGTGGGCGACGAGATCATCGAGACGCCCCCGATGATCCGCTCCCGCTACTTCGAGACCCAGTTCCTCACCCCGATCTTCAACGAGTACTTCCGCCAGGGCGCCCGGTGGACCGTCATGCCCCGGCCCTTGATGACCGACGCCTCCTTCGACCTCAGCTACGCCCGCACCAGCACCGTCGGCGGGCCCACCGAGCCGATCGCGGACCCGCAGCCCTCCCCGTACGACGTCGGCTTCGAGATGATGTTCGACGGCGCCCAGTGCCTCCGGCTCGGCCGCGACCTCGTGGTCAACATCTCCACCGCCAACCACGCGCTGGCCTGCGACTGGCTGGAGCGCCACCTGGAGGGCCGCTTCCGCATCCACCGGGTGCACCAGCTGAGCGACAGCCACATCGACAGCATGGTGCTGGCCCTGCGCCCCGGGACCCTGCTGGTCCGCTCGGAGAAGGTCGCCGAGAAGCTCCCCGAGGCGCTGCGCTCCTGGGACCTCATCGTCCCGCCGGCCCCCGAGGGCAACAACTTCCCGCAGTACGGCGACGACGACCTCATCCTCACCAGCCCGTTCATCGACCTGAACGTGCTCTCGGCCGGCCCGGACACCGTACTGGTCAACGAGGCCTGCCCGGAGCTGATGCGCAAGCTGGAACGGCACGGCTTCACCGTCGTACCGGTGCGGCACCGTCACCGGCGGCTGTTCGGCGGCGGGTTCCACTGCTTCACCCTCGACACGGTCCGCGACGGCGGCCCCGAAGACTACCTGAGCTGATGAGCCCGACGGCGTGCGACGGCGGACGGGCCGGCCGGGCAGGGCGGACCGAGCGGAGCGGCGGGGCCTCAGCGGGCCTGCCACCGGGGGTCGCGCTTCTCCACGAAGGCGAGCGGCCCCTCCTCGGCGTCCCGGCTGGCCATCCGCCGCTCCTCCCAGGGGTAGCGGGTGGCGAAGGCCGTCTCCAGCGGCATGGTGACGGACCTGCCGGCCGCCTCCTTGATCGCCCGCACCGAGAGCGGCGCGCACCGCAGGATGTCGGCCACCCAGCCGTCCACGCAGGCGTCGAGCTCGGCGGCCGGCACCACCTCGTTGACCAGCCCGAGTTCGTACGCCCGCCGGGCGTCCATCGGACGGCCGGTCAGCAGGTGGCCCATCGCCGTGCGCCACGGCAGCTGCCTGGTCAGCCGGAACACGCCGCCGGCGCCCGCCATCAGGCCGAGCCTGGCCTCGGGCAGGGCGAAGGTCGCGTCCTCGGAGGCGATCACCAGGTCGCAGGCCAGGGCGAGTTCGAAGCCGCCGCCCATCGCGTAGCCGCGGACCTTGGCGACCACCGGCTTGGCCAGCTCGAAGCGCTCCGTCAGCCTCGGCCAGCCCGGCTTGCCCCGGCTGCCGAAGGTGGCCGTCCCGGCGGTGCCGGACCGGACCCGCTCGGCCAGCTCCTTGAGGTCCTGGCCGACGGAGAAGGCGCGCTCCCCCGCGCCGGAGAGCACCGCCACCCACACCTCGTCATCGGCCTCGACCTCGTCCCAGACCGTCGCCAGCTCCTCGTGCATGCGCTGGTCCATGGCGTTCAGGACGCCTGGCCGGTCGAGGGTCACGCGGGCCACGTGGCCGTCCTTCTCGTACCGCACCCTCGGGTCGTCCGGGGTGCGCGCGGCAACCGAACCATCGCTGCTCCTGGATTCCTCTGACATGGCAGGGATCATAGCGGCGGCAACCACCGGATCCAATACCGGAATTCGGCCCGGAGGAGATTGATGTGAAACTCGCCGACAGGAGCGTCCGACCCAGTCCGGAATCCTTCGCCAGGAAAGCCCGGGTCACCTCGCCGAGAATCCTGGGCATCGGGACCGCGGTACCCGAGACCTCGTACACCCAGCGCGAACTGCTGGACATCTTCGCCATCACCGATCCACGGATCCGGTCGATATTCCTGAACAGCGCCATCGAGCGCCGCGGCCTCACCCTGCCGCCGCCGCTGCCGGACGGTTCGCGGGGCGTCGAGACCCAGGGGCAGCTGCTGGCCAAGCACGTCAGCAGCGGCATCACCATGGGCCGGCAGGCCGTCGAGGCCTGCCTCAAGGAGGCCGGCGCGACCCTCGCCGACCTCCGCTACCTGTGCTGCGTCACCTCGACGGGCTTCCTCACCCCGGGCTTCTCCGCGCTGCTGATCAAGGAGCTGGGCATCAGCCGGCACTGCTCCCGGCTGGACGTGGTCGGCATGGGGTGCAACGCGGGCCTCAACGGTCTGACGGCGGTGGCTGGTTGGGCCACCGCGCACCCCGGCGAGCTGGCCGTCATGGTGTGCATCGAGCCGTGCTCGGCCGCCTATGTGCTGGACGGGACGATGCGCTCCTCGGTGGTGAACAGCCTGTTCGGCGACGGCTCGGCCGCGGTCGCCCTGCTGGCCTCCGAACAGCCTGGCGACGAACGGCCGGTCGGTCAGGTTCCGGTCGATCGGGAGCCGGCCGGCCACCCGGCGCTGCTGCGCTTCTCCAGCTGCATCGTCCCGGAGGCCTCCGGCGCGATGCGCTACGACTGGGACGACGCCCAGGGGAAATTCAGTTTCTACCTCGACCCGGAAGTCCCCTACGTCGTCGGCGCGCACGCGGAGATATCGCTCGACCGGCTCCTACGCGGAACCGGACTGCGTCCCTCCGACATTTCCCACTGGGTGGTCCATTCCGGCGGGAAGAAGGTCATCGATTCGGTCCGGGTGAATCTCGGGCTGAGCCGCTGGGACGTCCGGCACACCACCGGGGTCCTGCGCGACCACGGAAACCTGTCCAGCGGCTCTTTCCTGTTCTCGTACGAACGCCTGGCGGCCGAGGGCCGCGCGAAGTCCGGTGAATTCGGCGTATTCATGACCATGGGCCCCGGATCGACCATCGAGATGGCCCTGGTGGGCTGGTGACGGAAGGAAGGACGGTCCGGATGAACGAGAACCCCGACCTCACACAACTGCCCGACGGGCTCGGCCTGATGGTGCGGGTCGACGGCACGCGGCCGCTGACCGACCTCACCGCCCTGCTGAACGCGGTCTGCGACGAGGTGGAGAACCGCGCCGAGAAGTCCGTCGTGGTGCTGCGGCTGGAACCCACCCCGGCCGACGTCCGGGCCTGGCCGGGCGCCGTCGCCATCCAGGAGGTCAACCGCTGGGAGCGGGCGGTGCGCCGGCTCGAACGCCTCACCGCGATGACCATCGCCGCCGCCCGCGGCGCCTGCGGCGGCCCCGCCCTGGACCTCCTGTTGGCCGCCGACTTCCGGATCGGCGCCCCGGACCTGCTGCTGATGCTGCCCGTCAACGACGGCCACTTCTGGCCCGGCATGTCGGTCTACCGGCTGGTCCAGCACCTGGGCCTCGCCAAGGCCCGGCAGATCGTCATCTGGGGCAACGACATCTCGGTCGACAAGACCCTGGAACTCGGCCTGATCGACCAGATCAGCGAGGACGTCGCCGAGGCCGTGCACACCGCGACCGTGCTGATGGGCCGGATCTCGGACCAGGAGCTGACCATCCGCCGCCTGCTGCTGCTGGAGGCCGGCTCCGCCGACTACGACGACGCCGTGGGCGTGCACCTGGCCGCCTGCGACCGCGAACTGCGCAGGCTGCAGCAGGGCGCCGCCCCCGCCCCCGGAACGCCGAGGAGCGGCCGGCGATGACCGCCACCCCGCCGGCCGGCCCGGACCAGGCCCCGCCCGCCCCCACCGGCGACCTCGCCGAGGACGCCACCGCCCTGGCCCGGTACGCCCGGGCCGGCGAGGAGGTGCTCGCCGCGCTCCCGGCCCGGCCCGGGCGCAGCGCGGCCCAGCAGCACCGCGCCGACGCCGTCCACACCGCCGTCCGGGCCGCCCGCCGGGCCTTCCTCGCCCGGCACACCGACGCGGTGTACAGCCTGCTCACCGACGGCCTGACCCGCCGCCCACGGCTGCCCGAACTCCTCGACGCCGCCGCCGGGCGCTTCCCCGGGCTCGTCCCGGACGGCGCCCAGCTGGCCGCCGAACGGGATCGCATCCAGGCGGACAAGGAGGGCCGGGAGATCGACCAGGGCGTCTTCTGCGCCGCCGTGCTGCGCTCCCGCACGGCGGGCCGGCACCTGATCGAGTCCATGCTGGCGCCCACCCCGCGCGCCCTCGACCTGCTGGACGGCTTCCGGGCCAAGGGGCGCGCCGACCTCGACTCCGTGGTGGTCGAGCGCCGGGACGCGGCCGCGCACGTGACCTTCCACAACGCCCACTGCCTGAACGCCGAGGACAACGGGCTGATCGCGGACGTCGAGACCGCCGTCGACCTCGCCCTGCTGGACGACCGGGTCCGGGTCGGGGTACTGCGCGGCGGCCCGGTCGACCACCCGAGGTACCGGGGCCGGCGGGTGTTCAGCGCGGGCATCAACCTCAAGGACCTGCGCAACGGTGCCATCTCCTTCGTCGACTTCCTGCTCGGCCGGGAGCTGGGCTACCTCCACAAGATCGCCCGCGGGCTGCTCACCGACCAGGCACCCGGCGCCTGGTCGGACCGTACGGTCGCCAAGCCGTGGGTCGGCGCGGTCGACTCCTTCGCCATCGGCGGCGGGATGCAGCTGCTGCTGGTCCTCGACCGGGTGATCGCCGAGACCGACGCCCACCTAAGCCTCCCCGCCGCCGAGGAGGGCATCGTCCCGGGGCTGGGCAACCTCCGGCTCACCCGGCTCACCGGCGGGCGGCTGGCCCGGCAGGTGATCCTCGGCGGGCACCGGATCCACGCCACCGACCCGGAGGCCCGGCTGCTCTGCGACGAGGTGGTCCCCGCCGGGGGCGTGGACGAGGCCGTCGAGCGCGCCGTACGGGAGCTGGCCGCCCCCGCCGTGGCCGCCAACCGGCGGATGCTCAACCTGGCCGAGGAGCCGCTCGACCTCTACCGCGAGTACCTGGCCGAGTTCGCCGTCGCCCAGGTGGAACGGGCCTACAGCCCGGATGTCCTCGCCAAGGTGGAGCGCCGCTGGCAGCGCTCTGCGGCCAGGGGGTGAGCCACGACATGGTGCGACTGGCCGCCGCCGAGCTGCACGCCTCGCTCCGGGAGCCGGTGCTCGGCTCGATCGGCTTCCTCAACGAGGTGATGAGCCGCTACCCGGATGCCATCTCCTTCGCCCCCGGCGCCCCCCACCCGGAGCTGCTGCGCGACCTCGCCCCCGAACGCTACGTCGAGCGCTTCCTGGACCACCTCGTCCGGGACCGCGGCCACAGCCCGGAGCGCGCCCGCCGACTGCTCTACGAGTACGGGCCCAGCCGCGGCCTGGTCAACGGCATCGTCGCCGACGCGCTCCGCCGCGACCAGGGCATCGACGCCGCCGAGGCGGCCGTGGTGGTGACCGTCGGCGCCCAGGAGGCCATGTTCCTGGTGCTGCGGGCGCTGTTCGCCGGCCCGGCCGACCTGCTGGCCGTCGCCAACCCGTGCTTCGTCGGCATCACCGGCGCCGCCCGGCTGCTGGGCGTCGACCTCGTCCCGGTGGACGAGACCCCGCTCGGCATCGACCTCGACGCCCTGGCGGCCGAGTGCCGGGCCGCCCGCCGGGCCGGGCGGCGGATCCGGGCCTGCTACGTGGCGCCCGACTTCTCCAACCCGGGCGGCAGCCGGATGCCGCTCCCGGTCCGCCACCGGCTGCTCGAACTCGCCGACCGCGAGGACTTCCTGGTGCTGGAGGACAACGCCTACGGCTTCACCGCCGCCCCGGGGGCGGAACTGCCGCCGCTGAAGGCGCTCGACCGGGACCGCCGGGTGGTGCACATCGGCACCTTCGCCAAGGTGTGCTTCCCCGGCGCCCGGGTCGGCTACGTGGTCGCCGACCAACCGGTGGCCGACGCGGACGGCTCCCGGAGCCTGCTGGCGGACGAACTCGCGGCCGCCAAGAGCATGGTCACCGTCAACACCTCCCCGGTCTGCCAGGCGATCATCGGCGGAATGCTGCTCGAACACGGCGGCTCGCTGGTGGAGTTGAGCCGGCACAAGGCCGCGCTCTACCAGCGCAACCTGACCCACCTCGCCGAGGCGCTGGACCGGCACCTCGCCGGGCCGCTGCCGGCCGGGATCAGCTGGACCCGGCCCGAGGGCGGGTTCTTCCTGCGCATGACGCTGCCGGTGCCGGCCGACACCGCCCTGCTGGAGGTCTCGGCGGCCGACTACGGCGTGTTGTGGACCCCGATGGCCCAGTTCCACCTCCGCGGCGGCGGCGACCGCCAGCTGCGGCTCTCCTGCAGCTATCTCGATCCCGGGCAGATCGAGACCGGCGTGCAGCGGCTGGCCGAGTTCCTGAGGAAGGAGATCCGATGACGCGTCCGACCGTCCTGCCCCCGATGCTGCCCACCGTGCGCGCCCGCCCGTTCGACCCGCCGGAGGAGCTGGCCGGGGACCGCGAGAACGAGCCGATCCGCCCGCTGCGCTACCCGGACGGCCACATCGGCTGGCTGGTCACCAGCCACGCCCTGGCCCGCAGCGTGCTGGCCGACCCCCGGTTCAGCGCCCGCTCCGAGTTCAAGCGGGCCCCGGTGGCCCGGCCCAGCGCCGACCCGTTCTACGGCCGCGCCGCCCTGCCCGGCTGGCTGGTCGACATGGACGCCCCCGAGCACACCAGGATCCGCCAGCGGCTGGCCGGCCGGTTCACCGCCCGCAAGATGAAGGACCTGCGGCCGCAGCTGGCGCGGGTCGTCGACGAACACCTCACCGCCATGGCCGAGTCGACGCCACCCACCGACCTGGTCGAGCAGTTCGCGCTGCCCGTCCCCTCGCTGGCGATCTGCGAACTCCTCGGGGTGCCCTACGCCGAGCGGGCCGCCTTCCAGCGCAACAGCGCGACCCTGTTCAGCCTGGACGCCTCCGAGGCGCAGGCCGCCCTGGCGATGGACCAGCTGGACTCCTTCCTTCGCGAGCTCACCGAGCACAAGCGCGGCCGCCCGGACGACGGCCTGCTCAGCGCCCTCGTCGCCGACGGCACCCTGAGCACCGAGGAGATCGCCGGCGTCGGCGTCCTGCTGCTCACCGCCGGGCACGAGACCACGGCGAGTTCGCTCAGCCTGGGCGCCTTCGCCCTGCTGTCGCACCCCGAGCAGCTGGCCGCGCTCACCGGGGACCCGTCGCTGGCCGACAACGCGGTGGAGGAACTGCTGCGCTACCTGACGATCTTCCACTTCGGGGTGCCGCGCACCCCGCTGGAGGACGTCGAGCTGGCCGGCCGCACGCTCCGGGCCGGGGAGTCGGTCACCGTCTCGCTGTCGGCGGCCAACCGGGACCCGGCGCAGTTCGCCGACCCGGACCGGCTGGACCTCACCCGCCGGGCCACCGGCCATCTGGCCTTCGGGTACGGGATCCACCAGTGCCTGGGCCAGAACCTGGCCCGGGTCGAGATGCGGATCGCCCTCCCCGCCCTGTTCCGGCGCTTGCCCCGACTCGCCCTGGCCGTCCCGCCGGAGGAGGTGCCGCTCTCCACCGACATGGGTTTCTACGGGGTGCACCGGCTGCCGGTCACCTGGTAGCCCGCAGCCGCGTAAGCCCGCAACCCGCAACCGCGAGGAGGAAACGTGCACCTCACCGTCGACACCGGGGTCTGTGTCGGGTCCGGGCAGTGCGCCCTGGCCATGCCCGAGGTCTTCGACCAGGACGACGCGGACGGCACGGTCGTCCTGCTGGACGCCCAGCCGGCCCCGGAGCTGCACGACGCCGTCCGCGACGCCGTCAGGAGCTGTCCCGTCCAGGCCGTCTCGGCCAACGAGCAGTGATACCCGGCAGTGACACCGAGCAGTGAGGGGAACCATGCCCGGCACCACCATCTCGGCCATCGGCCACGCCTGCGGCGAGGCCCGCAAGGTGTCGGAACTGGCCGGGACGACGACCACCGACCTCGGTCCGCTGATCGCGGAGATCGTCCACTTCCGGGAGAGCCGGCAGGAGATCTGGGAGCTGGCGGTGGCGGCCGCCGAACAAAGCCTGGCCGCCACCTCCGGCCCGCCCGACCTGGTGCTCTACGTCAGCGAGAACGACCCCGACACCACCGGCTCGCTGGCCCGGATCGCCGACCGGCTCGGCCTGGCCTCGGTGGAGCACCTGGCGCTGTCCGGGCAGGACTGCGGCAACCTCGTCCCGGCCGTCCGGGCGGCCTCCGACGCGCTGGCCGCGGGCCGCTGCGAACGCGTCCTGCTGGTGCTCGCGGACCGGACGGCGGACCGGCACCGGATCATGGCCAGCGGCCTGTCGGTGTTCAGCGACGGCGCGGCCGCCTGCGTGCTCACCGCCGGTCCCGAGCCGGCCGGCCCCCGGTTCCGGGTGGCGGCCACCGGCACCCGGACGGCGGTGCGGCCGGCCGGAGTCGGCCCCGCCGAGGACGGCGTCCTCGGCACCGTCCGACTCGCCTCGGAGGGTGTCGCCGCCCTGCTGGACGGGCTCGACCGCGGCCGCGAGGACTTCCGGCACGTGGTGCTGCCCAACTACCGCCCGGCGGCGCAGAAGTTCCTGCTCGCGGCGATGAAGCTACCCGCGGACCGGCTGCTGCTCGGCCCGGTCACCGAACTCGGGCACTGCTTCTCGGCCGACGTCCTGATCACCCTGCAACGGCGTGCCGCAGCTGGCGAACTCGCACCGGGCGAGCGCCTGTTGGCCTCGGTGAGCGGGCCCTACTCCTGGTCCACGATGGCGCTGGAGTACGCCGACGGACAGTAGGCCCCGCCCGGTGTCCGACCGGCCTCGAACTCCCCACCGGAAAACGGGAGTTCGAGGCCTTTGCAGGCCCTACAGCGGGTGCCCCCGCGACTCCCGGACCAGCGCCCGGGCGATCGCGCGCAGGGTGCACGGCGAGTCGAAGTGCCAGCGCCGCAGACCGGTCAGGCCGCGGCGGCGCAGGCTCTCCACCACCGAGGGAGCCAGGATGGCCCGGCCGCCGGCCCCCGTGTAGGTGAGCGCCAGGGTGGCCGGTTCGAGGCCCTGGGTCTCCCGCAGGGCGGCGAGCAGCTCGCGCTCCGGCTCGGTCTCCGCCGCCAGCACCGGCAGCGCGTGGCTCGGCACCCAGTCGGCGCCCTCGGCCAGGTCCGGCAGGCCGCGCCCGGCGGCCCGGCCCTTGGAGGCGTCGGTGAGCCGGTAGCGGTGCGGGGCGACCAGGTCGACGGCGTCGTGCAGCAGGGCCAGCACGTGCTCGTGCACGTCGAACAGGCAGACCGACTCGTCCAGGGCCAGCTGCGCCACGATCTCGTCGGCCTCCACCGACACCTCGGCGTCCAGCACGCCCGGGACGGCGCCGACCGCACGGCCGACGGCGTCCAGGTCGACCCAGGCGCCCTGGACCAGCAGGGCGTCCGGGTCCAGCCGGTAGCCCTCGGGCAGGATCGCGCGGGCGCTCGCCAGCGGCGCGTCCGGCTGCTCGTCGATCAACCGGATGAACCGGGGCAGCAGGTCACCCATGGTGTGGATGAGCGGTGCGGGGAACATCACGGTGTCGATGTCGAAGTCGACCGAGACCGTGGTGTCGTCGACGTAGAGCCACAGGGCGGTGGTCCAGTGGTTGTCGTCCGGCCGCCACTCGTCGGTGCGAGTGATCTCCACGGGCGTGTCGGCGGCCTCGCCGTCCGGGGCGTTCTCCCCGGGCTGGGAGGGCCCCTGGAAGTTGAAGTACAGCCCCCGGACGGTCGCCACCCCGCGCCGCTCCGCGAGGCGCGCCCGGGAGTCCAGCGAGCGCATGCCCAGGCGCAGGTCCTCGGCGTAGACCCGCAGCAGGGTGGCGGAGGCGTCGGCCAGCGACTCGGCGAAGGTCCGGTCCTCGGCGAAGTCCAGTACCACCTCGACCGTCCGGGCGAGGTCGTCGATGCTGTCGTCGGTGGGCAGCCGGTGGCCGGCGGCGTTGCCGAACATGATCCGGGGGATCCCGGAGTGGCGCGAGAACAGCCAGCCGAGGGCGTGCATCAGGACCATCGCCCGGGACACCCGGTGCCGCCGGCAGATCCGGTCGATGACCGGCAGCAGTCCGGCGTACTCGGTCGAGGAGATCACGAACCGCGGGCCGGTCGTCTCCCGTTCCGCGGCGGGCACCAGCAGTTGGGGCACCAGGCCGCGCGGGTCGGGGCTGTGGTCCTCCCGCTCGGGCGCGTGCGAGTGCACCGAGTCGCCGGTCGCCCGGTCGATCGGGTGGGTGATCCGCAGCCGCGGCTCCTCGGCGCCCCGGCAGAGCGCCAGGAACTGCTCCCGGAGGTTCTGGGTGCCCGAGCCGTCGACGATGACGTGCTCGAAGACCAGGGCCAGCACCCGGACTTCGCCGTTCTCCACGAACAGCCGGGCCGACCAGGGCGGCCGCATCAGGATCGAGCCGCCGAGCAGCGGGTGCACCCCGGCCAGGTCGCCGAACTCCTCCAGGGTGTCCAACTCGGCGACGGACACCGGCAGTCGCAGGCCCTCCGGGGCGTAGACGAGCTGCACCGGCAGGTTGTCCGGGCCCAGGGCGATCGCGGTGCGCAGGCTCTCGTGCCGTTCCACCAGCACCGTCAGGGCCTCGGTCGCCGTGTCGACGGAGATCCCGGGCGGGAGGTCCCACCGCTTGGACCAGGCGACGTCGAACGCACCCTGCTCCCGCCAGTAGATCCGCAGCCACCAGCGGGTCTGCAACGTGGTGAGGGGGCCGCTTCGCTCCACCAGACTCAACTTCTCCACACCTCCATGAACCGTTCGCGGGGCGCGGCCCCGGTCGGGCCCGCCTTCGGCCGGACAGGGCCTAGGACTCCGGCGTGCCGATGTGCCGCCGTGCCGCCCGGATCGCGGCGTTGACGTCGTCGTAGTCGTCCTCGTAACTGCCGTTCAGCAGGACGTGGCCCACGCCCGCGCGCAGGTAGTCGGCGAGCCCGGCACCCACCTCCTGGTAGCCCCCGACCAGGAAGGGCGCGCTGGCCCGGCCGCTGCGGAAGGCCCCCAGCCAGTACGGGTCCGGGGCGGAGCCGTCGGCCTGCTGCACCTGCACCGGCTCCCACCCCGGCTCCTGCTCCTCGGCCACCGCGTGCACGGCCAGCTGCCGCGACCACGCGTTCTGCGAGATGGTCTTGAGCAGCGTCTCCTGTCGGCCCTGCCAGGACTCCGGGAACCGCTTGCCGGCCGTCGCCCAGGCCTCCTCCGCCGCGGGCTTGGCCAGGATGCCGATCCGGATCCCGATCTCTCCGGTGTAGCCGTCGGCCAGCAGCGGCCGCAGGAAGGTCTCCTCCCACTCCGGGAAGCGCGCCGGGTGGGTGACCACCACGTCGGCGATCTCCCGGGCCACACCGAGGCTGGCGGGCGAGGAGCCGGCCACGAACAGCTTGCAGCGGGACAGCGCGTCGGGCCTCGGCTCCAGGCTGAACCGCTCGAAGGCGTAGTAGCTGCCCCGGCCGTCGACTTCCTCGCCCTGCAGCAGCGCTCGCAGCACCCGGCCGTACTCGCGCATCCGATCGTAGCGCTCGTCGTGGGTCAAGTGGTCTCCGGTGCGCCGCAGTTCGTCGTCGCGGGCGCCGGCCACCAGGTTGAAGTGCACCGGGCGGCCGTACAGCGCGGCGTACGCCGCCGCCATGGCCGCGGCGGTGTGCGGGGGCACCGAGGCCGGCTGGACGGCGATCAGCGGGACGAGTCCGCTGGTGACCGACCCCAGGTAGCCGGCCACCAGCCAGGGGTCCACCTCGTGGAGGTTGTGCGGAACGAGGATGCCGCCCCAGCCCGCGCGCTCGCAGGCCGTGGCGGTCTCCCGCACGCGGGTGAGGAAGTCCTGGTCGAGCACCTGGTGCTCGCTCGCCGATTCCGGAGTGACCGAGTAGAGCTGCACGATCGCCGCCTTCGATGCCGTCCGCGGAACCGTTTCCCGCGGTTCAGGGTGGTCACCATGGTTGGCCGCGGGCCTGGGCGGCCCCGAACGGCCGGACGTCAGCCGATGCCGAGGACGCCGGTCGGGTCGTTGCTGCTGCCCTGCGGCCGGAGGTCCTCCGGGTCCACGTAGTCGCGGATGCGGCGGATCAGGGTGGTGCTGTTCTGGCCGAAGCGGTGCGGCTCACGGAGGTTGGTGATCTCCAGCCGGCCGCCCTCGCGGCCGCGCAGGGACTCCAGGTAGCGCAGCACCGCGCGCCCCTCCGGGTAGGCCATCAGGTAGTGGGCGGCGAACAGTCCGCCGGCCGGGTTGACGAGGTCCCAGTACTCGCGGACGAAGGCGAGGGTGTCCCAGGTGTCGATCCAGGCGAAGTCGACCAGGCCGAAGGCGTCCCGGACCTTGTCGGCCGAGCCGCGCAGGTCGCCCTCGATGATCCGGCAGACCCCGGAGAGCTGGAGCTCGTCCATGACCTTGAGCGCCCGGGGGGCGGAGGAGGTCGGGTCGGTCATCCGGTCGATGCAGATGAGCTGGGGCTCGTACGGCTCGTCGTAGTAGGCGGTGTGGGCGAGCGGCTGGACCTCGGCCGCTTCCGGGGTACCGAGCAGCGCCCGCTCCGCCTCCCAGGACTCCTTGTTGTCCTGGAGGGCCTTGGCCAGGAACGGGGTGGTGTATCCCATGCCCACTTCCAGGACGCGCTGCGGCCGCAGCGTCCGGATCAGCCAGTAGAGCAGCGGGGCGGTGGAGTCGGTTCCCATCTCGGGGACGTGGAGGGACTTCACGGTCGCGGCGAACGCGTCATCAATCATGCAACACCTACCGTCGGTTGCCCTGTTCGGGGGGAGGGAGTGAGGTGGATTGACCTTCGGACTGTAGCAGCCCTCCCAGGCCCCCCGAGGGCGGGAACCGTACGCTTGGTTCACATACGGCTTGTTCGGGTCACATCAAGCCGAATTGACATCTCGTCAGGACATTCGGCCAACCCGTCACACCCGCACCGACGGCCGGAGCCACACCGCCCAGGTCAGCGCCGAGCACACCAAGTAGGCCGCCAGGAAAGCGAGATACGCGGTGTCACCGTTGTGACTGGAGAGGAAGGACTGCCGGAAGGCCAGGTTCACCAGCACCCCGCCGAACGCCCCGACCGCGCCCGCCAGCCCGATCAGCGCCGCCGACCGCCGGCGTGCGTCGGCCTCGGCGGTCGCCGGATCGGCGCCCGCCGCCACCGCGCGCCGGGCGACGCCGCGGTAGTGCGCCGGGATCATCTTGTACGTCGAGCCGTTGCCGATCCCGCTGAGCACGAACAGCGCGATGAACCCGCCCAGGAACAGCGGCAGGGAGCCCGCCCGGGAGGCCGCCAGCACCAGCGCCGTCCCGGCGCCCATGGCCACGAAGGTCGCCAGCGTCACCCGGGCACCGCCGAACCGGTCGGCCAGCCGCCCGCCCACCGGCCGCAGCAGCGAGCCCAGCAGCGGCCCGAGGAAGGTCAGCGCGGCAGCCTTGACCGGGGTGTCGAAGTGCTGGTGGAACTGCACCTGCAGCACCTGGCCGAAGGCGAACCCGAAGCCGATGAAGGAGCCGAAGGTGCCGATGTACAGCGCGGAGACGGCCCAGCCGTACGGATCCCGGGCGACCTCGCGCAGGGCCCGCCCCGCGCCCCGGCCGTGCGCGGACGCCGGCAGGTCGTCCATCCGCCACCAGGCCCCGGCCGCCGCCGCCACGATCAGCGGCAGGTAGACCAGCGGCAGCAGCCGGGGGTGGGCGGCGCCCGCGGTGGCCAGCACCAGCAGCCCGAGCAGCTGAACGGCGGGGACACCGAGGTTGCCGCCGCCCGCGTTGACGCCCAGCGCCCAGCCCTTCAGCCGGTGCGGGTAGAAGGCGTTGATGTTGGCCATCGAGGAGGCGAAGTTGCCGCCCCCGACGCCCGCCACGCAGGCGACCGCCAGCAGCGTGCCGTAGGAGACGCCCGGCTCCAGCACCACGGCCGCCAGCGCCGTCGGCACCAGCAGCAGCAGGGCGCTCACCACCGTCCAGGTGCGGCCGCCGAAGCGGGCCACCGCGAAGGTGTACGGCAGCCGCAGCAGGGCGCCGAGCGCGGTGGGCAGGGCGGTGAGGGTGAACTTGCCCGCGGTGTCGATGTGGTACTCGGGCCCGAGGAAGAGCACCAGCACCGACCACAGGCTCCACACCGAGAAGCCGATGTGCTCGGAGAGGACGGAGAGGACCAGGTTGCGGCGGGCGATCCGGGCGCCGGTGCGGGCCCAGAACTCCTCGTCCTCCGGGTCCCAGTCGGCGAGCGGGGAGGGCGTTCTGGTGGCGACCGCGGTGGTCATGCCGCCGCCTCCTCTTCGAGCGCCTCGCCGTCGACGGCGTTCCCGTAGACGGCCTTCCCGTCGAGAGCCCGGACCGGCCAGCGGCGCAGCACGGCCGGGGCGCCGTCGGGGGCGGTGTCCTCGTCCAGGCAGCGCCCGTCGGTGAGGTCGTACACCTGCTTGTACATCGGCGAGATGAGGGTCGGCCGGTCGCCGCGGCTGCCGAGCAGGCCGCGGGAGAGCACCGGGGCGCCGCTGAACGGGTCCAGGTTGTCGACCGCGTACAGCTCCCCGGAGCGGCCGCGGAACAGCGCGACCTGCCCGGCGTCGGGGAGCAACACGGCTACGCCGCGGCCGGGTTGGAGGTCGGTGAGGGCGCAGACGGTGCGCCAGTGGCTGCCGTCGTGGATCTGTACGGTCACGGGGTGAGCACCTCCGGTCGGGGCCCGGCGATCAGCACCGGGGCGTTGAGGGGGCGGCCGGCCTCGCCGGGGCGGGCGGGGCGGATCTGGCCGCGTTCGGGGACGAAGGTCACGGCGGGGTCGGGGGTGCCGGGGGCGTTGACGAAGGAGGCGAAGCGGCGCATCCGCTCCGGGTCGGCCAGGGTTTCGGCCCATTCATCCCGGTAACCGCTGATGTGACGCTCCATCAGTTCATCCAGTTCGGCGGCGATGCCGAGCGAGTCGTCCAGCACCACGGCCCGCAGGTGGTCGAGTCCGCCCTCCAGCCGCTCCAGCCAGACCGAGGTGCGCTCCAGCCGGTCGGCGGTGCGGATGTAGAACATCAGGTAGCGGTCGATGGTGCGGATGAGCGTGTCGCGGTCGAGGTCGGCGGCCAGCAGGTCGGCGTGCCGGGGGGTCATGCCGCCGTTGCCGCCCACGTAGAGGTTCCAGCCGGCCGAGGTGGCGATGATGCCGAAGTCCTTGCTCTGCGCCTCCGCGCACTCCCGGGCGCAGCCGGAGACGGCGGCCTTGAGCTTGTGTGGGGAGCGCAACCCCCGGTAGCGCAGCTCCAGTTCGATGGCGAGGGTGGTGGAGTCCTGGACGCCGAAGCGGCACCAGGTCTCGCCGACGCAGGACTTCACGGTGCGCAGCGACTTGCCGTAGGCGTGCCCGGACTCGAAGCCGGCGTCGACCAGCTTGCGCCAGATGACCGGGAGTTGGTCGACGGTGGCGCCGAACATGTCGATCCGCTGACCGCCGGTGATCTTGGTGTAGAGGCCGTGGTCGCGGGCGATCTCGCCGATCGTGATCAGGCCCTCGGGGGTGATCTCGCCGCCGGGCACCCGGGGAACCACCGAGTAGGAGCCGTTGCGCTGGAGGTTGGCCAGGAAGTGGTCGTTGGAGTCCTGGAGGGCACCCTGTTCGCCGTCCAGGATGTGGCCGTTGCCGAGGCTGGCCAGGATGGAGGCGACGGTCGGCTTGCAGACCTCGCAGCCCTCGCCGCCGGTGCCGTGCTTGGCCAGCAGTTCGGAGAAGCTCGCCAGCCCGGTGACCCGGACGATCTCGTACAACTCGGCGCGACTGTGGGCGAAGTGCTCGCACAGGCCCTGGACGGTGGCGACCCCGGCGGCCTCCAGCTCCTCCTTGACGACGGTGCCCAGCTGCTTGAGGCAGCTGCCGCAGCCGGTGCCGGCCCGGGTGCACTTCTTGACGGCGGCGACGCTGTCGGCGCCCTGCTCGCGGACGGCGGCCCGGACGGCGCCCTGGGTGACGTTGTGGCAGGAGCAGAGCACCGCCTCGTCGGGCAGCGCGACCGGCCCGGCGGAGGCGAACCCGGCCGGCAGCACCAGCTGTTCGGGGGCGACGGTGAGGGGCTTCCCGGCGACGGCGAGCGGGCGCAGCGCACCGTAGCCCTCGGTGTCGCCGACCAGGACGCCGCCGAGCAGCGCGCCGTCGGCGCCGATCACCAGCTTGCGGTAGACGCCGCTGCGACTGTCGCTGTACAGCACGTCGAGCGCGCCCTCGGCGCTGCCGTGCGGGTCGCCGAAGCTGGCGACGTCCACGCCGAGCAGCTTGAGCTTGGTGGAGGTGTCGGCGCCGGTGAAGCCCCCGCCCTGCTGCTCGGCGATGGTGCGGGCCGCCGTCTCGGCCATCTGGTAGCCAGGGGCGACCAGCCCGTACACCCGGCCGTCGACGGCCTGGGCGCACTCGCCGATGGCGAGGACGGCCGGGTCCTCGGTGCGGCAGTGGGCGTCGACCACGATGCCGCCGCGCTGGCCGACCGGCAGTGCGCAGTCCCGGGCGAGCTGGTCGCGGGCGCGCACCCCGGCGGAGAAGACCACCAGGTCGGCGGGGAGTTCCCGGCCGTCGGAGAGGGCGAGGCCGCGCACCCGGCCGTCCGGGCCGGTGAGCACCCCGCTGGCGCCGGCGCCGGTGTGGACGGTGACGCCCAGCTCCTCGATCTTGCGGCGCAGCGCGGCGCCGCCGCCGTCGTCCACCTGGACGGCCATCAGCCGGGGCGCGAACTCGACCACGTGGGTGGCCAGTCCGCCGGCCCGCAGGGCGCCGGCCGCCTCCAGGCCGAGCAGTCCGCCGCCGACCACCACGCCGGTGGCGGCGTCGGCGGCCTGGGCACGGATCGCGTCGACGTCCTCGATGGTGCGGTAGACGTGGCAGCCGGGCGCGTCGGTGCCGGGCACCGGCGGCACGAAGGGCACCGAGCCGGTGGCCAGCACCAGGACGTCGTACCGGACTTCGGAGCCCGACCGGGTGGTGACGGTGCGGCCGGCCCGGTCGATGGTGGCGACCGGGTCGCCGAGCCGCAGGTCGATGCCGTGCTCGGCGAGGAAGCCGGACGGGCAGAGCTCCAGGTCCTCGGGCGTGCTGCCGGAGAACAGCGAGCTGAGGTGGACCCGGTCGTAGGCGGGCCGGGGCTCCTCGGCGAGCACGGTGACCCGCCAGCCGCGGGCGGCCGGCTGCTCGCTCCAGGCCTCCAGGAAGCGCTGGCCGACCATGCCGTGGCCGACCAGGACGAGGTCCCGAACGGCACCGCGGTCCCGTGCGGTGCGGTCGTCAAGGGTCACTGTGGTACTCCTCCGGTGAGCAGGTGCAGGGGGTGGCCGGTGAGGGCGCCGCCGTCGGCGAAGGCGCCGGCCAGCGCGTCCACGGTGGCCAGGTCGCCGAGCAGGATGGCGCCGACCAGCCGGTCGCCGCGCAGGACGAGCTTCTTGTAGCTGCCGCGGGTGGCGTCGGTGAGCCGCAGCACGTCGAGGTCCGGGTCGAGGGTCTCGTCCACGGCGCCGAAGGCCGCGTACTCCAGGTCCCCGGTGGTGAGCCGGGCCCGCGGGCTCGTGCCCGGGTAGCGGGCGTCGGGTTCGGCGCCGGAGAGCCGGCGGGCCAGCACGTCGGCCTGTTCCCAGGCGGGGCCGGCCAGTCCGTGGACGGTGCCGCGGTGCTCGGCGCAGTCGCCGATCGCGGACACCCGCGGGGCGGCGGCCAGCCGGTCGTCCACCAGGATCCCGGTGCCGACGGGCAGTCCGGCGGCGTGGGCCAGCGCGGTGCGCGGGCGGGTGCCGCAGGCGAGCACCACCAGGTCGCAGTCCAGCCGGTAGCCGTTGGCCAGCTCGACCGCGCCGACCCTCTCCCCGCCGTGCACGGCCCGGGCCCGGTTGCCCGGGTAGCAGTCGACGCCGAGGGTGCGCAGGCGCTCGCGCAGCACGGCGGCGGCCTCCGGGTCGAGCTGGCGCTCGATCAGGTGGGGCGCCTGGTGGACGATCTCGGTGCGCACGCCGAGCGCGGCCAGCGCCCGGGCGGCGCTCACCCCGAGCACCCCGCCGCCGATCACCACCGCCCGCTCGGCGCCGACGGCCTCCTCGGCGAGCCGGGCGCAGTCCCCCAGGGTGCGCAGCGTGTGCACGCCCTCGGCCAGGCCGCGGCCGTCGGGGCGGCGCAGTCCGCGCACCGGCGGGAGCACCGGGTTGGCGCCGGTGGCCAGCACCAGTTCGTCCCACTCCTCCTCGGTGCCGTCGGCCAGCCGCAGGGTCCGGGCCGCCGGGTCGAGGGCGACCACCTCGCAGCCGGGCCGGGCCAGGGCGCCGCCGAGCGGCAGCGCGATCGCCTCGGCGTCGTACCGGCCGGTGAGCACCTCGGCGAGCAGCACCCGGTTGTACGGGGGGCGCGGCTCGGCGCCGTACACGGTCACCGTGCCCGGCCCGCCGAGGGCGGCGTACCGTTCGGCGAAGCGGGCGGCCGCCATGCCGCCGCCGACCACCGCGATCCTCATGGCGTCACCTCCGTC
The DNA here is from genome assembly GCF_055608425.1 of Kitasatospora sp. NPDC036934. Taxonomy (NCBI): domain Bacteria; kingdom Bacillati; phylum Actinomycetota; class Actinomycetes; order Kitasatosporales; family Streptomycetaceae; genus Kitasatospora; species Kitasatospora sp. NPDC036934. The sequence goes on along the minus strand of NZ_JBVJQR010000014.1, from coordinate 24,306 downwards.
TGTGCGCGCTCCACCCGGACGGCGCAGAGCTTGAACTCGGGCATCCGGGAGACCGGGTCGAGGGCCGGGTTGGTGAGGCTGTTGGCCCGGCCGGCGCCCGCCCAGTGGAAGGGCATGAAGACGGTGTCCGGCCGGATGGCGTCGGTGATCCGCGCCGGCGCGACGGCCCGTCCGCGCCTGCTGGTCACCGCGACCGGCTCGCCGTCGGCGATCCCGAGCCGCTCGGCCAGCCGCGGGTGCAGCTCGACGAACGGGCCGGGCGCGGCCGCGTTGAGCTCGGCGACCCGGCGGGTCTGGGCGCCGCTCTGGTACTGGGAGAGCACCCGGCCGGTGGTCAGGAACAGCGGGTAGGCGTCGTCCGGCTCCTCGGCGGCCGGGCGGTGGGTGACCCCGGCGAACCGGGCCCGGCTGTCCGGGGTGGCGAAGCGGTCCAGGAACAGCCGTGGCGTGCCGGGGTGTCCGGGCGTCGGGCAGGGCCAGAACACGCCGTCCTCGGCGGCGATCCGGGCGTAGCTGATGCCCGCGTAGTCGGCGTCGCCGCCGGCCGAGGCGCGCCGCAGTTCGTCGAAGGCCTGCTCGGCCTCGGCGGGGAAGCCCTCCGGCACGCCCAGCCGGGCGGCCAGTTCGCGCAGCAGCCACAGTTCGCTGCGCACGCCCTCGGGCGGGTCGAGGGCGCGGCGGCGCAGGATCACCCGGCCCTCCAGGTTGGTGGTGGTGCCGTCCTCCTCGGCCCACTGGGTGACCGGCAGCAACACGTCGGCCAGCCGGGCGGTCTCGGAGAGCACCACGTCGGCGACCACCAGGAGGTCCAGGGCGCGCAGCCGTTCGGTGACGTGCCCGGCGTTCGGCGCGGACACCGCCGGGTTGGAGCCGGCCAGCAGCAGCGCCCGCACCCCGCCCGGTTGCCCGAGGCCGTCCAGCAGCTCGTACGCGGACACGCCGGGACCGGGGATGCGCTCGGCGGGGACGCCCCACACCGCGGCCACGTGTTCGCGGGCCGCCCGGTCCTCGATCGAGCGGTAGCCGGGCAACTGGTCGGCCTTCTGGCCGTGCTCGCGCCCGCCCTGTCCGTTGCCCTGCCCGGTCAGGCAGCCGTAACCGCTGTACGGGCGGCCCGCCTTGCCGGTGGCCAGGCAGAGGTCGATCCAGGCGCCGACGGTGTCGGTGCCTTTGCTCTGCTGTTCGGGGCCGCGCGCGGTGAGCACGATGCCGGTCGCCGCCTCGCCGAACATCCGGGCGGCGGCACGGAGTCGATGTGTGGGCACGCCGGTGATCCGCTCCACCCGGTCCGGCCAGTGGGCCATCGCCGACTCCCGGGCCGCGTCGAAGCCGGTGGTCCGCTCGGCGATGAACTCCTTGTCCACCAGGCCGTCCGCGATCACCAGGTGGAGCAGGCCCAGGGCGAGCGCGAGGTCCCCGCCGGGGCGCGGCTGGAGGTGCAGGTCGGCCAGCTCGGCGGTGCGCGTGCGACGCGGGTCGACCACGATCAACTTCCCGCCGTTCTCCCGTAGTTCGCGCAGGTAGCGGACGGCCGGCGGCATCGTCTCGGCCGGGTTGCCGCCGACCAGGATCAGGCAGCCGGTGTGCGGGAGGTCGGCGAGCGGGAACGGCAGGCCGCGGTCCAGGCCGAAGGCCCGGCGGTGCGCGGCGGCGGCCGAGGACATGCAGAACCGGCCGTTGTAGTCGATGTTGGCGGTGCCCAGCACGACGCGCGCGAACTTGCCCAGCAGGTAGGCCTTCTCGTTGGTCAGCCCGCCGCCGCCGAACACGCCCACCGCGTCCGGCCCGTGCTCGGCCCGCACCCTCGCCAGCCCGGCGGCCACCCGGTCCAGCGCCTCCGGCCAGCCGGCCGAGCGCAGCGGACCGCCGGGCCGGTCCCGCAGCAGCGGTCCGTCCAGCCGGGCGCCCCGGGCCAGCAGGGCGGGCGCCGTCCGGCCCTTGCCGCACAGCGCGCCCCGGTTCACCGGGAAGTCCGGGCGCTCCAGCACCTCGACCGGCAGCCCGGCGCCCGGCGCGCCGGGCGACAGCCGCATGCCGCACTGCAGCGAGCAGTACGGGCAGTGGGTGTCCGTGGCGGCGGGGGCGGCCGGGGCGGCGATCGGTGTCATGCCGAGAAAGGTCGCCGCCCGCTGTTTCGCGACCGGGTCGCGGATGTTGCGGGCGCGGTACGCCTCGCTCACACCGCCCGGCCACCGGGGTGCACACCACGACATCCGGCGTAACCGCAGCGGCACCTTCGCTTACCGGCAGGTGACGGCCGGGCAATGCCCCCGTAACAAGCGCCCCGCAGGCTGGCCCGCATGGCAGCAACCCCCACCACGCCGGGACCGGCCCTACCGGCAGGACCGCCGGGCCCGCTCACCGGCTTCACCGTCGGCGTCACCGCGGCGCGCCGCCGCGAGGAGCTCACCGCCCTGCTCACCCGGCGCGGCGCCCAGGTGGTCGAGGCGCCGGTGCTGCGCATCCTGCCGCTCGCCGACGACCTCGCCCTGCGCGAGGCCACCGAGCGCTGCCTGGCCGCCCCGCTGGACTACGTGGTGGCCACCACCGGCGTCGGCTGGCGCGGCTGGATGAGCGCCGCCGAGGGCTGGGGCCGCGGGGCCGCCCTCGCCGAGGCCTGCCGCGCCTCGGTGGTGCTCAGCCGCGGCCCCAAGGCCACCGGGGCGGTCCGCGCCAGCGGGCTCGGCGAGGGCTACTCCCCCGACACCGAGGCCACCGACGAGCTGCTCACCTGGCTGCTGGCCCGCCCGCTCGCCGGGTGCCGGATCGCCGTCCAGGAACACGGGGTGCGGCTGGACGCCTTCGCGGCGGCCCTGCGCGAACGCGGCGCCGAGGTGATCTCCGTCCCGGTCTACCGCTGGGCGCCCCCGGAGGACCCGGGCGCGGTGCGCAGGCTGCTCGACCAGACCGTCCGCCGCCAGCTCCACGCACTCACCTTCACCAGCGCCCCCGCCATCAGCGCACTGCTCGTCACCGCCCGGGCCGAGGGCCGCTACGAGGCGCTGCTGGACGCCCTGCGCGCCGATGTGCTGCCGGTCTGCGTGGGGAGCCTGTGCGCCCGGCCGCTCACCGACCTCGGGCTGCCCGCCGTCCACCCCGAACGCGGCCGGCTGGGCGCCCTGGTCCGACTGCTCGCGGACACCCTGCCGGGCCGCTCCAGCCGTGAAGTCACCCTCGCGGGAATGGTGTTGACCCTTCAGGGGAACGCCGCCCTGGTCGACGGCGAGAGCCACTGGCTCAGCCCGCGCGGCGCCGCCGTGCTGCGCGCGCTCGCCGAACGGCCCGGCCGGGTGCTCAGCCGCGCCGACCTGCTGCGCGCCGCCTGGCCGGACGCAGCCGCCGACGAACACGCCGTCGAGGCGGCGGTCGGCCGGCTCCGGGCCGCCCTGGGACCGCACGCCGCCCTGATCCGCACCGTCCCCAAACGCGGCTACCGGCTGGCGGCGAGCTGATGCTGCTCGCGGTCGCACACGGCAGCCGGGACCCGTCGGCCGCCGCCTCGATCCGTGCACTGCTCCGGACGGTCCGCTCGCTCCGGCCCGAACTCCCGGTCCGGTGCTGCTTCCTGGACCTCGCGCAGCCGTCCCTCGACCAGGCCCTCGACCGACTCGCGGGCGCCCGGCCGGTCCTGGTCCCGCTACTGCTCGGCACCGGCTACCACCTGCGGGTCGACCTGCCCGCCGCGCTCGCGGCCGCCGGCCTCCCGCCGGCCCACCTCGCCCCCGCCCTCGGCCCCCACCCGCTGCTCGCCGAGGCCCTCGCCGACCGCCTCACCGAGGCCGGCGCCCCCGCCGACGCCCCCGTGGTGCTGGCCGGCGCCGGCTCCTCCGACCCCACCGCCCTCGCCGACACCGCGCACACCGCCCGGCTGCTCGCCGCCCGCCTCGGCCGCCCCGTCACCCCGGCCCACCTCTCGGCCGCCGCCCCCACCCCCCAGCAGGCCGTGGCCGCGCTCCGGGCCGCCGGGCACCCGCACGTCGGCCTCGCCACCTACCTCCTCTCCCCCGGCTTCTTCGCCCGCCGCGCGGCCGGCACGCCGGCCCGCTGGACCAGCGCCCCGCTGGCCGACCACCCGGCGGTCGCCCGGCTGGTCCTCCACCGCTACGACCAGGCCCGGGCCGGGGCGACCGGGGCCGTCGCCGCCTGACGGGGCCTGACGGAGGCCTGGCGGGTTCCTGACGGGGGCCCCGCCTACGCCGACTGCTGCACCGAAGCGATGAAGCCCAGCAGCCGCTCGTTGACCAGCTCGGGCTGCTCCAGGTTCAGCCCGTGCCCGGCCCGTTCGACGATCTCCGCCCGCACGCCCGGGATCAGCGCGGTGACCCGCTCCACCACCTGGCGCGGCCGCAGCAGCGCGCTGCGCCGGCCGACCAGCATCAGCACGGGTACCCCGATCGAGCCCAACTCCCCGTCCGTGAACGGCCGGGCCGACGGGCGGCTGCTCGGCTTGTAGCTGCGCATGGCGAGCATCAGCGGGGCGATCATCTCGCGCGGCGCGCCGAGCGCCGGGTTGGCCAGCAGTCGCCCCACGGCGGGGCGCAGCGGGCGCGGGGCCAGCATGCCGAACAGCCCGCCGATCATGTGGGCGTAGAACCGCGCGGGGACCTTCTCGATCCCGCCCGGGTCCAACGACGTGACGGAGGAGAGGCGTTCGGGCCCGTGGACGGCCTGGTTGAGCGCCAGCCAGCCGCCGTACGAGACCCCCACCAGGTGCACCCGCTCCAGCCCGAGCCCGGCCAGCACCTCCCCCAGCCATGCCGCGTTCTCCGGCGACCCGGCGGCGACGGCGCGCTGCACGCTGCGGCCCGGGTCGTCCAGGGTGTCGATCGCGTACACCGGGTGGTGCTCGCCGAGGGCGGCGATCTGCGGGTACCAGTTGGACGCGTGCCCGGCGTGGCCGTGCAGCAGCACGATCGGCTCGCCCTCGGTGGGCCCGTAGTGGTGGACGTGGACGGTGCCGTGGCCGGTCTCGACGTCCAGCTCCCGTCGAGGGCCCGGCCAGAGCTCCATCGCCCGGTCGTACGCCTTGAGGAACTTCGCCTTCGCCGCCTCGCTGGCGAAGTGTCCGACGCTGGTCCTGGTCATGATCCCTCCCGGTTTTGATGGTATTGTTGTACCACGAAAACATCCGGAGGGAACCCGATGCCCAAGCTGGTGGATCACGAGGAACGACGGGCCCACCTCATCGACGCCCTGCTCCGCTCGGCGGCGCACAGCGGCCTGCACTCCGTCACCATGCGCTCCGTGGCGGCCGAGGCCGGCGTCTCCGTCCGGCTCGTCCAGTACTACTTCGACACCAAGGAGCAGCTGCTCCTCGCCGCCATGACCCGCCTCGCCACCCGGATGGGCGAACGCGTCCAGCAGCGCGTCCGCGCCACCGGGGCCGGCACCGACCCGCGCCGGATCATCGAGGCCGTCCTGCTCGAAGCCGTCCCCACCGACCAGGAGAGCCGGGCCTTCCACCTGATCTACACCGAGTACGCCGTGCTCTCCGTCACCGACCCCACCCTCGCCAGCCGGGCCTTCCTCGCCGCCCCCGACGAGATGGAAGCCTTCCTCACCGCCCAGCTCACCGCCGCCGGCGCCGCCGACCCGCGCCAGGAGGCCGTCGTCCTGCTCGCCCTCTCCGCCGGCCTCGGCCTCAGCGTCCTCCTCCACCAGCGCACGCCCGAGGACGCCACCGCCGCCCTGCACCACCACCTGGGCCGGCTCTTCCCCTGATCGGCCCCAGGCGCGGCGGGCGCGGCGGACGCACCGGGGTTCAGCCTGTGGGCGTCAGCCCGGCCTCGGCGGCGGACCCCGCGCCCGGCGGCACCGGGCGGGTCCGCTCGCCCCAGGCGGCCACCGACGGCCCCGCCGCCCCCAGGACGGCGAAGAACACCCCGAGCAGCAGCCACCCCGGCCGGCCCAGCGGGAGCACCAGCCCGGTCAGCACCAGCGGGGCGAGCGCCTGGCCCGCGTCGAAGCCGACGCCGAACAGGCCCTGGTACTGCCCCTGGGCGTGATCGGGCGCCAGCCCGTAACCGAGCGCGTAGCCCGCCGAGGACTCCCACACCTCCCCGACGCTGTGGACGCAGACCGCGAGCACGGCCAGCACCGGCGCGACCCAGGTCGGCACGTCCGCCGTCAGCGCCATCAACGGGCAGCTCACCAGGAACACCAGCCCGGCGAGCCGGAACGCCCGACCGCCCTGCCGCGGGGTCTCCACCCCGGAGCCGAGCCTGCTCTGCAGCAGCGCGCAGACCGCGCTGTTCACCGCGTAGACCGCCGCCACCGTCCAGCGCGGGGCGTCGGTGTGGGCGCTGAGCCAGATCGGCAGCAGCAGTGAGACGGTCTGGTACTGCAGCCCGATGGCGCTGTACAGCGCAACGAAGGACACGTACGGCCGGTCGGCCAGCACCGACCACCGCCCATGCGCCGCGGGCCGCGCCAGCGGCGGGTAGTCCGGGACGCGCAGGAGGGCGATCAGCCCGGCGAAGGCGAAGCTGGCGGCGTTGGCGAGGATCAGCCCGGTGTACGCGGCCCGGGTGTCCGACTGGACGGCGACGGCCGCCCCCAGGGTGCCCACGACCACCCCCAGGTTGACGAACGTCCGGAGCCTGGCCCGGAACGCCGCCGGCCGCTCCCCGCCGACCCGCGCGATCAGCGCTCCGCCCGCGGCACCCGCCGCGGTGGCGGCCAGCCGGTCCAGGGCGGCGACCAGGGCGAACACCAGCCAGCCGTCGATGAGCACGAAGGCCGCCATGGTGACGGCCTGCACGGCCAGGGCCGTCAGCCAGACCCGGCGCGGCCCGTACCGGTCGGCCAGGTTCCCCGCCGGCACGCCCGCCGCCAGGCCGCACAGCCCGGCGACCGTCAGCCCGGCCCCCACCTGGGTCGCGGGCAGGTGCACCACCAGCGTGAAGTAGAGGATGGCCGCACTGTTGAACAGCCCGTTGCCGACCCTGCTGACGAAACTCGCGGCGATCAGGGCCCGCTGCGCACCCGTCCCCGGCCCCCTCCTGATCACGTCAAGCAGGCTAACAGAGGCCCCACACGCCGCCCTTCGGCCCGCCCCCGGTCAATCCCGGTGCGGCAATCGGCAGTTCTGTGCGACGCTCCGACCATGTCTCACCCGAACCATGGCAAGCGGTACGTCTTCCTCGATCCGGTCAGCTCCGGCACGGGCCTGGGCTGGATGTTCGTCATCGTGGCGGCGCCCACCGGCGTGGTCTACCAGAACCAGGGCGGCGGCCTCCGCTGCGCCCAGTACGAGCAGGAGGGCTACCTGATCCCCCTCCTCGGCCGCCGGCTGGACGACGAACTGCGGGCGATCTTCGTCCGCGAGCTGAAGAAGCAGGGATCGAGCGGCCTGGACTGGCCCGCCGACCTCCTCGACCGCCTGCGGGCCGCCGTCGGCTTCTCCGTCTACGCCTCCGACAACCGCGACGACGCCCTCCCCACCCCGCTGGTCCTCGACGAGTCCCGCCTCGCCCAGGCCGACGAGGCCTGGGTCCCGGTCCTCACCCCGGACGGGCCCGGCATCCTGGTCTGGGAGAACTCCGACTAGGTCCAACGCCACTGACTCTGAGGCCTTTCAGAGCCTTCTGGATCCAGCGTCACCGCAGTTCAGAGGCTTGCGGTCACTGTTAAGTCAGTGGCATTGCGACTAGGTCCTGTCCGGTCTCGCTGACGAGGCGGCCCCGCCCCTGCTTCGGCGGGGGTGCGTGTTGGGCTGGCCGTTGGTCTACCAGGTGACGGGGACGCGGCGGGGGCTGCGGAGGATGGTGTTGGCCGGCCGGGCGGGGGGGTGCGGATGTGGGGTGGGAGTGAGGAGCGGAAGGGCGTGGGTGAGGGCTTCGATGGCGTGTCTGGCTGTGAGGCGGACGTAGAGGGCGCCGGGGCAGAAGTGGATGCCTGCGCCGAGGTTGAGGGTGGAGGGGGTGTCGGTGCGGTGGTGGTTGAAGGTGTGGGGGTCGGCGAGGCCGTGGTGTTCGTCCAGGGCGGCGGAGGCGAGCAGGAGCAGGAGGCGGGCTTCTCCCGGCAGTTCGGTCTGACCGAGGCGGGTGGGGCGGGTGGTGTTGCGTAGCCAGCCGATCAGGGGCGGGTCGTGGCGCAGGGTCTCTTCGACGGTGGCGGGGATCTGTTCGGGGTGGGTGGCCAGGTGGGGGTAGGTGTCGGTGGCCAGGAGGTGGTGGAGGGTGGTGGAGATGAGTAGGGCGGTGGTTTCGGCGTTGGTGCTGAGGACTTCCATGAGCATGGAGGCGATCTCGGTGGGGGTGAGGTTGTCGCCGTTGGGGTCTTGGTAGTGGAGCCAGGAGGTGATCAGGTCGTCCTGGGGGTGGGCCTGCCGTTGGTCGGTCAGGTGGAGGCAGTAGTTCCACAGCTGTTCGACGGTTTCGGCGGCGTGGTGTTGGGCGGTGGGGGGCAGGTGGCCCCAGAGGAGGTCGGACATGGCCGAGGATCCGGCTGAGACGAGGGCCAGGCCGTCGTCGGGGATGCCGATGATGTCGCCCATGATCTGGGCGGCGAGCGGCTGGGCGTAGTCGGCTTCCAGGTCGCCGGTGCGGTCGGGGCGTGCGGCGAAGGCGTGTGCGGCTTGGTTGGCCCGGGTCTGGACCTGTGGTTCCCAGGGCTCGAGTTGGGGGGCGCTGGTGGGCCACAGGGCGGTCAGGGCGCGGCGGAAGCGGGTGTGCTGGGGCGGATCGGTGGAGGCGGTGACCGGGACGAAGGCGATGCGGTCGTAGACCGCTTTCGCGGCGGGGTCCAGGCGCTGCAGGGGTGCGTAGGTCTCGGCCGGGCTGTAGGTGCCGGTCCGGTCGTGGAGGACCTCCTCGACATCCCGGTGCCGGGAGACCACCCAGACGTTCAGGGCCGGGTCGTGGTAGATCGGGTGCTCGCGGCGCAGGTGGGCGTAGAGGGAGGCGGGATCGTGGGTGCCGTGGGCGGCGATGGATCCCGGGTCGGTGACCGGGCAGCGCAGGTCGGCTTCAGCGGGGGTCATTCGGGGCTCCTTGCAGGGCGGCCGTGGTGGCTGGGGCTGGTGTCCGGCACACCGCCTCCTGTTACGGGGGTGGCGTGCCGGACAGGGCGGGCTGTGGTCAGCTGCCGGCTGCCGGCTTGCGGGCGTAGACGAAGAGGTGGTTCTCGTCGTCCATGCCGGGGAAGCGGGGGCGGAAGCTGGTTTCGGCGTGGTGGAGGAGCTCCAGTCCGCAGTCGCGCAGCTTCTCCAGGTAGGTCTCGGCCGGGTAGCTGGTGGCCTTGACCTGGTGGCCCATCCAGATCATCGTGTCGTCGTCCCAGTCGCAGGGGACGGTGGCGAAGATGAAATAGCCGCCCGGGGCCAGGCCCTCGGTGATGGCGGCGAGGGTGGCGTCGAGTTCGGGGCGGGGCATGGACAGCAGGGGGAAGAACGCGCACACCGCGTCCCATCCGGAGGCCAGACCGGGGTAGGTGCGTACGTCGGCCAGCTCGAAGTGTGCGGTCGGAACCTGGGCTGCGGCGAGGTCCACCATGGTGGCCGAGACGTCGATGCCGGTGACCCGGTGGCCGGCCTGGGCCAGCAGCTCGGCGGTGGGGCGTCCGGTGCCCGAACCGATGTCCAGCACCCGGGCGTGGGCGGGCAGGCGGCCCAGGAGCCATTCCAGGGAGGCGAGTTGCTCGGGCAGGTGGTGGTACGCCTGCTCGTAGCGCAGGCCGACGGTGTCGAACAGTCCGGCCACCGCCTCGGCCGAGGCGACCGATTCCCCGGCCGTGCCCCCGGCGCCGAGGCGGTAGATGTGGAAGTCCATGTTCGCGCCGTGCGGCAGGGTCGGGGCGGGGGTGACCGAGCGCAGGTGGACGGCGCCCTTGAAGGCGATGTTCAGGGAGTCGTGGGCGATCTGGTCGTTGGTCTTGATGACGACCATGCACGGTTCCCCGTCGCGGGAGCGCATGATGTCGTCGAGGATCTCGGGCACCGGCGGTGAGGTGCGGGTCAGGTCCAGGCCGGCGGCGGTGAACGCCGGGCCCCAGGGCGGCTCGACGATGTAGGTGTCCTGTGGGCTGCTGGGCGGGAGCTTTCCGAGCAGGTCGCGGTAGTCCAGCAGGTGCAGTTCGACGTCGGAGCCGATGCGGTCCAGATTGTGGCGGGTCGCCTCGAAGACGTCCGGGTCGAGCTCGGAGGCGAACACGGGGCGGCCCAGCTGCCTGCCGAGGTGGAACCCGAAGTTGCCCGAGCCGCAGAACAGGTCCACCACCATGGCGTCATTCGCCGGGGCCATGGCGGCCTGCAGTTCGGCGACCGCCCGCGCGACGGCCGCGGAGTAGGCGTCCACCGAGCACTCGATTGTGGTGCGGCCCAGGAACCTCAGGCCCTTGGCCGCCATGTCCGGCGCGGGGACTCCGTAGAGCGATAACCCCTGCGGGGTGCCGTAGATCAGGCGGCCGGCCTCGCACAGCTCGTCCCCGCCGAGGACACGGGTGCGCGAGGGGCCCAGCAGGTCGTCGCGGAACGCGAAGTAGGCAGCATGGCTCTGCCCGGTGGCGCTGGTCATGAAGAAGGCTCCAGGGAGTCGGTACGACAAGGGCCACCCGGCACGGGTGGCGCGCCAAGTGCGCGAGCGCAAACCGTACGGTTCCCGGCGCAACCATGATCGTCGCGCCGCCACCTTGCCAACCGGGCGTGTCTAGGCCGGAGTTGGCGAACAGGAACGATCATGCGTAAACGATCAAGAACCTATGGGATCACCCCATCGAGTGCTCTTGCATCGCCCGGGCAGCCGCCCGCTACCCATGTCCCGTCAACCGGCCCCTGAGCGCGAACCCCGGCCCCCGGCCGCCGCAGCCGGGCAGGGCAGGGCAGGGCAGGGCAGGGCAGAATGGGCCGGCTTGTCGCCGTCCGGAGAGCGGGCGCGCGGTGCCGTGGCGTCGGGAGATCAGGTGCTGAGCAGGTCGGTCGAGACCGCCCAGAGGCGCTTGGCGAGAGCGGGATCGAGTGCCCACTCCTTGACACCGTGCGGGTGTTGCGCGAGGTCGGCGTCGTTCGGCACGGTGTAGGCCTCCTGCGAATCATCGAGGTAGTGGCCTCCGGAGTGGGCGAACTGCGGGGCGACGGCCGCGACCATCGTGGTGGCGGCTCCCTGCTGGAGCGTCTTGTACGTGAAGACTCCGGCGGCCTCGGCCGCATCGAGTGAGCGCTTCTGTTGCGCGGTGAAGTTCCGCTGCAGGCCCGTCGCGACACCACCGGGATTCACCGCATTGGCGACGATGCCATCGGACGCCCACAGGCGGGTCGCCTCGACGGCGAACAGGGAGTTCGCCGTCTTCGAACGGGCGTAGGCGATCCGCGGATCGTAGCGGCGCCGCTCGAAGTGGAGGTCGTCGAAGTCGACGCCGGAACGCATGTGCGCCGTCGAACTGACCGAGACGATCCGTGCCCCGTCGCGCTCGGACGCTCCGAGGGCCAAGGCGTCGTGCAGGCCGACGGCGAGGGCGAGATGACCCAGGTGGTTTGTCGCGAACTGCAACTCCCAACCTTCGCGGGTTCGTTCGAGGCCGCCCGTCACCACGCCCGCGTTGTTGATCAGCAGATGAAGCGGGCCGCTCCACGCCTCGACGAAGGACGCGACGGTGGCCCTGTCGGCGAGGTCCAGCCGGACAACCCGTGGACGGATCCGTCCGGTCGAGTTCTCGATCGTTGCGGCGACGGCGTCACCCGCGGCCGTGTTCCGCACGGCGAGTGTCACCCGTGCCCCGGCCGCGGTCAACGCGCGAGCCGTCTCGACCCCGATTCCGGAGGAAGCTCCCGTCACGATCGCCCGGACACCGGTGAGGTCAACGTCCCGCACCACCTCGGCGGCCGTGGTCGCGGCGGTGAAGGAGGTGGAGAGAGGTTCGCGAGCTGCCATGATTCCGATGCTATACACGCTTTACTGAAGTTGTATAGCAAGACTCCTGCCCTCTACGATCGCCCCATGAACAGCCCCGAGGCCGGCCCCCTGGCATCACCGACCACCGAGACCGACCGTCGGACCACGGTTTTGGACTCCGCCCTGGCCACCTTCGCTCGATTCGGCTACCGGAAGACCTCGATGGAGGAAGTGGCGCGGGCGGCACACATCTCCCGCCCAGGGCTCTACTTCCTCTTCTCCTCTAAAGAAGCCCTGTTCCGTGCGGCGGTCACCCAAGCACTGGAACGCGACATCGCGGCGGTCGAACACGTCCTGAGCGATGTCGACCGCCCGCTTCCGCAACGTCTCCTCGAAGCCTTCGACCGATGGGCGGGCCGCTACGTCGGCCCGATGGCCCGCGATGTCGCCGTGGTCGTCGAGGACAACCCCGACCTCCTCGGAGAGATCGCGCGGACCGCCCCACGGCGTTTCGAGGAGCTGATCACGGACGCGATCGCCGTCGACTCGGGCCAGAAGCGGGCCGCCCTCGTAGCGCAGACGATGATCAGCACATCGATCGGCCTCAAGCACCAGGCCGAGTCGCGGGAGTTCTACCTCGAACGCCTGAAGGTCGCCGTCGATCTCCTGGTGCACTGAAGGCATGCGGCACGCCGCACACCCAGAGCCGGCACCTACGGTCCCAGCGAACACTCGGCCGACGGTGGCAGGAGCGACGAGAAGGCCGCCTGCGAAGCGACACCAAACCGCCTGCGCGAGGCAAAGACCCGCACGCCGCACGCGAAGCGGTGAGATCGCGACAACACGGATGGGACCGAGTGAGAACCCGCCATCTGCAGTGCGACAGGACACCACCTTCGCCAAGTTCACCGAGACGGACGAGGCCGAACTCGCCACGCTGACCGATACGGGACATCGGCCTGCCGCAGCAGCGGCCAAAGGCCGCTCGGTGCGCACGACTTCACCCAGGGCAGAACTCCGCCCCCTTCCCCCGGGGCCCCGGATCCCTAGGCTGAAGGGGTGAGCACTCAAGCGCCGAACGAAGCCCGCGTCATCCCGCTGCGCCCGCAGACCCCGCCGCCGCATTCCGGCCCGGGTCCCCAACCCGCCGCCCCCAAGGAACCGCTCTGGCGTGACCTGGTCGGCGACGTACTGCGGCGCGAACGGCTCGCCCAGGAGCGCACGTTGAAGGACGTCGCGGAGGAGGCCCGGATCTCCATGCCGTACCTGTCCGAGCTGGAGCGCGGACGCAAGGAGGCCTCCTCCGAGGTGCTCTCGGCCGCCGCCAGGGCCCTCGGACTCGGCCTCGGCGACCTCCTCTCGCTCGCCCAGGACGAACTGGTCCGGCACGCCCGCAGCCGGCCGGCCCACCGCCGCACGGCTCCGTCGGCGCGGACCAACGGCCTCTGCCTGGCCGCCTGAACGGACCGGCGGCCGGTACACCCCCGTGGTACCGGCCACCGGTCACGCGCCGGGAATCACGCACCGGGGATCAGCCGAACGCCAGCCGCCGGCTCAGCACCTCGTCCGCGAGCCCGTACCCGACGGCCTCCTCGGCGGTGAGCACCTTCTCCCGGTCCATGTCCGCGCGCAGCGTCGCGACGTCGTGCCCCGTGTGCCGGGACAGCACCTCCTCCACCTGGGAGCGGATCCGCACCATCTCCTTGGCCGCGAGGGTGAGGTCGGAGACCATCCCCTGCCGCCCGCCGCTGGCCGGCTGCCCGAGCAGCACCCGCGCGTGCTGGAGCACGAACCGCCGCCCGGGATCCCCGCCGGCCAGCAGCACCGCCGCCGTCGACGCCGCCTGGCCGACGCAGAACGTCGAGATCGGCGCCTGCACGAAGGTCATCGTGTCGTAGATCGCCATCAGCGAAGTGAACGATCCCCCGGGCGAGTTGAGGTAGATCGAGATCTCGCGCTCCGGGTTCTCCGACTCCAGGTGCAGGAGCTGGGCGATGACCACGTTCGCGACCCCGTCATCGATGTCGGTGCCGAGGAAGATGATCCGCTCGTTCAGCAGCCGGCTGAACACGTCGTAGGACCGCTCACCCTGCGCGGTCCGCTCGATCACGTACGGAACCGTGTACGACCCCATGTCAGAGCCCCATCCGTCGCCGCGACGAGGCCGGGCGGATGTCGGCCACCGACTCCACCACCCGGTCCACCAGCCCGTACTCCACTGCCTGCTCCGCCGTGAACCAGCGGTCCCGGTCGCCGTCCCGGGCGATCGTCTCCTCGCTCTGCCCGGTGTGCTCGGCGGTGATCCGCTCGATGGTCCGCTTGGTGAACTCCAGGTTCTCCGCCTGGATCTCGATGTCCGCAGCCGTACCGCCGATCCCCGCCGACGGCTGGTGCATCATGATCCGCGCGTTCGGCAGCGCCAACCGCTTGCCGCGTGCCCCCACCGTGAGCAGGAACTGCCCCATGCTGGCCGCGAACCCCATCGCCAGCGTCGACACGTCGTTCGGGATCAGCCGCATGGTGTCGAAGATGGCCAGCCCCGCCGACACCGACCCGCCCGGGCTGTTGACGTACAGGCCGATGTCACTGCGCGGGTCCTCCGCCGACAGCAGCATGAGCTGCGCGCACACCCGGTTCGCCGACACGTCGTCGACCTGCGTGCCGAGCAACACGATGCGCTGGGCGAGCAGTTGGGCGGCGAGATGGTCGTCGAAGGCACTCGGCGCCGTCTCCCCCTGCCCCGCCCGGGGCAACAACGTACTGAGCGAAGTCATCTGCTCCTCCTTGTCGAGCCGTTGACTCCACTCTCACCCCGCACCGCCCCCCGGATGCCGTGCATCTGCCCGCCGCAGATTCGCCGAGGGCAGAGCGCTACGAACTCGTAACACGATCACCGGTCTTGGGCGTTGAGGCGTCGCCAGCAGATGACCGCCCAGGCGAGTGAGACGAAGGCGTTGTGGAGGGCGAGGCGTCGTTCCCAGCGGACGGCGAGGCGCTTGAACTGGTGGAGGGGGGCGAAGGTCTGCTCGACGACGTAGCGGAGCTTGCCGAGACCGATGATGTCCCGAGATCCTTTGCGGGAGATGACCGGCAGGATCCGGCGTTTGCGCAGCTCGCGACGGTTGGGGTTGCTGTCGTAGCCCTTGTCGCCGAGCAGGGCGTCCGGGCGCTTGCGGGGGCCGCCGACCTGGCCGGCGACCGGCGCGATGCCGTCGACCAGGGTGAGGGTCTGGGTGACGTCGTTGACGTTGGCGGTGGTGATCACGTGGAACGGGATACCTCCGCCGTCGCCGATCAGGTGGTGTTTGCTGCCGGTCTTGCGGCGGTCGACCGGCGATGGGCCGGTTGCCTCACCCCTTTTTTCTCGCGCACGTGGGAGGCGTCCACGCACGCGCGCGTCCAGTCGATCAGTCCGGCCGCGTTCAACTCGGCCAGGAGTATGCGGTGCAGGGCCTCGAACACACCGGCCTCCTGCCAGCGGCCGAGCCGCCGCCAGCAGGTCTGCCCGGAGCCGAAGCCCAGCTCCAGCGGCAACTGCTGCCAGGTGATGCCGGTGTAGAGCACGAACAGGATGCCCTGCAGGCACCGCCGGTCGTCCACGGGGCGCGGGCTCGGCGAGCGCTCCGGCCAGGCCCGCAGCAGCGGCTCGATCCGGGCCCACAGCTCGTCGTCCACGATCCACGGTTTGTTGCTCACGCCATCACGAACAGACGGATCGTCACATCGGTCACGTCCCACCAGCAACGATCAGCAAGATCGTGTTACGAGTTCTAACCGTGCACCAGGCGCGGCGCCCCGCGGAAAACCCCCCTCGTGTGCCACTCCCGGTGCCGGTCCGCCACCGGCGGGACCCCTGGCTGCGGGCCGATCACCGGCCGTCCGGCGAGGTTCAGCACCTGCTGTCGACTCGCCTCGCTGCGGCCGACGAACCACTGCGAGACGAGGATCCGACGCCCCTCCCCCAGGCCCAGGACGCCCTTGTCGAAGAGCTTGTGGTGCAGCGAACAGAGACACAGGCCGTTGTCGACCTCGTCCGGCCCGTCGTGCGACCACCAGCGCACGTGGGCGGCCTCCAGGCCGACCGTGCTCGCGCCGATGGCACCGTCGTAGCCGCAGAACGCGCACCGGAACTCGTAGGCGGTGAGTACCAGTTCCCGCATCCGCCGGTCCCGCTGCCGCCGGGCGGCGACGAGGGCGGCGGCCGCCTCGGTCTGCTCCAGGTCGAGACCGACCGCCTCGCACAGGTCGGCGTGCAGGGAGGAGGGGAAGTGCGCATCCAGCACCACCCTGGCCATCCGCCCCAAAAGGGCCGGCTCCCGCCCGAGCGCCAGGCGCAGCTCCGCCGCGAGCCGGCCCGTCGCCCCACTGGACCGGAGCACCCCGACCCCGCTCCCGGGACTCCCCGGGCCGTCGTCGGTCCGGACCTCCCACACCCCGTCAGTGACCATGTGGTGGAACGGATAGCCGGGAGTGGTCGGATTCGACGGCCCGTACTCGACGAGCAGCCGCCTGAGCTCCTCCTCCACCGCGCTGTAGCGCAGTTCCCCGTCGCTGTCCTCCTGGTAGCGGCCGAGGGCGTACAGCAGCAACAACGGCTTGTGCGGTGCCCGGACGCCGCTCTTCGTCCAGCGCCTCAGGTTCGCCACCCGCTCCAGCCAGTCCATGGGTGCCAGGGTAGCTACGGGGCCAGGTGGTCGAACTCCCCGGCCTTGATCCCGCGCAGGAGGGCGTGGAGCCGGTCGGAGGTGGTCGTGATGACGACCTCGGGTTCGTCACTCTCGCGGATCTTGACGGCACGCTCGGGAGCCGCGGCAAGACAGATGCAGTTCGCGGACTCAGAGCTGTAACTGGACTTCTGCCAGTTGATTACCGCCACGGCGTCTCCCCTCAGGTGTCCTTCTCGATACGGGCAATGAGATCACGTGACTCCTCGGGACTGAGGGCCCGGTCTTCCATGATGTCCAGGACCTTCTGGTACTTCACCAGTTGCGCATGGGCATCGAGGAACTCGGAGCCGTGATACGTATCGAGCTGCACGGTGTCGAGTTGGGGCACGACTGCGGAGCAGTAGACGATGGACTGCCCGGAGCCAGGGAACGTGCCGGAACCAAAGGGGATCACGCGCACTGTGATGTTCTCGCGAGTACTCGCCTCGATGAGGTGCCGGTGCTGCGCCCGGGCTACGACCGGCCCACCGAACTCCATCCGCAGGGCCGCCTCATGGACGATCACAGTGAGCGGAATCGCCCGCTGACCGTATAGCACCGCCTGCCGCTTGATGCGATAGGAGACCCGATGCTCCACCTCGGGCGGCGACAGAGGAGGGAACGTGTCCCTGAAGATCGCACGAGCGTGGTCAAGTGTCTGAAGGAGGCCGGGAATGTGAATCACCGAGGCGATACGCATCGCCGTGGCATGGTGTTCCGTTTCGGCAAGATCGAGCATGTTCGGCGACAGGATGTCACGGTACTCCTCCCACCATTCCCGAGTCCGCCTCCCGGTCATGCCGGCGAGGGCCTCGATCAGGCTCTGGTCCGTACACGTGTACGCGCGAGCGAACGCGCGCACACGCTCCGCGCTCACCGCGTACCGACCCGCTTCGATCCGGCTCATGTGGCCCTGATTCACACCGACCAGAGCTGCAGCCGCAGTTGAGGTGAGCCCAGCCCTTTCGCGGAGTTTCCGCAGTTCAAACCCAAGACGCTGCTGCCGCAGCGTCGGGGCACCGCTCGACGACATCGCGATCCTCCCATTCACCACCAAGAGTGAAATAGCAAGCCTTCAATAGCCAGCATGGAAACTATGCCATGTTAGCGCTACGGTATGAAACGGGCCGGTCACAAAACGTGCTGGCCACGCTTCAACCATGTCTTGAGGCTGGAGACTTCCGTGACCGCTACGCCCCCGCCGAACCCCGACCGGTCCTTCGACCAGGAGCTGTGCGAACTCGTGCTCGACACCGCACCCCGGCTCTTCGCCGTCGTCCAGATGTGCGGCGCCAGCAGTGCGGACGCCGACGGGTGGGTGGCAGCCTGGGGGCTCTCCGACCCCAACGGGCCGACCCACGTGATCACCCTCGACGGCCGGACCCGCTTGACCCTCGCCTCACCCGAGCGCGCCCTCCGCCACTTCACCCGCCACCCGGGCCTCACCGCCCGCCTGATCTGGCTCACCCACCCGGACACCGCCGCCCTGGACCACCCCGAAGCCGCCTGACGGCCGCCCACCGCGTTGGCCGGATCGGCCCTGTCGAGCGACCTCGACCACCCGGCAGGCTGGACCTGCACGACCACGCAAATCCACGCAAGTGACCTGGCACTGGAGAGCATCGTGGATCTACGGTTCATCGGAATGGACCCGAACACCGGCGGCGAGGGCTCGCCCACGGTGTGGGTGGACGAGGAGACGGCCGACCTGGTGGTCCAGGCCGAAGAGGCCGACGAACTATTGAAGGCACTGGTGGGCAAGGCGGAGTGGGTAGCCGGGCACGCGGTCGGAATCCCGGCCCACGAGAAGGTGTTCCGCATTCCCGCCCGCATGGTGCCGATCTTGAGGGAGGCATGTGATCGTGCGGAACGCCGCGCCGAAGAGCTTCGCTGAGCTGCTGGCCGACACCCGGCACTCGGCCGTCCACCTGGAGATGCGCGACTCCTATGCGGTGGGCGACGAAGTGCAGGAGTTCGACGAGTTCCGGCGCACCGGCCATGTGAACCTCGACCCGACCGCACGGTGGTGGCCCGAGTGGCTCGGCACCGTGCATGAGGCCGTCGACAGGGGTGTCGTGATGCGCCGGGCCCGGATCGTCTCGCAACCCGTGACGGACTACATCCGCTGGGAACACGCCTCCACGCCACTGAACATCGGCGCCGGCGAGCTGGTGCGGTGGCTGCCGCGCCGCTTCGCCTTCGACCTCGCATTGCCCGGCACCGACTTCTGGCTGTTCGACGAACGTCTGGTCCAGTTCCACAACTGGACGGGAGCCGGAGACTGGCACCCCGAGGAACCCAAGGTGTGGAGCGACGACCCGGCGACGATCAAGCTGTGTGCCGACGCGTTCGAGCAGGTGTGGCAGCGCGCCACCCCCCACAAGCAGTTCTCCGTCTGACTCTCTCACCCACCGGAATGACAGCTCATGCCCGCTTCCCCGTCCTCCAGCGCCCAAGGTGCTCGTGAAGCGCTCGCGGTGCGCCTGACGCACCTCCGCAAGGACGCCGGGATCAACGGGCGCGAGCTGTCGGCCCGGTGCGGCTGGCACCCCGCCAAGACCACCCGCATCCAGAAGGGCGAGACCCAGCCCACCGACGCCGACATCCGCGCGTGGTGCGCGGCCTGCGGGGCCGACGACCAGGTGGACGACCTGATCGCCACCGCTCGCGCCGTGGACTCGATGTACCTGGAATGGCGTCGCCTGCACCGGAACGGCATGCGCAGGACCCAGGAGGACTTCTATACCCGCCATGAGCGGACCAGCCTGGTGCGCGCCTACGTCTCCAACGTCGTCCCCGGCTTCCTCCAGACGCCGGCCTACGCAACGGCACTGCTGACCTCCATCACACGCTTCCAGAACACCCCGGACGACGTCACCGAGGCCGTGGCCGCCCGGATCGCCCGCAGTCGGTTCCTGTACGAGGGGCACCGCAGGTTCGTGGTGCTGATCGAGGAGTGGGTATTGCGCTCGCGCATCGCGCCACCGGAGGCCATGGTCGGCCAGCTGCGCCATCTGCTGGCCGTGATGCCGCTGCCGTCTCTCTCGCTGGGCGTGATCCCCTCCACCGCGCAGCGGGAGGGCACTTGGCCGTTGGAGGCGTACTACGTCTACGACGACCGGCGGGCCCTGGTGGAGACGCTGACGGCCGAGATCAACATCACACAGCCACGCGAGGTCGCCGACTATCTCAAGGCGTTTCGGGATCTGGCGGCCGTGGCCGTCCACGGCGACGCAGCACGGCAGTTGATCGATTCGGCGATCAGCACGATCGGGTGAATCTCCGCAACTTCCAGCAACTCCTTTGATTCGCACGGCGCTTGCTCGGCACCGTGGTTTCTGCGAGCCCGCCGGCTCCAGCCACCACAACGACCGAGTAGGAGAACCCCCATGGGAGACCAGAACAAGGGCGGCCCGAACGACGGCAGCGGAGGGCAGCACGCCAAGCCCGGCGGTCCCGTGATCGGCCCGAAGCCCAGTCCTGACGGCCAGGGCCCCGACAAGGGCGGCAAGCACCGCTGATGACGGACGACCAGCACTCTGCGGAGCAGGCCGCCATGCGCGACCTGCTCCGAGCCGTCAGCGACGTCCTCGGTCACGACGTGGCCCCCGAGTGGATCAAGGCCGCCGACGCGGCCCCGCGCCATGCCTTCCTCCCCGACCGCATCTGGCTCGACCGCGACGGGACCTACCGCAATGTGGACCGCCGCGACGACGCCGACGCCTGGTTGGCCAGCGCCCTGGCCAACGAGCCGGTGGTGACCCAGCTCAACGACGGTGCCGTACCCGACGACCCCTCGCAGGCGTGGCCGTCCAGTTCGTCCTCCGCCCCCTCGGTCGTCTTCCGGATGCTCGAACTGCTCGACCTGCGACCGGGCGTGCGGGTGCTGGAGATCGGCACCGGGACCGGGTGGACCTCTGCCCTCATGTCCCACCGCCTGGGCGACGCCAACGTCACCACGATCGAGGTGGACCCGGCTCTGGCCCTGAGCGCCCGCGTGGCACTCAAGGAGGCCGGGTTCGGCCCCGAGGTGGTCTGCGGAGACGGGGCGCTCGGGTGGGGCCGGCACGCCCCCTACGACCGTGTGGTGTCCACCTGCTCCGTACGCCGCATCCCCACCCGGTGGATCGGTCAGACCAAGCCCGGCGGCGTCATCCTCACTCCGTGGGACAACCCGTGGATCTGCTGGGGCCTGCTACGGCTCACCGTCGGCGGGGACGGGGTGGCGGTCGGCAGGTACCTGCCGGTCAGCTCGTTCATGCTCATGCGCACCCAGCGCCAGGACCTGGAGATCTACGGCGACGTGGTGAAGGAGGGCCATACCCCGCAGGTGTCCGCCACCACCCTGCCGCGCCGCGGGGTGGTGTGGGGGGATGCGGCGTTCGCCATCGGACACCGCATCGGCGACATCTGGTACGCCTGGCAGGACAGCCCGATCGACGGGGTGGCGGACCGGCTCTGGATCGCCACCACGGACCGCACCTCGTGGGCGGCCGTGGACCACGACGGCGGCGAGCACGACGTGTTCACGGTGCGGCAGCACGGTCCGCGTCGCCTGTGGGACGAGATCGAACAGGCGCACTCGTGGTGGGAGGGAAACGACTCCCCCGGACCGGAGCGGTTCGGCCTCACCGTCACCCCCGAAGGTCACCGGGCCTGGTTGGACGACCCGGCGGGCTCCTGGCCGTTGCCGTGACGAATCGCACCGATCACCTGCGCCCGCCCACCCCTCTCGCTAGCGTGAGGACCAGGACCGTCCCGGGCGAGAGGTAAGGCACTGACATGGCGTCTCGCCGACTCGGGCGTTGGGTGCTGGGGGCGTTCCTCACTGTGTGCGTGCTGATCACCGTGGGGTGCGTCTGGTGGATAGTGACGGCGTTCCTCCGGTTCGGCCAGCAGCCGGAGGGCGACACCGCCCGCGCGGAGCGGCTGGCGGGCCTGGACCGGGAGCAGCATCCCCACAAGGGGCGGTACTACCATCCGACGAATGCCGTGCTGGCGCGAGCCGCCGACGGCTCGCGCGTCGCCTACCTGCGCTACGAGGTCGGTGGCGGCGAGGGTGCCGACGTCGAGGACTTCCTCTCCACCTACGACCTGCCGCAGCCCGGCGCCGCCGCCCCGCTGCCGGAGGACCTCAGATCAGCGCTGCCGGGCGCGAAGCCGGCGGAGGGCGCGCTGGTGACAGAGGGGCGGGCCGGGCGGCAGGTCTTCGTCGCGCCGTGGCCCTCCGGCCGCAGGGGCGCCGCCGACATCTACGTCCGGGCCACCGGCACCTGAGAGCGCCCGCGCAGGAAGTCGGACGGGCGACTCTGCTGGCAAAGTCGATTTGCCGGGTATGTCGCAGCGAGCAATTCGTGACAAATAATCTGGAAGTACCCGTCTCGGGGTCTCATATTGTGAGACAAATCTGGCGCAATACCACAGATCCAGCCCTCGACTTTGCCAGCAGAGTCGACGGGCCGACTTCCTGCGCAGGGGCGCCGGCCGATGCCGCCGGGGACGGGCCCGCCGCACCGGAACGGCGCGACGGGCCCAGCAGGGGTCGGCTACCGCCGGGCGGCGGCACGCTCGCCCTGGGAGTTCTCGTCCTCGCCCTGGTCGTCCTCGCCCTGGTCGTCCCCGCCCCAGCCGTCGCTGCGGTCCCGGTACAGCGTGAACCGGTCGTACAGCACCGGCGTCGGCACCGGGTTCGCGGCGGTGGCCGGCACCGAGTGGTAGTAGGAGACCGTGATGGTGGTGCGGCCGCCGGGCACCAGCCCCGGGTCGACGTCGAACACGGCGACGCCGTACGGGTACTTGGTGTCCGGGTCGGTGACGGCGGACCAGTGGGCCTTCTCCTTGGCGTCCGGGTCGGCCTTGAAGGTGAGCCGCTGGGTGCGGACGGCGGCCTCGCGGACGCCGTCCGGACCGACCGGCAGGTAGACGTCGTCGTGGCCGGCGGTGCCGCCACCGCCGAGGATGAGGTGGACGGTGCCCTCGGAGGTGTCGATCTGCCGCAGGTCGTCGTCCACGACGGCGGGGGTGAGCAGCCCGCCCGGCTCGGTGCCGCGGACGGGGTGGGTGCGCTCGTAGTCGTGGTCGTGTCCGGCCAGCACCAGGTCGACGGAGTAGCGGTCGAGCAGCGGCAGCAGCTTCTCCCGGATGCCCATGTCGCCGCCGTGGCTGGCGGCGGAGGAGGACATCGCGAACTGGTGCAGGTTGACGACGATCCAGTCGACCGCGCTCCCGCTCCTGGCCCGGGACAGCACCCGCTCCAGCCAACGGAGTTGGGCACCATCGCTGTAGTCGCTGATGTAGATCGACTGCCCGGTGGCCGGGTCGAGGCTGGCGTCGTCCTCGACGGCGATCTCGTTGCCGTCCAGGCTGACGAACAGCACCGAACCGACCTGGAAGCCGTACCAGTTGCCGCAGTGGTCGCGGGTGCCGTTGTCGGGCAGCTCGAAGCGGGTGAGGTAGGAGGCGTACCCGAGGTCGCCGCCGCCCGCCTCGACCTCGTGGTTGCCGGGGGCCGGCATCCAGGGCCGGTTGGCGGCGGACCCGGCCATGTTGTTCATGAACGCGTTCCAGGCCTGCGGCTGGAGTTGCGGGTTGTTGTTGGCGTACGCGAGGTCGCCGTTGAGCAGGTGGAACAGCGGGTTGAACTGTTCGACCTGGCGGACGGCGGCGGCGCCGTGGATCGACGACTTCTTGAACACGTTGTCGCCGGTGCCGAGGTCGCCGAAGCTGGTGAACCGGAAGGCGGCGCGGCCGCGGGCGGGCGCGGTGCGGAAGGTGCCGCGGACGGGCTCGGCCCCGTCGTGCAGCACCTCGTAGACGTACGTGGTGTCGGGGCGCAGCCCGTCCAGCCGGGCGTGGTGGGTGAAGGTCTCGACCTTGTTGAGCCCGTCGACGTAGCTGCGGCTGCGCGCGTCGACGGTGCGGCCGGCGCCGCCGCGCGGGGTGCCGATGCGCACCCGGGGGCGCTGCACCGATGCGGCGGTGGCCCAGGAGACGGTCATCTGACGGGACGGCTCGTTGCCCCACTGGAGGTGGATCTGCTCCGGTCCGGGGGTGCCGGCGACGGCCGGCTGGGTCCACAGCAGGGTGGAGGCGGGCACGGCGGTCAGCGCGCCGACCGCCGTGCCCGTCCGAAGGATCGTTCTGCGAGAGGGGTGTGCCATGCCGGAACCTCCTGGCTATGAGAAACGCCGAGGAGGCTCCCAGCCGGGGGATACGTCCACCCCACGTCCACGTGTGGGGAAGGCGAACGGGAGCCGAACGCTGCTCCGGGCGGGGAGTCAGCCCGCGACCACACCCGGCAGTCCGGTGGTCACGCCGTCCAGTGCGTGCGAGCAGACGCAGTCCCGCTCGGCGGGCAGGGCCTCCAGGGCCTTGAACAGCACCGTGCGCAGTCGGTCGACGTTGCCCGCGAAGACCTCCAGCACCTCCGCGTGGGTCACCCCGTCCCCGCTCCCGACACCGGCGTCGTGGTCGGTGACCAGAGCCAACGAGCTGTAGCAGAGCCCGAGTTCACGCGCCAGGACGGCCTCCGGGTGCCCGGTCATCCCGACCACCGACCAGCCGTTCGCGGTGAACCAGCGCGACTCCGCCCGGGTCGAGAACCGCGGACCCTCGATCACCACCAGCGTCCCGCCGTCCACCGGCTCCCAGCCCGCCGAACGCGCCGCCCCCAGCACTGCCCGCCGCCCCGCCGGACAGTACGGATCCGCCATCGACACGTGCACCACCCCCGGCACCGAACCGTCCGGCAACGCCCGCCCGTCGTAGAAGGT